>NZ_JBIWDH010000025.1:0-67643 GCF_044761885.1 Lysinibacillus sp. NPDC097231 | reverse complement strand
GGTTTTGGCTACCGAAATGATGCCCATCTTTTCCTCCGTTTACGTTTGGAAACAGGTCATTGATTTTGTCATCCCCAGATTTTGGTGATGAGCCATATAAAAACAACCATTCCATTATTTTGAACGGATGGCTGCCTTATATTTCTTTTTGTATTTAACATCTTGCTCTTCCTCAATCAAACGCTGTGCAATTTCTAGCAGTATTGGTTTATTAGTGGCATCAAATAACTTCTTAAAGGATACAATAATATCATAACGTATTAATGTTGGATGCTGTTCATCTATACATGTTTGAAATCTTTTAGCCAAATATGAAACAACTAGATCTCTTTGTACTTGTCCTGCTAAACCTATTTTCCAAATTGCCTGCAAAGTATGCCTCGCGGTTACTATCTTTTCATCATACGTCACTGCCCAAATCTTTAAGAAATCGTCCAATACCCTTTCTTCTGGATCACTTTTTGCTGCTAATGCGCATAACAATTGTGCAGCACTTGCACGTACATGTCCATCGTTGTATGTAAGAGCTTGAACAAGTTGCTCCCAGACAGCATATGTCCAATCAACCGGTTCCTGCATAATTTTCATTAATTCTTCGTAAGACTCACATTGAATATCACGGTCACGCTCTGTCAAATTCCCAAAAAGTTTCAAAATCTCTTCTTCCATGATCCATCCCTACCTTTATTGTTTCAGAACGTAATAATTATTATAACTTTTTATGGTACACTTAACTTAATTTGCGTAAAGAAGGTGATTTTATGAATAAATTTAATACCGGGAAACTGATTTTTAGATTAATTATGATTATTACTTTAATCGTAGCTGCATATTTTATTATCCCAGTTTCTGTTCCCATACTATTAGCATGCATAACCGCATTTTTCTTAGAACCAATTGTTATGTTCTTTAAACGGCGATGGAAAATGTCCCGTAAAATTGCAGTTGCTTTTATTTACATAATGAGTGTTATCTTAATTTCCATTATTTGTTATTTTACTATTACACAACTTATGTCTCAAATAATAATAGTTTCAAAGCAAGCTCCCTATTATATTTCAAAGCTATCAGAAATGTGGCTTAACATGCAAGAAAACATTTCTAAATACACAGAAGACTTCCCACCTGAAGTAAGTGCCTCGCTTCAAAAAACAACCATGGATTTCATAAAGAAAATTGAAGAATCTTTTTTAAACTTCTTTAATTATACCAAAGTTACTGCCTTTTTTTCAGAAATTCCCAGTCTATTTATCAGTCTTCTCGTTTATATGATTGCTCTATTTTTATTTATGCTAGATTTACCTAAATTAAAACAGATCACTTATAAATATTTAAAACCTAGCACTGCTAACAAATTGAAGATCATCTCAAATCGTTTAAAGGATGCTACTTTCGGCTATATGAAGGCGCATTTACTTGTAAGCTTTATTATCGGAGGCGTTACACTTATTGGCCTTCTACTAATTCAACCAAAGTACGCCATAACCCTGACAATCATTATCTGGTTAATTGACATTGTTCCTTTCCTCGGCTCTATTATTATTTTGGCACCTTGGGGGCTTTACCACTTATTAATAGGGAACATTGCAATTTCCGTAAAATTATTTATCTTAGCAGCTATTTTACTCATTATTCGCCGAGTAGTCGAGCCTAAATTAATGGGTGAACATATCGGTCTATCCACTTTACCCACTTTAATCGCCATGTTTATTGGACTCCAATTATTTGGTGTTATCGGGTTACTTGTAGGACCCTTTATCATTGTTTTCTTTATCGCTTTAAAAGAAACAGGTATTATTAGATTAAATTTTAAAATATAGATTTAAGCACCTTATCTTGGCGTTTAGAATAATCAAATTTTCATTTTCGCTACGAAATATTTGAATGAATGAAAATAAAAAAGGTTATCTTTGTAATTTTCTCTTACAAAGATAACCTTTTTGCTATTTAAATCGTCTATAGAATAGTAAGGCTTATTGAATACGACCGAAGCCTACTAAATATTGGTTCCACCAATCAAGTGATTCAATGACAACACCATTATTTTGGGCATCAATCATCGTGTTGTTACCTAAGTAAATACCTACATGTGCTACGCCTGAACCATAGCTAAAGAATACTAGGTCACCTACACTTGCTTCACTTGCTGAAATACGTTGTGTTGCTAAATATTGTTGTGATGCTGTACGTGGTAAAGATACACCTGCTTGATTGTAAGACCATTGTACAAGACCTGAGCAGTCAAATCCTGTCGATGGGTTGCTGCCGCCCCAAACATAACTACGACCTAGGAATTGCTTCGCAGTTGAAATTGCATCACCTGAAGACGCAGTGCCTGCACCTGACCCTATAACGATTTTTGGAGTATCTTGGGAAGTTCCATTGCTGTTTGTCGCGTGCACTACTGGTGTAGCTGCTTGAAGTGCGCGTAAACGAGCCGCTTCTTCCTCTGCTGCTTTACGCTCCGCTTCTAGACGTTCTTCTTCTTGTTTATCCGCGATTTGTGCTTTCAATGCAAGAGATTTTGCTTCGTTTTCAGCCTTTTTTACTTCCATTTCGCTTTCCTTTTGTTGAAGCTCTTGGAATTGCTTTTGAAGCTCTTTTTGTTTTTCATCTAATGTTGCTTTTTGTTGCTCTAAGCTTGCTTTATCTGCTTCTTGTTGATCTACTAATTCTTGGTCAGCATCCATTAACGTTTTTACCGCTACAACACGATCCATTAAATCTGCAAAACTTTTTGCTTCAAGTACAACACTTAAATAAATACCTACTGTGTTATCTTGTGCTTGATATGCAGCCATACGCTCACTTAAAATTGTTGAACGTTGCTCAATACGTTTTTCAGTTTCTGCAATGCTTGCATCAACTTCTTTAATATCAGCTTGTACTTGGTTAAATACTTTTACTTTTTCATCAATCTCTTGTTGTAGTTTTGTTAATTCGTCCTGTAACGCTTGAACTTCTGCATCTATTTTAGCTTTCTTCTCAATCATTTGTTGAGAAGTTTCTTCCGCGTGCACTACTGTTGGTTGAACTGTATTAAATAATAAGCCACCTGCTAGCGCCAATGCTAGCACCATCGACTTACGCCATTTATTGCGCTTACCCACGATAATTTCTTTCCCTTCATTAATCAATTTCGCCCGTGCTGTTTTATGTACTTACTTGAACGATTTCTATTTATTAATTTATTCTTATATTTATATTAGCCTTTTAAAGTTTAGCATTATTAGCATAACTTTTATACTATTTCGTGCCTTTTTAATAGTTTAGTAAAACTCGAAATATTTCTGTAATATTTGCTGAAATAATATAATATTCTACAAAATACTATTTTATTCTATAAAACAACATTATCCACTTCAATACCAATAGAACCATTCGGTAATTTGTAATGTTTTTGTAATATTCACCTTAGATTTTCATGAACTAAAAAAAGGTAAGGGAAATATCCCCCTACCTATTGCTTCATTGAACGTAATGCTTGTATAGAAAGACGAACTAAAAGAATAGCGCACAAAAATAACCCTAAGTACGCAGCTGTATTTAAATAAACTGCATACGAATCATGAATAAATTGCGATATTGCTAATAGTGCTACAGATATAATGCCAAAAGTAATACCTACGAGAAGTAACACAAAACGGGAAAACATATGTGTAATAAAACGGGCATTATGTTCATCTGAGAAAACATCATGATGTAAAATAATTTTCCCGCTCTCCACGCGTTGAATCAGCTGATCGACTCGTCTTGGCATTTTGCGCAATGTCGGAATAAGCATTGATAATTCTTCTTGCAAGCGTTCCTTTGTTGCCATCGGTTCTTTAAATGGCTTGAGGAAAGATGCTCGCATATATGTGGAAGAAAAATCTTTTGCCTCCGTAAAAATATCAAAACGCGAATCAATGACTCGTAATGTACCATCCAAAGTTACTAATGAACGTAGTGCTAAACCAACTGAAGGATAGAAAGCAAGACCGAAATCACGGACAACCGTAAATAACGCATGTATTAATTCTTCTGTTGGAATTCGATCAACATAAGAGATTTTCAACAGAATTTGATCGATTGCCTGCTCCATCCTTGCACGATCTGCATGATCAGCATTTTCAACTAATAGTGTTAAGCCATCATATAAAACACTTGAATCGTTCAGCTGAATACCCATCAAAAATAACTTCAAGCCTTCTTGTTGTGTAGCTCCCAAACGACCCACTGCCCCAAAATCAAGTAAGATTGGTGTGCCATCTGTTTCATCAATATGAATATTCCCCGGATGAGGATCCGCATGAAATATACCTGAAAAAAGCATTTGCTCAAAGAAAGAATATAAAACAGTCTGTGCAAACTTCCTACGATCTATTTTTAAACGATTAAATTCAGCTGTACCTTGCGCGACACTTTTTCCTCGTACATATTCCATGACAATAATATTTTCATGACAATATTCTGTATAAATTTTAGGAATCCTGACCTTATAATCGCTTTTTGCAAGAGCATTAGTCACCTGCAATGTATTCCGAACCTCAATATCTAAATGAATTTCCTCACGTAATCCATCTGCAAATCCACCAGCAAGCTCACGAAAGCCGAGCGATTCAGCCCATGTAGACTTGCTTGCAAGCCAATTTGCAAATTCCTCTAATATATCGAGATCATCTCGCATTATCCCCTTCACTTCAGGACGCAGTAGCTTCACCACGACTTCATCATAATTATTCAATCGTGCCTTATGTACTTGTCCAATAGATGCCGCCGCAATAGGCTCCATTTGAAAGCTTGCAAATATTTCATTCATAGGCCTTGGAAGTGAACTTTCTAAAATTTGAGTTACCTGTTCTGATGGTAAAGGCTTCACACTATGTTGTAGCTTCTGCAACTCCTCGATAAATATTGGAGAAAACAATTCTTTTCGTGTAGAAAGGACCTGTCCAAATTTAATGAATATCCCACCACATTGCTCTAAAGTAGCTCTTAAAGCAATTGCAAGCTCCTTTTCATTTTCACGTTGTCTTGCATATTTAATCGTTTGCACAACTCCGTTTGTCACTGCTATTTTTAATACCTGACGTAAGCGCTTTTGCTGTCTCCAGTAGCTACGAAGGCGCAATAATAAAGATTTTTGGCCGTTACGTTGATCTCTAGCTGTAATACCACTCGGATCAAAAAGCTCAAAGAGAAGGTAAAGCAGCATAGAAATAAGTAGCATACTACCAATCCAAATAAGTGTACTAACCTCCGTCACAGTTTGCATCATTGTTTCGGATAAAAAATCTGTATGGCGCAAATATGAATACCAGTAAACAAAGGATGTTAGCGTCACGCTAATCACAACAGAAAGAACCCTCCGAACAAAGTTAATGTTAGAACCCATTAATCGACCACTTACAAAATAAATGAGTCCTGATACAACTATGATTTGGATTAAAAACTTCAAAAAAACCAAAACGTCACCCCCGATGCTACCTTCTATTACTGCTAGTATAACAAAATTAAGCAATTTTTTTCTTTTCTAGGTCCATCCTCAAGATTTTGTCTATTCGTTGACTTTTTTCATATTTATTTCCATAAATAAAATTTTTCAGAGTAATTTTTATTGATTATATACCCACAGGGGTATATAATCTGTTTATAGCAATATTTATTTGTTATTTCCATCATGAATAACCCTTAAAAACCTTTTATTATTACTAAAATACCCTTGCATGTATATAACAAGAAAAGGATGTGTCTGTATATGAGTAAAAAATTTTTAGTTGTCGGTGGTGTCGCAGGTGGAGCCTCGACAGCTGCACGTATTCGTCGTCTTGATGAACAAGCTGAGATTATTATGTTTGAAAAAGGTCCTAACGTTTCATTCTCTAATTGCTCTTTACCGTTTCATTTAAGTGGCATCGTTGAAAACAGCGACAAATTGATCTTAATGACTCCACAAGCTTTTCAAACCAAATACAATATTGAAGCACGTGTTAACCATGAAGTTTTACATATTAATCGGCAGGAAAAAACGATTACTGTAAAGGATTTACAGTCCGGCAACGAATATGAGGAAAGCTACGATACGTTAATGTTATCCCCTGGAGCAAGTCCAATTGTTCCAAACCTGGATGGCGTTCATTCTTCACATGTTTTTACTGTTCGTAATGTCGTGGATATTGACCGTTTAAATCGTTATGTACAAAGCGATGACATACAAGATATTGCCGTTATCGGTGGCGGATTTATAGGTGTAGAAGTTGCAGAAAATTTAAGACTTGCTGGCTTTAATGTCTCACTCGTTGAATTTAGTCAGCAAATTATGATGCCATTTGATTATGATATGGCACAAATTTTACAGAAAGAAATGATGGATAAAGGAGTTAATGTCATTGTCAATGACGGCCTAGCTAAGGTTGCTACAGATTATGTAGAACTGAATTCTGGTAAAAAGGTGAAAGCACAGGCTGTCGTATTAGCCATTGGCGTTCGTCCTGAAACCTCTTTAGCGAAAGAAGCTGGTTTGACAATAGGTGAACTCGGCGGCATTCAAGTTGATGCCAATTATGTAACATCAGATCCTTCTATTTACGCTGTAGGCGATGCCATAGAAGTATTCCACCAATTAACCCATAAACAAACGCGCCTTGCACTAGCTGGCCCGGCGCAACGACAAGCACGTGCAGCAGCCAACCATATGTATAATATGCCTCAACAAAATAAAGGGGTCATTGGTTCATCGAGCGTGCAGATTTTTGATCTTACATGCGCTTCAACGGGCTTAAATGAAAAAACAGCACTTGCAAATGGCTTCCAAGCAAAAAGTGTATATCTGATTGCACCAGACAAAGTTGGTTTAATGCCAGATAGTAATCCGCTTCATTTCAAACTTGTTTACGAAATACCAACAGGAAAAATCCTAGGTGCGCAAGCGATTGGAAAAGGTAATGCCGATAAACGTATCGATGTTATGGCAACTATGATTACAATGGGTGGTACATTAGATGACTTAAAGGAACTAGAGTTATCATATTCTCCAATGTTTAGCACAGCACGTGACATCGTTAATTTAGCAGCGCTTGTCGCCCAAAACCAATTATACGGTCATTATAAGCAGGTAAAAGTGGATGAGGTTCGAGATCTCGTTGAAAATAATGCATACTTCCTAGATGTCCGTGAACGGAATGAATTTGATGCTGGTCATCTCATTAATGCCCATAATATTCCGTTAAGCGAGCTTCGTGAACGTTTGGACGAAATTCCACAAGATAGACCAGTTTATGTACATTGTCGATCAGGTCAAAGAAGCTATAATGCTATAATGGTTCTACAAAATAACGGTTTCTCTAACGTCTTTAACGTTGCCGGCTCCTTCCTAGGTATTTGCTTATATGAATATTTCACAGATATGACTACTGATAGAGAAAAAATAATCACAGCATATAATTTTAAATAACACGAAAGGGATGCCGTCTGCAGCATCCCTTTTCATTTAATTAGTAGAAAGCACTTTTTCCCAATCTATTGTGCCATTTTTTACTTGTTCGCGTTTTTCTTTATTCATAATATCATTCGGACGTCCACCTTTTGGCCAGTCTTTATCATGATTTGCCCACTCAGGTCGATCCTGCGATAAAATAAAAGCAGCTAAATCAGCAGCGTCTTGATCAGTCAAAGTACCAGCTGCACCAACTGGCATATTATTTTTAATGTAACCAGCCATTTTTGACATACGCGCTACACCTGCTCCATCATTGAATGAATTTTCACCCCATAATGCCGGTCCTGTATTAGCACCAATACCAGAGCCGTCTGCTCCGTGACAGGCGATGCACGACTGACCATACAATGTCTCACCATTTGTAACGTCTGGTATAGGAACATTTTTCATATCACTTGTACCTGCCCATTCTCGCTTGGCACCAATCGGTACCCCCTCAGAAATATAGGCGAAATACGCTACCATAGACTCTAATTCTTTACTATTCGCGTCGAATTTTTTACCGTTCATACTGCGAACCATACAACCATTAATTCGCTCTTCAATTGTTACAATATCACCTGAACGTCCAATATATTGCGGATAATTTGCCATAACACCAACTAATGATGACACTTGCTCATCATAGCCTGCACTTGCATGACAGCTTGTGCAAGACAATTGATTTCCAACATATTCTTCCGCAGCAACAGATGTATTATTTACAAGCTCATAGCCGTATAATATCGCTTCCTTCATAGGTCCATCTGGTACTTCTTCAATACTCGGCGGCGCATAGACAACTGACTGAGCAGCTGCTGTTGTTGGTATTTTTGTTTGTACTGCTGCTTCTTGAGTTTCGCCATTGGCTTCACCTAAAATCTTGTCGCTAATGACCGCTCCCACAAAAAGCGTACCTGCTAATAGTACTGTCCCTGCTACTCCTGCTACTATAGGTTTCATCTACAATACCCCCCTTTGTATAATTACCCATATTTTAGCAAAATAATATATTTTTCGATGTGATTTTTCTCACACCCACCATAAATAGAACCATTCAGATGATAAAAATGGATAAATTATGCAATATTTTTTTGTTCTATAACACAATAAACAAGACTTATTACCTCTTGCAGTATGTATACTTTCCTGCTAAAAGCCGAGCACAATATGTACTCGGCTTTTAGCATTCTCCTATAATTTACATTCCCCATCAACGCATGCAGCTTCACCATTTCCCACCATCTTTAATACTGGTTGAATGCCTGCTATCTTCGCCGCTTGATGCAAAGTTCGGACGAAGACCTCATTTGGCTCCGCACCTTTAATACCATAACGATTTTCAAAAACAAAGAACGGAACACTTTGTACACCTAACTGTTGAGCATCATATCGATCTTTGTCTAAAGCTTCATTAAAATCATTTGATACAATAACACCCTTTGCTATTTCCACATTTAAGCCCAAATCTTCAATCACTTTTAATAAAAAGTCATCATCGTTTATGTCTTTACCCTCTGTAAAATAGCTACTCATAAGTGCTTCCGTATAGGCCATTTCTTTACCAAATTGCTTTGTCCATTTGGCCAATCTATGCGCTTTTTCAGTATGGGCCGTTTTCATTTCTTCAAAGTTGTAATGTAGCCCAACCTCTGTAGCTCGCATAGCTATACCCTTTGTCATTTCCTTTACTTCTTCTATTGTTGCGTCAAATTTCTCAGCCATACTCTCATATAAAGTTGGTGCATTCTCTATAGGTGTATCTGGACCAATTTGATATGCTTTATATTCAATTTCTACCTGCCCTGAATAACCTGCCAAATCAATGGCATGTTCCAATTCTCGTTTGCCAATATAGCAGAATGGACATGTAAAATCTGAAAAAATTTCGATTTTCATTTTCTACAGCCTCCTACAATATATCCATCCAAATTTTAACTGCTGTTGCTAAAATGAGTACTGCTAAAATAGCTTGTAATAATTTTGTATTTAATTTTTGGCCTGCTTTTGCACCAAGAGGAGCTGCTATTAAGCTAGCCACAATCATAATTAAAGCAGGATAATAATCAACTTGTCCCGTCATCAATTTTCCAATTGTTCCACCGATTGAGGATATAAAAGTAATTGCCAGACTCGAAGCAATTGTCATGCGCGTTGGTATTTTCAATACTACAAGCATGATAGGCACCAATATGAAGCCGCCTGCTGCCCCAACAATTCCTGATCCAATACCTACAATGAACGCTAATATGGCTGCTATCGCTTTATTGAACGTTACCTCATCCATCGGCTTGTCGTCAATTTGCTTCTTAGGAATAAACATCATCACTGCAGCAATCAAAGCCAGTACACCATAAACAATGTTTACGCCAGACTCTGATAAAAATTTAGAGCCATAACTACCAACGAAGCTCCCTATTAATATGGCACCACCCATATAAGTAATCAATGATTTATTTAAATAACCACCTTTACGATATGCCCAGACACCAGCAATTGAGGCAAAAAACACTTGTACAGCACTAATGCCTGATACCTCGTGTGCTGAAAATGCTGCAAAGCCAAGTAAAGGCGGGATATATAATAACATTGGATATTTGATGATTGAACCGCCAATTCCTAGCATCCCTGATATATACGATCCTACAAAACCAATCAAAAATATCGTAATAATCCATGCTAAATCCATCATTTTTTCCTTCTTTCAATTACGCTTTAACGGGATTGTCATTCCCTCCAAAAAGCTTGCCTACTTATCAAATAAGATGAAAGGAGGGTTGTTCTTAAAAAGAAGAGACAACCCTCACTAGCCTTAAGCTTTCTGAATAAAGAATGTAATAACACCAGCGTCTTCAAATTTGTCTAAAACTGTATGACCACCAGCTTTTGCCCAAGCAGGGATATCCGTTAGAGCCCCTTTATCTGTTACTTGAACCTCTAATATTTCAGTTGAAGCTAATGTATCCATAGCTTTTTTCGTTTTCACTATAGGCATTGGACAAGATAAGCCTTTTGCATCTAATTGTAAATTTGATTTCATATTTTTCTCCTTTGGAACGGCAAAGGTTGTAAGCGATTTTGCCGGTTCAGATTGTTTGTTCCCGACTTTACGAAGGATGAGCGCCTTCGCTTCTCGGTATTTGCATGCAATAAGCATGCATGCATATTCATTACACTTTAGCATCGCTAAATCAATTATGCCTCGGCATAATTGTTGCTGTCGCTTCGCTTTCGCACAGATAAACAATGCGTCCAGAATCGGCTTTGTGCTTAGGCCTGCACGAGGGACGACATGATGTCGGTCATTTCGGTAAAGCCACAGGACGTGATGTTCTTTGACTGAGTTCCTCTATTTCAGCGGATGTTTGACACCCGCTGAAAAGTAGCTTATATCCGCATTCATCTGACCACCTATAGAGGCGGGAGACCTTGCTGTAAGAAGTTAAACTCATCTTACAGCACAACGGTTTGGACCGATTTCCATCTCTGTTTGTTCATCCTGGTCTGGGGTAATCTTACCCATATTCACCTGGCGAATTTCTTGATATGCATTTGGCTGTGGAGGCAAATTATCTGTTACAACACTACGGAATTTTTCTTCATCCTCAATATTTAAGCCGTGATTCTCTGCAAATAATTGTCCAAGAGGTTTTGCAACAGTTCCATCTTCATTTAATTCATCAATAATCATAAAGTGGGCTGGCAAAACAATTAGTTCATTCGATAATTCTCTGTATCGTTTATACAGTGTTTCGCGTAGATCATCCACCCAATCTTCTGCGAGACCCGCTAAATCCGGGCGTCCAATTGAATCAATAAATAAAATGTCGCCTGTTAAAAGATATTTGCTGTCCACAACAAATGACGTTGAACCAATTGTGTGACCTGGTGAGTAAAGTGCACCTACATCAATTTTCGATGCGCCAATTTGTACTGAAGTTCCATCTACTAATGGTGTATAGTTAAACACAACCTCTTCTGCATCTTTTGGTGGTAGATAATACGTTGCACCAGTTGCAGCTGCAATATGGCGTCCACCTGAAATATGGTCAGCGTGTAAATGTGTATCAAATACATGTTTGATCTTCACATTTTTCTCTTCAGCAAAGTTTGTAAATACTTCTGTAAAACGAACTGCATCAATAATTGCTGCTTCGCCCTCGGAGATAACCATATAAGAAAGACAACCTTTACCTAAACGAACAAATTGATAAAGCTCGCCGCCACCTGTTAAATCGCCAACTTTAATCGGCTCTAGATATTCACTCCACGTCTTCATTCCACCCTCTAAATAAGCCACTTTACGTCCTTCATCTGATAGCATCTCAGCTACCATCATCGATGACCCTTCTTTTGCACAAACGACTAATACATCTTTATCAGTTGGAATCTTTGGTAAAATATCTTCGACACCGTCTAATAGCTCAAAATACGGAATATTAAGGTATTCAAATTTATGTCCATCAATTTTCCAATCTTCAAATGCATCCGCATTACGAACATCTAAAATAAATAATTCTTCATTATTGATTACTTTCTTCGCTACTTGTGCTGCGCTCCATTTTACAATCGACACTTCTTTTACCCCCCACGGTATTATTTCTTTGATTTTTTTAGCGGAAAGGACATTCCTCTCCGCCTGTATAACCTTGATAATTACAGCTTCAAGATTGAATATTACTATTAATTAGAACGTTAATGAAGGTGCTGCATCTTTCGCAAATTCTAAGAATGTCACAGCTCCCCCAACTTCAATACCATCAACAAAATCATCAGTAGTTAAACCCATTACATCCATTGTCATTTGACAAGCGATAAACTTCACACCTAATTCCTGTGCCATTTCCACTAATTGCGGAATTGTTGGTACATTGGCTTTCGCAAAACCTTCTGCAAAATGCTCCGCTCCAGCAGGCATTGGCAATGCATGCATACCTTGCTTATGAATTAAGTTTAATCCTTCAAATGTGAAGAAGATAGCTACTTCTTTCTCCGATGCTGCCCCCGCAGTTGCAATGTTGAACACCTTATATGCATCAAAAAGACCACCGTTACTTGCAATAATCGCTACTTTATTTGACATAATAAATTCCCCCTAAATGTTTTTTGTTAAATCGCCCGTCCAGGAAGTCATCCCTGGCAGAACGTTAAATACCTTTTTAAAGCCATGTGCCGCAAGCTTTTGTGCGGCAAAATCACTGCGCTTTCCAGTACGGCAAACGACATAGATTTCCTGCTCTTTATCGAGCTCAGAAAGGCGTGCCTCTAACTCACCCATCGGTATGGACTTTGCTCCCTCGATATGACCAAAAGCAAACTCCGCTTCCTCACGAACATCAAGAATTAGCCCTTCCCTATCTGTAATCTGTTCTAACTCAATTGTTTGTTCAAACGCTTTGTCATCCATCATTTCATTTGAACATTTACGAATGTAGTGCTTAAGCACATTGTCTTCTTCCATCGTCCCAATGTATTGGTGTCCGACAGTTTCAGCCCACGCGGCAATATCCGCCTTTGAACCCTTATCTGTTGCTGATACTTCTAGAATTTGACCATCTACTAATTCAGCCATTGCTTTTTTCGTTTTAACAATTGGCATAGGACAAGAAAGCCCTTTAGCATCTAGCTGAAAATCCACTTTAATACTCATAACTTCCTCCTCATACCTACAAGGGTATTATTTCGGTCAAAAAAATATAGTAAGTGATACAGGTCCCTGCATTTTCTTACTGTACTTCGCCTTCCCAAGCTAGCATGCCACCAACCATATTAGATACATCAAAACCATTGCTTTCTAATATTTGAGTAGCACGCCCACTGCGACCACCTGAACGACAAATCATAACATACGATTTATTTTTATCTAGCTCATGCATACGAAATTCTAATAACCCTAGTGGAATATGAATGATACCTGGGATATGTCCAGCCTCCACTTCGTCTACTTCACGAACATCGATTAAATTCAATGCCTGACCTTGCTCTAAAACCTGTTGTACCTCTTTTGCTGAAATTTCCTTCACGTTGTTCTCCCCCTAGTAAGCGCTCATGCCACCACGAACATTAGTAACACGCTCGAATCCTTGTTTTTTTAATTGCTTACATGCTTGACTACTACGCATCCCACTTTGACAAATGACCACTATCTCTTTATCTTTCGGTAATTTATCGAAACTTGAACCAAGTGGAATATTTTTGAATTGTGGAATGTTACGACCTTTATATTCAGCTGGTGTTCGAACATCAACGAATACTTTGTCTTTATCATTCAATATGTTTTTTAATTGTGTTGCCGAGATAGTCCCCACTCCTTTTGTAGGTTTCATGCGCCAAATTAAAAACGCAACTACAACAGCAATAATAATCCACATTTCCAAAATAATTCGTCCTCCTATCCATACTGTTAAGGGTATATATTAATTATCTACTTTTCACGACTAAATCCATGGCATCTTGGATAGCCGAATTCATTTTTTCTGAATCGCCATTAGCCGTTGAGACACAATTCAGTAGGTTTTCACTGACGATAACACCTATTGTTCTATCTACAGCAGAACGCACCGCAGATAGCTGTGTAATAACGTCCTTACAGTCTTTTTCGTCTTCCATCATTCGTAATATCCCACGTAATTGACCTTCAATTCGCTTTACCCGATTAATCGCCTTCGCATCATATGCCATACTGTGCACGCCTCCTTTCGAAATAAGTGATTCATCTTGCTTACGAGTCTTATAATATACCCCATTAGGTATAATGTCAACACGAAAGTTCTAATTTTTTCTTAAACATCGTTGCAATGTTATTTTCCACTTGTATCAATGTTTTATCCCGCCAATTCAAGTTGTAATTCTCATTTTCTTTTCTATCTTTATTAAAAAAGCGAGAAATTCGATGTTAGAATCATCAAATTTCTCGCTTAATTAAATTTTATAACACATTGCTATGAAATCTTATTTCTTTTTAATAGTAATTGTCCAAGCAGCTTCGCCAACTTGTTCATATTCTGTTACCTCGTGCCCTTCTTCAGCAGCCCAACGAGGAATGGATTCTGTACCTTGTGTACAATCAAATTGCACTTCTAATTCATCACCTGAATTTAAGTCTCTTATAGCTTCTTTTGCTTCTACTAAAGGAAATGGACAAACCATCCCCATTACTTCTAATGTTCTTTTCATTGAAAACACTCCTTTTTTACGCTGGTATTACTTGCGTAGCTTGCTTAGCTTTTTTACTTGGCCGAACAAATACAAAGTAAGATGCTGTCCATGTACCTAAAATCATAAACCCTAAAGAAATCCAACCTTGCCAAGTCATCATTGCTGTCATCACCAATCCATTACCAATTGAGCAGCCTCCTGCTAAACCTGCGCCGAACCCCATCATCAGTCCACCACATAAGCTGTTAATCGCCGTTTTTGTATCTGGGATGCGGAATCTAAATTCTCCACTCATTTTTGCAGCGAATAATGATCCTAAGAAAATTCCTAGCACTAGGAAAACACCCCAGTTAATGAAGCTAATTTCTCCTGTCACCAAAAATTGCAAAATATTAGCAGAAGGTGTTGTAACTCCTAACCCACCTATACGACCAGTAGCAACACTTAATGGCCATGCTAAAGTTGCAATCACACCAATAATCGTTGCAGTTATGAATGGATGCCAACGTTTTTCAAATAAAATATGTGCTAATCCCGTTTTTTTCGGCTTTAACCCCGGGATCTTCACTCGTGGCTTCTTTAGTTCACGGTAAATGATAAATGCAACAACTACTACAAAAATCGTAATAATCAACCAGTTGTTTACGCCAATTGCCTCTGCAATAGAATTAGTTTCAATGCTCGTTTCTTTAATAGCCTTATCCAATGGCAATAATACGCCTGATTTCATCATTGCTGCTACGAGCATATAACCAGCTAATGCAATCCAACTGCCAATTAAACCTTCTCCCGCCCGATACCAAGTACCTGTTGCACAACCACCAGCTAAAATAATGCCAATTCCAAAAATAAATGAGCCAACAATAACAGCTATGATTGGTAAAGAACCAGCACTGAATTCAAATACCTTTAAACTAATTAAGGTATATACACCAACACTTTGAATTGCTATTGCAATAAGTAATGCGTAAAACATACGATTATCTTTTGTCAAATACATATCGCGGAACCCGCCAGTTAAGCAAAAACGACCACGTTGCATAACAAATCCAAGTAAAGCTCCACAAATAAGTCCTGTAATAATCATTTGGGCCATAAATTATTCCCCTCCCTATATCTTAGTATTCTTATAAGATATAATACCACTACATTTACTATGGATTCAATTGTTTTTTATAACTTTTTCATCTGTATACACAAAAAACCCCTGCTACAAGTGCAGAGAACTGCTTCTTATAACAAGGGTTCATATTTATTTATTTTGCTAGTTGCATAGCTGGACCAAAGAATTCATAATGAATTTTTTCGTCTTTCACGCCAATCTCATGTAAATTTTCAATGACTGATTCCATAAAGCCAACAGGTCCACATACGTAAACGTCTGCATTATTGGCAACTTTTTCAGCTAATAATTCTTTTGAGATTTTTTTCTCTTCATCTGAATATAACGCTGTGTACGTTGCATTTGGAAGTACATTCACTTTCTCTTGAATGTCATCGCTAAATGCTACTACTTTTTCATTGTGCGCACATTGGATAAAGTTCACTTCATTTGCCGCATCATCTTTTAATGATTGTAGCATACTGTTTAATGGTGTAACGCCTATACCACCACTTACGAATGTAATAGGAGCATGAGTTTCCTCTAAAACAAATAGCCCTGCTGGAGCACTTACATCCACTAAATCTCCAACCTGTAATACGTCGTGGATAAAGTTTGATACTTTTCCATTCGGCGTATGGTCGCTTTCACGTTTCACAGAAATGCGGTAGCCATCTTCAGCACTTGCTTGCGAAAGTGTATATTGACGGTTCATTAAATACTCTTCGCCTGGTACTTTCACACGGATACTGATGTATTGGCCTGGCTCATATGCTGGTAGAGGGGAACCATCTTCATTTTCAAAGTAGATAGATGTAACAAGTTCACTTTCTACTACTTTTTTCGCTACTTTTAATGGTTTAAATAATCGCCATCCACCATTATTTACTGTTTTTTGATATAACTCTTCTTCAACCTGAATAAAGATGTCTGCAATTACACCATATGCTTCAGCCCAAGCATTAATAATATCATCTGTCGCTGCATCACCAAGTACTTCTTTAATCGCTTTTAATAAGTTTTCTCCAACAATTGGATAATGCTCAGGTAAAATACCTAGACTACGGTGTTTATGAGCAATTAACATCACCGCTGGTATAATAGCTTCTAAATTTTCAATATGAACCGCTGCAGCATAAACTGTGTTTGCTAACGCTGTTTGCTGGCGACCTTTTTCTTGGTTTGTGTGGTTAAAAATATTCAATAATTCCGGATGAGCTTCAAACATATTTTTGTAAAACGTCTTCGTAATTTCTACACCATGAACTTCTAACACAGGGACTGTTGCTTTAATAATTTGTACTGTTTCTTGTTTTAACATATCGCATACCATCCTTTCGTGATTACAATATAACGCTTTCATTTCTTTAAAGCAATATATAAAATACATCTTTAACAAAATGGACATAATTAATGTATTTTAAATACATCTTATAAAAAGTATTGAATTTACTATACTTCAAAGTAAAAATGTTATAATTATTATGGAACTTCAGAAAGTAGGGTGTTCTTATGCGACTAACTTTATACACAGATTACTCTCTTCGAACGCTCATATATCTGGGTGCGAAGGAAGACGGTCAACTAACTACCATTCAAGAAATTTCGGATGCGTATAATATATCAAAAAATCATTTAATGAAGGTGACACATCAGCTTGGACTACTGGGTTACATTGAGACCATTCGTGGACGAGGTGGCGGTATACGTCTAGCAATTGATCCAAAAACCATAACAATTGGTGAAATAGTGCGTCATACAGAAGAGGATTTTCATCTTGTGGAATGCTTTGATAAAGAAAACAATCTATGTAAAATTGCACCAGAATGTCAGCTAAAAGGCGTGTTAAACGAAGCTTTACAAGCCTATTTTGCCATCTTAGATAGCTATTCACTTGATGATTTTTTACATTCGAAAGAAAAGTTGATGGCACTGTTGCTTGGCGAATAGAAATACCCGCACAACATAGGTTGGACGGGTATTTTTTATGTCTATAAGGTTTTGGAAAAGAAAATCATATCTAATGCACGTATACCATTTTCATAGATGGGCTCTGGATAGTGACTAAAAAAATCTTTTTCAATTGCTTCCATACGAAAGCCTGCTTTTTGATAGAATGCAATGTTATCAATACTAGAATTTGCTGTTCCAACTATCATTACTTTATAACCTTGTGATTGACAAATCGTTGTTAATTGTCGCAGCGTTTCTTTCCCAAGCCCATTGCCTTGATACTTTGGTACAATAGCAATATTTTTTATCTCTACTGTCATATCAGATTGTTCAACAAGTAACGCTACTCCCGCTAATTGCTCACCACATTTAATTTCATATAATTCACCGTCATGTAAATATTTTCGAACGACTTCTTCACTTTCATCAGCTAATAATAGTTGGGGTAAATATTCTTCCCGCACGCCTTCAACTTTCTTTACGGCTGTACGATATCGTACAAAATCTTCACGTTCAAAAACATTGAAAACACATGGCTGCTTTTCTTTAACCTCTAACCATGCATGCTCCTGTGGAAACTCATTTTCTACTCCTAAACGTATGAAAGGCAACTTCTCCTGCGCCTTTCGTGAGCGAGTATTAACCTTTCTAGCTCCTGCAAAAACACGCTCTAGCCCTAATTCAAAAAAGGCAATATCTAAAATTGCAATTTTCGCTTCAAGATTATAGCCCTTTCCCCAAAACTCGTATCCTAACCACGAACCAATATGACAACTTTTTTTATCTTGGTCTATAAACATTAACGCAGTTACACCTATAAGTTGCCCTTCCTCATCCAAGACAACACGAGGAACTGTTTTTCCAGCCTCTTCGTCTACACATTCGCGCTTAATAAAGTTGATTGTATCTTCCACTTTACCAGCAGGTAACCCTAGTGCATCTCGAACCTGTGGCATAGAAGACAACGCATGCATTGCTTCGGCATATTTTATGTCGTGCCTCACTAAAGTTACTGCCATGCTCTATACTCCTTTTAAATGATTACTCTTTGTTGTTATAGCAAATATGCATGGATTTTTCGATTTTCCTCCATCGACATATGAGCTTGTTCTATTCAATTTTATTCATATATACTTCATTTCAAACTCAATTATACGTAAGTTGCCAAGATACACCGAAACGATCCTCAATCCAGGCAAATTGTTTAGAAAATCCATAATTATCAAGTGGCATTAACGCCTGTCCACCTTCTAAGATCTGAGTAACAAGTTCACCAATTTCTTCCACTGATTCACACTCCACATAGATAGATGTTGCAGGTGTAAAAGTAAAGTTATGCTGTATTACACTATCATTGATCATTATTTTCAGACCTTTTAAATTGAGGATTGCCATTGCAACCTGTTGTGAGTCTTCCATATAAGTTAAGCTTTCAACCCTTAGCTCTGAAAACCATTGCTGGTATTGTTGGATAGCTTCATTGGCTTGCCCCTGAAACATTAAAAATGTAGTGGCACTTTTCATTTAGTTAACTCTCCCTCATATTTTGAAATCCATTGGGCTGGTGTCATTTTCGATACAAGCCCCTCAAAATCAATTATGCCTCTGCATAATTGCGCCCGGATTCGGCTTTGTGCTTGCGATAATGGTACTAATAGCTTATCACGTCATAAGACAAAAGGGGGCTCATACAAAAAAAATTTATCATGTCATTTATACTTTACCTTCAGCCAATGCCTTTCGATATAACTTCTTTGTCTTGTAGCCTAATCTAATAATTTCGCGCATCTCCTTCAAACGTGCTATCTGCGTTTCTTCCTTTTTTGCACTATAGATATAACGAGCCCAGTCTTTTTGATATCCAGGTGTTAATCCTTCATAGAATGTTAAATCATCCGGGTTTTCTGCAAGTGAATCACGCAATTGAGGAATCATACCTTCATAATCACTCACGCATTGACTACTCGCCGTCTTCTTCTTGCCGCGCCCCTTGACATCTCTCTTTATGCTTAATATAGAAAATGTCTCATCTAACGACATAAGACTTGCAAATTTATAATCACTGCCAACAATGTATTTTTCCTCGTCCACTTGAATAGCTGGGAAAATTTCATCACGATGAATAAACTGTTCATACTTATTATTACCCTTTTTCGGATAAACAAAAAATAAATAGCCCTGCTCTATAAGATTGTTAGTCTTTAGTGCATTTTGTAAATACGTTACCATTTCATCAATATTAAACACAAAGGAAATTATTCGATCGTAAGGTGCATTGCCTGATTGGGGTATTCCCTCTAGCATATCCTGTGGTTGATTATGAATTGCAATGGATAGTCCATCCTTAAGTTTAAATTTCTTTTCCATAACTTCGACACCTCTTCTAATTATCAATACAATTTTCTCATAGTTTTGATAGTATAGCTGATTTAGTGAATTTTTCGAACAAAAAACGCTCGAATTTTCTCGAGCGTTTAAAATGTTTATTATGATAAATGCATATAAGCTACTTTATTTTGAAAGTCGCGACTATTCCTCTAATAATTGGAATGGCTGTTACAATCAGTACAACCGGTAGGAACCACCACCCTATAGTCTCTACCTCCCCTAATGAAATTCGTACCATTTGGATTGATATACCTGCAAAGATGAGCAAGCAAATGTTTTTTACTTGATTTAATATTTTTCGGCTATTTAAATAAAATGCCTCCACATTATTTTCGTTTAAGCGTGCCGGGTAATTATGCATATGCGGTGCTTTTTCAAGTAACCCCATCAATATCCACAGAAATATTCCAATAAACGGAAGAATAAATAATTCCATTTTTGAGCCCCAACGATTTACTTCTCCTGCACTATTAAAATGGGCAGGGATTTCCTCAGGCAGTTTGCCCCACATTACAATAATATAAAGGATGGATAGCACAAATAACCCACCACCGATGTAGTCCCATACTTTTTCATAATTCGTTTTTGGTAATTTTAAAATCGGCCTATACACCTTCCCACCCCCTAGTTTAGTCTTTATTACTTTTACGTTACTATGACTCATCAAGTTTCAAATTTGTGAATATTGTCACATTTGTTTTTGCTGCATCGTTAATTATCCGCTTTCAATAACTGTGAACGGCAATTCATTCTGCTTTTATTAACATTCTACCTACAACTTACCTCCTTTTTAATTCCAGTAATTACTGTGAAAATACTCATAATACTTTGTAAAATTCATATAATCTGATATAAATGGTATATATAAATATTTCATTTTTTTGTAACATTTCTACTAAATAACTGAGAAAGGGAACTGCAACTATGAGATTTACTATCTATAAGAAATTAATACTCGGTTTTTTTATTGTTATTTTGGTATTAGTTGGAACAATTGGGTTGAATTTTAAACAACTCAATTCCGTAAACAAAACATATCAAGTGTTACTCGAAGAACAAACAACTAAATCTATTCGTATTCAAGAGTTGCGAGTGATTGCTAAGCAAGAAATTGTAAGTATGAGAGGTTATTTATTACTTGGGGACAAACAAAATTTGCAAAGTAATAAAGAGTCACGTGAAGAGTTTAAACAAAGATACGAGGAATTAATGGCATCATTCGATTCTAAAAAATCTATTGAATTATTAGAGGCTATCAATAACAGCGAGGAAAAAGTCCAACAGTTCGCAGATCGAATGTTTTCATTAAGGGCCGCTGGGGAAACTGAGCAATATGAAAAGCTTGATAGCACACAAGGACGTCTTATTATTAAACAATTCGATGAACGCGTAGAAAACCTTGCCGTTTATCAAGATGAGTATATAAACGGAAAAATCGCTGCTACATCAAAAGAGATTCAATCAATAAAACTCCAAATGATTACACTTGGTGCGGTTGCTGTCATCATTAGCCTGATAATTGCTATTGTCATGGGTAGAATTATTTCTCGCCCTATCAAAGGTATGGCAAAGGCTGCGAAAAAGATTGCTGAAGGTGATTTAACTGCTAAACAAATCCGTATAAAAAATCGCGATGAAGTTGGTGATTTAGCACTTGCCTTTAATCAAATGGCGCTAAATCTAAAGGACCTCATTACCAATGTGCGTCATAACACTGTACAGGTAAGTGGCTCTGCTGCTGAGCTAACTGCAAGTGCTGAACAAACCATCCAAGCAACAGAACAAATTACTTCCTCTATCCAAGAAGTAGCTAGTGGCTCTGAAGCACAAGGTAAAAATGCTACCGAAAGCTCTGAAGCTATGAAAAATATGACAAAAGGTATTCAACAATTAGCTGTCACTACAGCTGCTGTTTCTGAACTTGCTATAGAAACAAATTCTGAAGCAAACAAGGGAAATGAATCACTACATCGCGTTATTATGCAGATGAACACGATTAATACAGCCGTCTTAGAGTCTGCAAACGTTGTCAAAAACTTAGGCAACCATTCCATTGAAATTGGGAATATTATTAGCATTATTACAGATATCGCGGAGCAAACAAATTTATTAGCATTGAATGCTGCAATTGAGGCGGCACGTGCAGGTGACCATGGCCGTGGCTTTGCTGTTGTTGCAGATGAAGTAAAAAAATTAGCAGAGCAATCTAAGCAGTCTGCTGAACAAATCGCAAATCTTATTTCAGAAATTCAGCAGGATACAAATCGTGCAGTTACAGTAATGGATACTGGTACGCAAGAGGTTCAAATTGGTATGCAGGTTGTAAAAGTAGCAGAGGAGGGCTTCTCAAAAATCGTTGAGCTTATTGAACAAGTATCCAAGCAAATTCAAGAAGCAACAACCGTTTCTGAAGAAATGTCATCAAGCGCTGAGCAAATTTACGCATCTTTCGATGAGATTGCAACAATTGCACAAATGTCTTCTGTCAATTTGCAAAATGTAGCTTCAGCATCTGAAGAGCAGTTAGCGACGATTGAAGAAGTTGCCGCTTCTGCAGCTACTCTTTCTAACATGGCTGAAGAGTTACAATCCCAAGTTTCACGCTTCAAAATAGAGTAAAAGCGTCAAAATCAACTATGCCTCTGCGTAATTGTTACTATCATTTTGTTTACTGAAATTTATTAATATCTACATCCTATAAGACAGAAAAGAAATAATTTTTAGAATATTATTGACAGATCGACAATATCGAAGTAATATAGCTTTCAACAACAAATTGTAGGCCAAGATTGGAAATAGTAAAAATGCCTGTGTACTTGTAGAGAGCCGGTGGTTGGTGGAAATCGGTAGACACACATTTTGAACTCGTCCATGAGCTACTCCCTGAACCTTTAAATAAGTAAGGGATGTCGGTTTCCTCCGTTATCGGGATAGACAGTGATGGCTGTCGATAAGGGGACTTTTTCTGTAAAGAGAAGGTCAATTAGAGTGGTACCGCGAGCATAAACTCGTCTCTATATTTTTATATAGAGACGAGTTTTTTTATTTACCTAGAATCGATGTTTATTGGCCTAGGTGTAGATTTCGTCTCTAGCAATGCCATTGTGTAGGGCAGAGACATCATTCATATCAAAACAATTACAACAAAAGGAGTGTTTGAAAATGGGAAGAAAAATTTGGGTGTTTGATACAACTTTACGTGATGGCGAACAAGTGCCAGGTGCAAAACTGAATTTATATGAAAAAGTAGAGATTGCACAGCAACTCAAAAAATTAGGTGTCGATATTATCGAAGCTGGTTTCCCTGCTTCATCACAAGGTGATTTTGATGCAGTCAAAGCTGTCGCACAAAAAGTTGGTAATACAAGTGACATAATGATTACTGCATTGGCACGTGCTGTTAAAGCAGATATTGATGCTGTTTATAATGCTGTAAAATACGCAGAAAATCCTATGATTCATATGGTACTTGGTACTTCTGATATTCATGTTGAGAAAAAATTTAGCAAGTCCAAAGATCAAATTCTACAAATTGGCGTTGACGCAGTAAAATATGCGAAAACCCTTTTACCCCAAGTGCAATATTCAACAGAAGATGCATCTCGTTCAGATTTCGAGTATCTTTGGAAAACAATTGAAGCCGTAATGAAGGCTGGTGCAACAATGATTAATGTACCTGACACAGTCGGTTTCGCCGAGCCAGAAGAATTCGGAGCAATGATCTATAAACTAAATGAGCGCATGAAAAATTTAGACGATAGCGTTTTATTAAGTGTTCATTGTCATAATGATTTGGGTATGGCAACTGCTAATACACTTGCTGCGATTAAAAACGGAGCAGATAAGGTAGAATGTACAATTAACGGCATTGGAGAACGCGCAGGTAATGCTGCATTAGAAGAAGTCGTAATGGCTCTGAAAACACGTAGCTCTGTATACAATGCTGAGACACGTATCAACACAAGAGAAATTATGAATACCTCTCGTCTTGTTTCTAGTTTTATGGGCTTAGACGTACAAGTAAACAAAGCAATTACTGGGGATAATGCATTTGCCCATTCTTCTGGTATCCATCAGGATGGCCTTCTTAAATCTCGTGATGCTTATGAGATAGTGCATCCAGAAGATGTAGGTCTTGATGATATGGAGCTAGTCCTTACAGCTCGCTCTGGTCGTCATGCGGTGAAAAATGCCCTAGAAAAACTTGGTTTCTCAAATCTTTCTACTGATGAATTTGAAGGAATCTTCGAAGGCTTCTTAAAACTAGCTGACGCGAAGAAAGAAGTCTATGATCACGATTTATATGTGATTGTTGAAAGCTACTATGAAAAACATGACGCTAACAATGATAATGCGACTCATTATAGCGATCAGTTCTTTGACTTCGACGATTTACAAGTCGTCAGCAACACAAACTTCCCGTCGGCAAGTGTAAAAATTCGTAAAGGTGACGAGGTGTTTAAAGCAAGTGCAGTTGGCTCAGGTCCCATTGATGCCTTATATTCTGCCATTGCAGAAATTACAAACATTGATGTGAAACTAGTGGAATATAATATCAATAGTGTATCTCGTGGTAAAGAAGCACTTGGTAAAGTAAAAATCACTATCGAGCATGAGGGCGAAAAATATATCGCCAAAGCTGCAGATACAGATATTTTAAAGGCTAGTGCACTGGCTTACATTAATGCCATCAATAGCATTGTTGTTGCTAAATTAACGCCTGTTATGAACTAAATAGATCAATTATGCCCCGGCATAATTGCGTCCAGAGGCTTTAAGTTGAAAGCAGTATGATAATATTGAGTCATACTGCTTTCCTATTTTTCCTATTGGCTATTCTTCACTAACTTTTGATATTCCTCTTCAATCAGTTCAACATCAAGACGCTCAAACAGCGGCGTCACTTCGCTAATGCTTTCTGGTAACTTCACCTGTTCATGCCACATTACTTCATTTATGCCTAACATTTTTCTTACCTTCTTAGCTGAAAACGGTAAAAATGGATGTAGAAGCTGTCCAAGATTAGCAATTATATATACACAGGTTGTTAGTGTTTGATTCCCAGCTTCCACATTCTCTTTCACTTGTAGCCATGGTTGTTGCCCATCAAAATAACGATTGGCCGCACGAATATATTCAAAAATAGCCTCTAAAGCCACTTTGAAATGACCTGCTTCAATATGAATACCCACATCATGAAACAGCCGAATCGTTTGTTTTCGAATAGAGTTATCTACCTCAACTTGAGGCACTTGACAATCGAATGATTTCTCTAAAAATTTCAATGTACGATTAACAAAATTACCATAAGCGCCAAGTAACTCGCTATTATGACTATAAATAAATTCTCGCCAAGAAAAATCAGTATCTCGATTTTCTGGTGCATTCATTGTTAAAAAATAACGAAGAGAATCTGCATCATAGCGACTCAAAATATAAGGCACCCATACCGCCCAGTTTTGGCTCGTCGATAATTTTCTTTTTTCTAATGTTAAGTATTCGTTTGACACAAAGTGTGTAGGTAATGCCTTTGCACCTATCCCCATTAGAATAGCTGGCCAAATAACTGTATGAAACGGAATGTTATCCTTACCATGCACATAATATGAAATTGTTTCTTCATTCCATAAATCTTCAATAGCAATTTGGTGCTGCTTTGCCCATTCGATACTAGCCGTTAAGTAACCTGCAACCGCTTCAATCCACACATATATTTTTTTACCCTCAAAGCCCGGAACTGGGACATCAATGCCATTCGGTAAATCTCTTGTTACAGCACGATCCGGAACTCCCTCCGCCAAGTAACGCTCCGTTAAACCAATGGCATTTTCTCGCCAACGTTTCTCTGCCTTTGCCTCTGCTAAATAAGTCTCCAGCCTACCTTGAAACTGACTAAAAGCAAAATAAAAATGCTCTGTCTCTCTAATAATTGGCTCATTGCCGCAGATTTTACAGCGCTTATCGATTAAATCTAGTGGGTCTAAAATCGTTGAGCAATTATCGCATTGATCGCCACGTGCCTTCACTCCACAATTCGGACAAATCCCTTCCACAAATCGATCAGGTAAGAACTGCTTATCTGTTTCACAATACGCCTGTTCAATTTTCTTTTTATATAAATAATTATTAGCTAAAAGCTGTAAAAAAATAGTCTTAACAGATTCATGATGGTGCTTAGCATCTGTTCTTGTATACAAATCATACGTAAACCCTAAATCATTGAAGCATTGTGTAAACTCCTCATGATAATGATTAGCAATAGCTTCTGTTGTAGTGTTCTCCTGTGCGGCACGAATGGAAATCGGTGTGCCATTACAGTCACTGCCTGACACATATAAAACTTTTTCGCCTTTTTGTCGGTAATATCTAGCCAAAATATCACCGGGTAGTAATGCAGCAACATGCCCTAAATGCAAAGAACCATTTGCATACGGCCAAGCGCCTCCAATAACAATTGTCATCCTAAATTGCTCCCCTCAAAAAAATTGTAGATCAATTACGCCCCAGCGTAATTTCGTCTGGATTTTGAATTGTGCTAAGGCCTGCGTGAGGGCCGACACGATGTCGGTCATTTCGGTAAAGCCACAGGACGTGGCGTTTTTACCGATGCAGGTCAGTTAGCCATTATCGCATGGATGCGATGATTTTAGGCTAACATCCTATATTCTTCCTTTCAAAATCCGTGACACCAGCTGCGGGCTTTATCTTCATTCAGGCAAGTCCTGAATGAAGATAAAAAAAACGCCCTAATCAAAATTGATTAGGACGAGTATACCCGTGTTACCACCTATATTTACAAATAGCTCACACTATTTGCCTCCATCAGTACGTCACATAATCAATTATGCCTCAGCATAATTGCGCCCGAAATCGGCAAAAAAATTGAGAGATACTGCCGCTGTTGTAACGAGTGCCTACCTCGTCGTAATCTACTCACTAAAATGCTTTCGGTACGAAGCTCAAAGGTCATTTTCAAAAGGGTTCATTTACCTCATTTCCACCAACAGAGGTTCTCTATGAAATGCTTATCCAATTTACTTTTCCTTCTCAATGCTTTTACTATAGATTTCCACCATTCTACTCTTTCTGCTTAGGAATTGCAATTCATGTCGATAAACGGCAGGAAATTTTCGATAAATCATTAATAGTTCTCGATAAAACGAAAAAGTTGGGCGATAAATCAGAAAATGTAGTCGATAAAATCTTATCCTAGCTTTAAATCAAGTAAACTTTTTAAATCATCAATAACAATATCTGCTTTTCGCAATTCTGTTTCCTGTGCAAAGTCGAAGCGTACACCAACAGAGAGTAACTGATTGTCATGAGCTGCCTGAATATCAGAAGAACGATCACCTACAACTGCACCGCACTCAATAGCATTCTCCTCGATAACTTTTTTCACTAAATCTGATTTATGACCACTTGAAATGGACTGAATACTATAAGTACCTTTGAAAAAACGCTCTAATTGATAAATTTCTACTATTGCTTGTAAGTACTCCGTCAGTCCATTACTTGCTATGTATAACTCATAGTTCTCTGCTAGAGTAGCCAGAGTTTGCTCTGCATTTGGATATAACGCACCCCAACCATTCCGTATTCGCTCAATTAGCTTAACAAGGAATAATGCATCGCTCTCTTCTCGTATCGCTAAAGTATGCATTGGACATAACGTTTCCCATACAACTGGTAATGGAACCCCCATAATTTCGCGGTATTTCTCTATTGGTGTTTCTCCCTGCCATAAACCTTTAGCACGCAGAACATCAAAGGTTTCTGCAAGAGCAGGCTCTAAAATTAGATTTGTTTGAAATAAAGAACCATCCATATCAAAAATAATCGCTTTCTTCATAAAATCCCCCCTCACTATTCAAAAAACTCCATATGTCGTTTATCTTTTTTATAGTAATCCAAGCGATCCTGTAAAGTGCCTGTATGGAATTCGAATTTATGGCCATCTGGATCTGTAAAATAAATCGATTTTTTATCTTTTACATTTCTTTGTCTACCTTCCAGAATGTTGACATTATTTCGTACTAATTTTTCATACATTTGATCAAAATCGCCCTCTTGGATTGAAAATGCTATATGAGTATATGATTGATGTATGTCATTACGTGGAATATCCTTTTCTACATTAAGGGCAAGCCACAGCCCATTTACATCAAAATAGGCTGTACTTCTCCCTTTTACTAACAGCTTGGCATCAAAAACTTTTTCATAGAATGCGATGGATTCCTCTAGGTTAGAAACTGAAAATAACAAATGATTAATGTTTTGTATTGTCATGTATAAAACCTCCAACTATGGATAGTGGTTCGATGGTAGCCCTTATCTAGATAAAATAAATATATCTCTATTTTTTTCCTTTTTTCTCCCCCTTCGCAATTTGTTTCCATTTTCGTTGCTGATCTAATTTTGCTTGGGCATTTGTTTTACGTTCGATAAAAGCAAGCTCCCTCTGTAGCTTAAAATAGCTTTGAAGGCGAGATTGTTCGAGTACACCATCTGTAATTGCTTGCTGTACAGCACAATGTGGCTCCTTTTGATGTGTGCAATCCCGATAACGACAGGTCTCAGCAAGAGCCTCAATATCCTGGAAACTAGAGGATAAGCTATCACTCTGATTCCATAATTGCAGCTCACGCATTCCAGGCGTATCAATCAAACACCCACCACCTGGCAGTACAATTAACTCACGATGTGTTGTTGTATGGCGACCCTTTGCATCATCCTCACGAATATTTGAAACCTTCATAAGCTCCTCGCCACTCAGAACATTTGTTAATGTAGATTTTCCTGCACCTGACGAACCAAGTAATGCACCCGTTACACCTTCCGTAAATAATGCTTGAATATCAGCTAAGCCTTCACCCGATAGAGCGCTAGTTACAAAAATATCTACACCAAACGCTACAGACTCAACCTCACGTATCATGCTAGAAATATCTTCACATAAATCAGCCTTCGTCAATACAACAATCGGCTTTGCCCCAGAATCCCAAGCGGCTACTAAATAGCGTTCTAAACGGCGTATATTAAAATCTGCATTCAAGCTCATGACGAGTAACACAATATCTACATTCGATGCTACAATCTGCTCTTGTATTTCCAGCCCTGCAACCTTGCGGGAAAAGACTGATTTTCGTTCAAATAATTGATGAATAATTGCCTTTTCCTCACCAGGCATTTTCTCCACCAGCACCCAATCGCCAACCGCTGGAAAATCCTCACGTGCTAAAGAAGCATAAGCAAAATGGCCTGCAACTGTTGCTAGCCACTCTCCCTCTTCCGCCAATACACGATACGAATGCTTATGCTCTAATGTAACCCTTGCAGGTACACAATTCACCAGTTTGGCCTGTTTCTTAAATTCAATCATTTGCTCTTCAAAATATGTTGAAAACCCTAAAGTAGATAAATTCAATTCGTTTTCCTCCTAAATGTGCATATCAATTTGGCCTTGGCGTAAATGCATCCGAATATTGAAAATCCGTGACATCCGCCGAATGAAGACAAAAAAACCTTGTATCTGCGCAATTCGGCAGTTACAAGGTTTCACAGGCACGTTTAAGAGAATATACAACTAGAGCTATTGAACTCAAGTCAAATTGTATATATTAGGCGTGTGAAATTGAACAAACCGAATTGCTGTTCGTTAAAAGCGGCTCTATTCATCATGTCACATCACCTTCTTCCAGTTTAGTTGTCTTCAATATACCTAGATTTCCCTAAATTGTCAAATCAATTTTCCGCATCAATCCACCAACATGATATTAGTACTCAGTAGTGTGTTACTGACATTTAACTTACTCATAGATATATTTTGCCAAAGGACATGGCAATTTTGCGGAATTCTTCTATAACTGGCGTTATTAAAACATTTACTGAATGAAGCTAAATCTATAAGCATCTATCCCCCTCCTCCTTGCATAGAATAAACAAGACCACTACTTATGAAGGAGATGTTGAAGTGTCAAAAATCATTTCTATCAGTACATATCAACCACCGTACACATTACAACAGACAAACGCAGAGGAACTAACGAAGGAACTTTTTTATGCAAAAATTCCAAAATTAGAACGTTATTTAAAAGTATTTGAGAATGGAGGTATTGCAACACGTCACTTCTGTGTACCACCAGAATGGCATCGTACCGATCATTCCTTTGAAGAACGCAACGATTTATATATTGAGCTTGCAACACAATATAGTGTTAAAGTCATTCAAGGCTGTTTACAAAATGAAGCATTTTTAAAAACATCGATATCTCCTAAAGAGATTGATGCCATTATTTTTGTGAGTACTACAGGCATTTCAACACCAAGTATTGATGCTCGAGTTATGAATCAGCTACCTTTTTCAGACAGACTTAAGCGTATTCCACTTTGGGGACTTGGCTGTGCCGGTGGTGCGGCTGGAGTTAGTAGAGCCTATGATTATTGTCAAGCTCATCCAAAAGCAAAAGTTCTTGTCGTTTGTGTCGAACTTTGCAGTCTAACTTTTCAGCCAAACGATTTTTCAAAAAGTAATTTAATTGGTGCTTCCCTTTTTGCAGATGGTGCAGCGTGTTTGCTAGTTTGTGGAGATGAAGTAGAGATTGAGATAAAAAGATCGATACCATCTATCCTTGCAACTGGCTCTAAATGGATGCCAGATTCAGAAAATGTCATGGGTTGGAATATTAAAAATAATGGTTTACATGTCGTTTTTCAGAAAAGTATTCCTACTATTATCACCAATTGGTTTGGTCCATTCATAGAACAATTTTTAATGGAACAGGAACTTTATAGTGAACAGCTTAATCACTTCATTGCGCATCCTGGCGGTAAAAAAGTTTTAAAAGCCTATGAAGATACGCTATATCTAGCCCCCCAAAAAACCGACATTTCTCGGGAAGTATTAAAAAATAATGGAAATATGTCATCTCCTACGGTGCTATATGTATTAGAGCAATTTATGTTAAATGAAGGACAAGTGGAGGATACTGGATTGCTCGTCGCTCTCGGCCCAGGCTTCTGTGCTGAAGCTGTATTACTTAAATGGAGGGAGTAGAATGTTTTTTTATATTATTTTGATTCTCGTTATTCTACAAAGATTGATAGAAGTTTTAATTGCAAAACGCCATGAAAAATGGATGCTTTCACAAGGTGCATATGAAGTAGGTGCCTCTCATTATCCATATATGGTCGCTATGCACATCAGTTTTTTCCTGTTTTTAACGGTTGAAGTGATTACTAATGATAAAGGTTTATCGCCCTTATTTCCGTTATTTTTCTTTTTATTTTTAGCTGTGCAAGCATTACGTATTTGGTGCATTCGATCTTTAGGAAACTTTTGGAACACAAAAATAATGATACTACCTGGTGCACAAGTAGTAAGGAAAGGGCCTTACACTTTTATGCGCCACCCTAATTATGCTGTTGTTTGTTTGGAAATTCTTCTTCTACCTTTAATGTTTCAAGCATATTTTACAGCATTTTGCTTTACACTTTTAAATATTACAATACTGTCCATACGCATTCCAATCGAGGAAAAAGCTTTACGTGATGCGACTAATTATAATCATATATTTCAAAAGAAGATTTCGGAATCCTAGCCGAAATCTTCTTTTTGTCCTTACTGCCATTCCCAATTGAATGGATCCTGTAAATTCCCCCAAGGTTTGTTATACTCATCTTCTGTTAATAAACAGGCATCCAATTCTTCGATAATTGCCTCTTTATCTAAATCAACTCCGATAATAACGAGCTGTGTCATACGATCCCCATACTCTTTATCCCAATCCTCTAAAACCTCAGGACTTTGCGAGAAAACATCCTGCTGTTGTTCCTTTGGTAAAGCGGCTACCCAATAAGAAACAGGTTCTATTTTGGCAGAAGAGCCTGCCTGTGACAGCAATAATGCTACATCCTGGTGTCTTGCACTCCAAATAATACCTTTTGCTCGAACAATCGTTTCTGGCATATGATCACACCATTCTACAAAACGCCTTGGATGGAATGGTCTCCTACGATTATAGGTGAAAGAAGAAATACCATACTCCTCCGTTTCAGGCGTATGATTTTCATGACCTAGCTCCAATTCTTTTAACCAACCAGCAGATTCTGATACCCGTTCAAAGTCAAATCGGCCAGTATTTAGAATTTCTGCTGATTCTATGACACCGTTGATTGCACGAATTAGCTTAGCTTCAGGCTGTAATGCACGCAATATCCGTTCTAATCTTTCTAGATCTACCTCGGACACTAAATCACATTTGTTTAATACAAGAACATCACAGAATTCGATTTGGTCAATCAGTAAGTCGGCAACATCCCGTTCATCTAATTCACCAATTGCCTCCTTTCGCTCTAATAGACTTTCACCTGACTGAAAATCGTGCCAAAAACGATTCGCATCCACAACAGTTACCATCGTATCGAGTTGGCAAAACTTTGTTAAATCAATACCAAGCTCCTCATCCAAATAACTGAACGTTTGGGCAACCGGTATTGGCTCACTTATTCCTGTCGACTCGATTAAAATATAATCAATAGTACCGAGCTTTGCGAGACGCTCCACCTCTTGCAATAAATCCTCACGCAATGTGCAACAAATACAACCATTCGATAATTCCACAAACTTTTCCTCAGTCCGTGAAATGCCGCTTCCATTCGCGATTAATTCTGCATCAATATTAATTTCACTCATATCATTAACAATTACAGCTACACGCATATTTTTTTCATTTTGCAGAACATGATTCATCATTGTCGTTTTACCAGAGCCTAAATAACCACTTAAAACTGTAACTGGAATTTTCTTTACCATTTGCACAACCCCTTAAATCGTAATCATTACTATTTATATTTTGTAATTAAAACATAGAAACTAACAAAATGCAACGTTGAAAATTTTGTAAACATACAGCATTGACATATGACATGAAACATAATATTGTATAAAACGTAATTATTACGATTTAAAAGGAGGTATTTTTATGCGTGTTCAAGTAACATTAGCTTGTACAGAAACAGGTGATAAAAACTATATCACTACAAAAAATAAACGAAATAATCCTGAAAGACTGGAGCTTAAGAAATATTCCCCTCGTTTGAAAAGAGTGACATTGCACAGAGAAACGAAATAACACGTGATATGGTTACTCCACACTAATCATGTAGAGTCTCCCTAATAAGATAAAACGGCTGTTCCAAAAGTGACTTTACTCTTTTGAAACAGCCTATCTAATAAGGTATAAGGTAATTGATAAAATCTCCTTTCAAAAACGTACTTTATCAATTTTTTTTAGTATCTATATCTATAGCTAGCTCTTTCAATTTTTGCTCCAGATGATCAAGAATACGTAATTTTTGATCTAACTGTTCTTCAAAATCTATTGCTTGAGCCAATACGTTATTTACTTGAGTATCTAAGCTTGTAAGAACCTCTTGATTGAGTATTGTTTTTCCACTCAACATGTTAGTATCTAATGAAGAGTCTTGTTTTTTTACATCTACTAATTCGTTTGATAATTTTTCTATCTCACTGCTCTTTTCCCCAATTTCTTTCGTTAAATACTCATTGAGATTATTTGAATTTAACTGTTCTAATCGCGATCTCTCAATTGCGTCAATTATGGTCTCCATTTGTTGGCCTATGTCTTTTGTAAAATCGCTCAGCATATTTTCAAGACCATCTATTGTAGTCTTATATTTGGCATCTGAATTCACAGAAAGTAATTCATCTTTAGTGACTTTTATTGTGTCCTTTAATAGCTTATTTTCTTTGCGAAGCTCTGCTATTTCTTTCAACAATGCCTCTATCGATGAAATTTGTTTTTTCTTTTGGATTTCTATAGCTTGGATACTTTCATAGTATGCTTGTGCTTCTTTTTCGTATCCTCTCTTCAGCTTTAAAAGCTCCATCGAAAGCTCCTTTTTTTGATTTGTTAATTGGACATTTTCTCGTTCAAGTCTTAGTACAAATGAATAATAATCACTTTCTTTGAGTCTTTTAACCTCATTTTTATATTTTGCTAATTCGGCTCTTAGAAAAATGATCATTTGCTGAAGCTGAATAGGATCATTGATTTTAACAATATCATTATCCATATCTAAACCTCCTATCATGATAACTTTCTAAGTAAACCTATCACTTCTTCAAATTGCTCCTTACTCTCTTCTAGCATCTCATCAAGCAGCTTAATAAGCTTTAATTCTAATTCTTCATTACCGATTCCTTTAGTTTTTGTCTTTTCTTCTGATAATAAGTAGGCAATTAGTAGATTCAAGGTACCTTTTTCAAGATAAGCAAAGCTATTATTTTCCTCATTTCTATAGTCAGATAGATTTGTGAGCTGTTCTTTCATAAGTTGATGGATAACACTATCTATTTTTTGATTCGTTTTTTCATACTCACTCATTTTCATCCTCCTGTGTTTGACTAACTCCATTGAGATTTATAGGATTTAAGACAGCGACACCATCTTCTAGCTGATCACAATATGTAAAACCCATGATACTTCCTGAATAAGATAAATTATGTGACCATTTAATCTGAAAGTTAGAAAATGATAGCGTTTCATTAGGTTCGATCGTCGTTTTTCCTATAGGTCTAAGCCAAAATTCTTCCTTGCTCGATTGATCATTGATTCGCTCCCAGCTACTGTTCACTTTTAAATTTGGAGCGAAATGTTCGTAGACATACCTTCCAGAGAAGGAGAATGGGGAGTCTTCAGGCAGTTTTATACATAGATATGGATTTGTTATAGGCTGATTACCTATATTGCGAATATGATAAGAGCCCAAACATAAGCTTTCCTGAATAGGATCATAAGAAATATTGAACGAGGATGTGAAATAACTAATGACATTCACACTGTCAGAGATGGTGAGTTCACCAACCATTTGTTTAATCTCATGAACATAAAAATTCGTTTGTTTTTTTAATTCATTTATTTTCTCTTCTACACGATTGATGCGTGTAATCATAATCGGTACCCCCTGCTAATAGCATTGCATTAATCTATACATATTCAAACTTCTTTATGTGAAAGTTACTTCTTTTCATAAAAAAAAAGAGAGGATTACCCTCTCTTTACAATATGATTTTCTTCTATGTGTTAGTACCATTAACCAGGGAAAACTGTTGGGCACTGATTTGGACGGACCACAGCTGGACATGTGAATGGCAATTCTGCTCTTGGTTCGCAGAAAGTTGCTAAAAACTCAACAGTAACTGGGAATGTAGATTGAATACTTTGGCAAACCGATATAGTAATTGTTAATGCAGAAAACGTAATTGTACCTTCTCCAGCTGTTAATGTTCCAGTTGTACACACGAAACAATCTAAATCTGTGAATAAAATTTCTACATCTGTCCCTTTCGGAGCACATAATGTAACTTGTTCACAACGAGAAACTGGGATAGTAGTGCTTGTGAACACCGTACCACCTGGTAATGTTACAAATAACGTAAGAAGGAAATTCTTTTGAATCGTTAGATTTTGAAGACATACCGATGACCCATCAATAGTGAAATTGCGATTCTCACGGTTCAAAATAACAATAGGATTAGTTGTTGCTGGAACTACATTACAAGTAACTCTTGCACCTGTTAAAACTGTGCTTGGTGTTATCTCTGGAAAAGAAATTGGTCCAGTAAGAGTCATATCAAACGACATTTCCTTCACAATCCAGTCAAATACCTTATCGACATTAATACAAATTAATTCCGGCTCGGGGGATTGCATATGCTCTTGCATCCTTTTGACACCTCCATGAATTTTTTATCTTTCGTTTGTATCATATGTTTTCTAAATTTAAGTGTATGGGCTAATAAATAATTCGTTATGATGCTTGTTACAATACTTAAATATCCGTAGTGTATTGTTTTTGCTTTAGCAAAAATGTTTAAAAAGCACCGGTATATTTGTAACATAAAGTAAATATTTTTAATAAAATATGAATGGACTGAAAGGAGTGAAATGCATGGGAGATTCAAAATTGTACTCCACTCAAGACATTGACAAATTGAAGCAAAGGATAGAATCCTACAAGGAGTCGTTAACTACATTAAAAATGGGAACTTCAATAGAAGATTACCTTTTGTTGAAAAAAGATTTTGAGGGCATTAAAACACAAATTGCACATTTAGAAGGGTTAACAGAAACATTAGAAGATAAGCCAAATAAACAAACCAAGGGCTATGAGGAGCAGATAAAACTTCTTTCCACTCAAATCGAGTCTCTGAATCAAACCATTGAGGAAATGAATCAGGAAATTTTAATAGTTCTAAATAAATTACTGACGATTGAAGACACTGACGCTCCAACCCCTATACCTAAAACTGAAAACACTTCTACTTTTATGGCTAACAGTGTACAAAGGAATCTGAGAATCACACCGATAGCAGATCAATCGGAGGTTCCATCAAAGCAGCCATCTTATAAATTGCTACAAAGTTTGGCAGGTAAAGCAGCCAATTTACAGTCAAATATAAACAATGACATACCCTCTACTAGCCATGAAAATCAAAGAAATAAGCCTAAAGAGCGCAACTTTAATCAACAATACTTTCAATCAGTAAATACTCATCCAAGCCAAGTAAATAATGGTGTATACAGAAATACCATCGCAGAAACTACCTTCCATTTCAAAAATACTACTACTCCACAAGAAATCGCTGATAATATTTATGATCCTAATACCTTACCACCTTCAGAAAACAATGATTCTACTGATTATAATGGCATGAATCCTTCTAATGTCGAAGAAACGGTCAATTATGAAGAACCAGAAAAAATAAATAACACTGTCGATGAAATAAATGCTGAAATAACAAATGAGCCAGTCGACACAAATAAATCGCCTGCTTTAAAAAGTGAGGAAATGGAAGTTTTTGAAGCTTCAGCCGAGGAAGAAAATGAAATCCACACGGAAATTGAAGAAGTAAACAAGCAATCTGATCTTATAGAAAAAGCAACTGAAGAAGAGCATAAAAAAGCGAGAAACTCCTCGTTTTTCAATTTCTTTCGAAAATGGAGTTAGTGATACACAGATTATAAAAAACGTATAAAATGAATCTGTCCAATAAGTATAGAAAATACGTATTGGACTTTTTTATGTTCTATTAAATCCTACGGAGAAGACAAGTTTTATAAGGCTTTAACCACCCTTGAAAATTACCAAATTAATTGTAGATAATTGCCCTCGTCCCCCCAATCTTAGCTGAATAAGATAATGAAGAAAGGGGGTGTGAAAATGTGTAAGCATAATTCTAGATGCGGCTGTTCATCTAATAGGCAGTGCGAAAACTTCGGACCTTTTGTAGCGATTGACGCTGCATGTATTACTTCTCCTCCACTAACTACAACTACAGGCTCCATCATCCCATTCTCTTCAGGAATTGAAACTATTTTTTTAACATCTTTTGAGAGTGGCTTAATTGAGAGTGTAAGTCTTATAGGATTCGGCACGGGGATTAATGGAGTATCTCTTACTGGTACAAATATCGTAACAACTACTTTAACGGAGGCCTTTTCAGTTCCACGCGCTGGTACTATTACATCTATTTCAGCTACCTTCTCTGCAACGGCTGTCTCACCACTTCCAGGAGTAACAACAATCCGCGCCCAAATTTACCGTGCAACTGCGGGAAGCAATGTTTTCAGTCCTACGACAGCATTTGTTGATCTATCACCATCTCTCACAACAATAGCAGTAGGTACTATTGTAAGTGGTACTGCAAACGTTACACCTGTGCCAGTAACCGCTGGTGATCGTTTACTAATGGTATTCTCTGTTACTTCCACAGGGGCTGTTACGATTTTTGGTAATGCTAGTGCAGGAATCAATATTGTATAAGTGATTATGTTAAAGTTAGATAAAAGCTGAAAACAGAATTATCACCGGGTAAGAAATTAAACAATTCATATAGGCGATTTTCTTCAAATCAAGAAATCGCCTATTTTTAGCTAAAAACTTCATTCTTTATTTCGCTAAAGCATATTGAATATGAGCTAGATGATGCTTCCCATGCCAAGCATATAGGGCTAAGGCTTTTTCGAGTGTCATCAACCCAGAATCAGGATGATTAAATGCACGCTGTAATTGCACTTCTGTTAAACTTGTTAGCAAATAAACCCAGCGTTCATGTAAACTCTCAATCATTTGATAAGATGTCGAGATAGGCATTTCTGAATCTGAAAGCTTTGCCCACTCTTCCTCGTTATATGGCTTAATCGTTGGAACATCCTCTGTCAAAGCCAGCTTAAAACGGATATAGCTATTCATATGACTATCAGCAATATGGTGAACAAGTTGCGTAACAGTCCAGCCATTCTCTCGGTAGGATTTTGCTAATGAGTGTTCACTTGCACCACTAAGTGCCTCTGCTAGTTGTCTCGGTAAAAGACGAATATCCTCAATCCATTCCTTTACTTGCTGTGCTGTAACTACTTCTGGAAATCGAAATTGGCCAATTGGATATCGTAAATCGGTCATATAGCTCTCCTCCGTTTCTATTTTCTTACTTTTTATATTACCAATTTAATATTTTACGCGCTACTGACATTAATTTTTCATGGTCTGTTTCTTTTTCATTAGGTAATTTTGAACCTAATATATTCACAATATAATTCTGTCCATCATCTTCTTTCACAAAAATAAGTTCTGGAGATTCTTTATTAAAAAGAAATTCTAGACCATTTTCCTCAAATTTATTATATTCTCTCTTCTTAGTAGAGTTAATTGAGATGGCACCACTAACAGATGGATTAATATTGATTTGTGCATAGTCAAAACCATTATGATATTTTAAACTTAACGAGGCAATTTCAGACGTCAATTTCAATGTTTCTTCCTTAACGATGTAAGGTACATTTTTCTCCTTTGCTTCTAAATACATAGCTTTATTTCTACGCTCAGCTTCCTCCAATTCCATATCTGGCTGCTTATAACTAATGGACCCCTCTGAAAAGCTATTAGCACCAAGCAAGTCCTCACTTAAATGGAATTTTTCTTTTAATTCCATCGGTATTTGATTGATATTATTTATTTTTAGATCATTTTGATAGGAATGGACAGATGTCAAACCATATTTTTCATAGGCTTCTACAACTAAAAAATAAAAAAACTTCCCTTCTGGTAGGTTCGCCTTTAATTCATTTATAGTAGCATCGTATTGAGTAAATATTTTTCTTATATCATTATATTTCTCAGCCTCTTGTTCAGCCATATTATCAACTGTTAGTATTTGTTTTCCCTCATTATTAAACAGTTGCCATCCTGTTAACTCCATTGCTGTAGCAATTGAAGCTGTTATAAAGATAGTAAAAAAAACAAGCACAACAGAGACTCTTGTGTAGATAGGTCTTTGCCATTTTCCACAATTCATGATTTTATCCACTAAAATCTGCTCGTAAGAAGGCTGGGGAACAGCTTCATTCTTTAATCGATCTTCAAATTCCAGAAATGACTTTATGTTATTTTTCATCGTGTGCAGTCCTTTCAATGATTTTTTGAACCTTTATTTTTACTCTTTCATATCTTTTTCGTGCAGTAGCAGGTGTAATGTTTAAAATTAAAGAAATCTCTGCAAAATCCTTATCTTCAATTACTCTTAAGACAAGTAAGGCACGTTCCTTGGCCTTAAGTTGAGACATAATTTCCTCTAATTCAATGTCGATGCTTGGATTGTTAGTAATACTCACATCATGTATCTTTGCTCCCCCATCAAGCGCAATGAATTTTATAAAGGATTTCCTCTTCATCTTATTTAAACAATGATGATAGGCAATTTTATATAACCAGGCATTATAGTTCTCAATTTTCATTAACTTATTATTTTGAAAGGCTTTCATAAATACTTCCTGTACAGCATCCTCCGCATCATGAGCATTCCTTAATATGTTAAAACAATACACGTAAATTTTTTGATAATACTCCTTTAATAAATAGCTAATTCGATCATCTTTTGTTTCATCAATACTTTGTTCAAAAATTTTTGTATGCATCTAATCCCCCCTTTACCCACCTATATATGTAAACCAACAACTTACTTACAATGTGACAAGAAATGTATAAAACCCTCATTTTGTAAGAATTATAGCTTACAAAGCGAGGGTCAGAGTGTAACCTATTAACTTTTCTATTCATTGATATCATATATTAATGTATCAAAGTAGCTCCCATTGGTATAAAGTAAAATTGCCCATTCACCTGGCTTTGGGATTTTCACACTTGAAGGTGCATGAGCATCTGCGCCATTATTAGGTCCATCTAGGCCTATTAACCAACCATCCACCAATATCGGATGTATTGTTTTGGAATCTCTATGATAGCCAATTATCGTTAACTTTGTGTCACGGTAAGCCTCTATTCCCCAAAGATGCCACATCCATTTTTGAGTACTTAAACTTGGCATACTAACACCAATCACACCTGATTTATTGTCATTGCCAATAATACCTCTATCTCCGAATTCTACTGCCTTTTTGTTCCAATCAATCGATTTAAAATCACTTTCTTGCACGAAATCAGGTACATCCTCTGGCAGAGTAACTGCCTTCTCATTCATTGAACAGCCTACTAAAAGCAATAACACTGTAAACAAAAGTAAACATCGCTTCATATAAACACTCCTTTTTAAGTCATGGTTATTTCCTATGAAACGATGCTTTCACACACATTGTTACAGATTATTCCGAAAACTCTAGCATTACCTATCCACCTGTTATTCTATTGAACCTAGCACAAATTTAACTAACGGCTTTAGAGGATGGATAATCATGAATGCTGTCTCATTTTCAAACTGCTGTGCCGCCTCAACCATTGAAAGCTGCGCAACAGACGTTTTCCTTTGCTCTCCCCTTATATGATGAAGGGTTTGAAAAATAACGCTATTATAAGCTTCTTGTTTTCCCTGCATAATCAGTTCAAAAGTATTGTCGATCACTTTTGCTACAACATCAATATCCTTTTCATGCTGCTTTGCGTATTGCTGAAGCCTTTTCATTGTACCTTCCACAGTTCCAGGATTCGTAAAAAGGATCATTTGAGGCTGTTCGTCTTCACAAATGGCTTCAAAATAAGGTTCATCAATTTTAAGTATGGGAATTGAGAGCTTCGGAGGTTCTTCCTCTAACAAGGCAATATAATTAGTACATGTTATTAAAATGGCATCTATATGACAGCTCTCCATCCATTCAAGTTGCTCTTTAACTTTAAAAGCTAACCCATCAGCTCCCATAGAAGCTCGTTGTATAAGACCTGGATCCACAAAATGGACTAGCTCTATGCTATCGATGCTTTGAAATGCTTGCTCTATATACGTAATATTTGAATAGTGTGCATGTAAACAGCCTAACTTTTTCTTCAAATTCCGTCGCCCCTAACTAGTAAGCTTTTTTTCCATTGTAACTACTGAAAGAGAGTCGCCATTACGATTCTCAGACATTTCTTCTTTTGTTACAACATAACCCACTGAGCGATATAACTCAATATTTCTTGGCACACTCATACGAACCTTACATTCACTAATCGTTTTTTCATTAGCAAGCGCATATTGTTCAAGCTCCTGAAGTAATGCTTTAGCCAAACCGTGCCCTTGCTTCTCGGGAATAACAGATAATCTAAAAAAATAAATACCCTGAGCATTAAGTGTAAATCTTACCATTGTAACGGGCTGTTCATCGATATATCCAATAAAAGCATGTTCTCCTTTCTTCATCGCTTGTTCAATCGATGCAACGGTTTCACTTAGTGCGCTTGATGGTGGTGTAGCGTGTTCATACTCTTTAAAAGCCTGTAGCATAACGTTATGAATTACTGAAGCATCCTCTACTTGTGCTAAAATAATGTTCATCTATCCACACTCCTCTTATGATTAAAAATACATTATAATGCATTTTTAATCATAAATAAACCGCATTACCAAAGATAATGCGGTTATCATTATTAATTTTCATTCACAAGACGTATATTCTTCTCATTTATAAGCACGATTTTTCTCTACGATCCCCACTGATTTCTAAAACATTCTGAATCTGTGAAAAATGATGCAAATCGTGTTCCACTAAACCAGCAAAGTAACGGTGAAGCGTTAACTCAGATGTCCCAATTTTAAAGGGCTGCTGCCATTGTTGGTCTTCTATTTGATTAAGTGCATCCATTAATAGTTTTCTATATTTTTTAAAATGCGCTATCGTCTCTTCTTTACTTTGCTCACGACTTTCCCTTGCTGCACTTGCATTCATTTCCTCCGCATCCGGCCCTTTTGGTAGGCTTTCTTCAGTAAAAAGAAACGGAATCCGTAGATTTAACACGAATTTATCCCACGGAGTAAGATGTCCAATTACCTCTGCAACCGTCCATTTTCCAAGTTCAATTGGCGTACGCCATTGTCCTTCCGTTACATTGGCTAAACTCCCCACAAATGCTATGGATTTATCATAATGGGAGAGTATTTGATGCTTATCTTGGTTCAAATTCTTTACCCCTTTACTTATTTAGTAGATAACCTGTAGCTTCGGCCAAATTGATTTCCATTGCTTGTTTTGAATCCTGTTCTTATAAATCCCATGCATTTGGGAGTCTTTTTGAAAATACGGCGTAGGAGCAACAATCCCGGTAATTAAATGCTGAATACCATGAGGCGCGTTTATTTCAAGAATTCCATTAACGAGTCTTACACCAATAGCTGTTGGTGTTTCTGGGAAATGCGCTATTCCATCTGTAGAAGATTGATAGGGTTCACTCCCATTAACAACATGCATTCTCGCCTGATTTTTCACAGACCATGGCACATTTGATAAAGATGATTGTAATGCTTGCTCATAATTTTTCTCATTTTCTTCTGAGAGATTTGCTTTATCAAAATATATTACATCAATATCAGCTAAAGGCGTCCTGAGTTCATAATGATGAAGATAGTCCCACACCTTTGAACGGATAAATCCAGCACATACCCAGGAATCAGATAAATGTAGGCTCTCTACAGTCGTTAAGATTTCCATCATCCAAACATCAGCCGCAATTAAGTTTTTTAACTCTTTCTCTGTTTTTAAGTACTTCATTTAACCACCCTATGTAGATTCTTAATGATGTATCCATTGTTTTATTTTTTTAGCGATGCAGTTGGGAGCATCCCTAAAAATATCATGGCCTGCCTCTGCGATAGATTCAACTTCTAAATTGTTTAGTTTAGCTTGCAAGTCTTGGATACCTTCTTTTCTAACGGTATCTAACTCCGCAGGCTGTGTTGCATATATTAAAAGAGATGGACAATTAACTCGACTTAATATATCAGCAGCTGGCTCCGTATATATCCCTTTAATCATCGATTGTGCGGTAAAAACAGAAAGTGTTAATTGTATTTCTCCATCTCTTTCCTTAACCTGTGCTCTTGATGCAGCTTCAAGCTCTTCTGACCATCGGGAAAGTTCTTCTTTTTCTGATTCAATAAAAATCTCCCAAGAAGGAAACTTTGTGTCATTGCAAAAATTTTCAACGTTTTGTAATTCACTTTCCAATGTCATGCCTAATTTTTCAGCAGACAAATATCCACCATCTAGTAGAATTAGACCCAGAATTTGTTCAGGAAACCTTGCAACAACATGCAATGCCAATTCTGCTCCTAGCGAATGGCCAATCAAATAAAAGGATTTATTCCCCTGTTGTTGGCTTATTATTTTTTCTATTTCCACAATCAAATTAGTTGGCAAATAATCCTTTTCTTCTTGTAAGGCTTCTGCATAGCCATGGCCTGGTAAATCAAAAGATATTACATGATACTCTGCTAAAAGCTTGGCGAGTTCCCCAAACGCTAATCCTGTACTCCCTAATCCATGTAAAAAGATTAAAGTAGTATTTTTTTCGTTACCCCACTGATAGATATGCTGCTGCATAATAAGCCTCCTCTACATTTTATGTCGGAAAACTCAATTTCCATTAATTACAATTATAAAGGTGTTATTTGTAGTAGCCAAGAGGAGAAAAATGATGGAGTGACCTATAACGAATTTACTCATAGGTAAGAAATACAATACTTATAAATTATTTTTATACAAATCTAAAAATAATATATTAGATTTATAAATCAGTTGCATATACCCTGTAACTATCAAAGTTAAAGGGAGACGCTTATGAAAAAATCTTTTATTTTGATTGTAACCTTTGCCATTATAATGGGACTTTTTTATACAAAGCTTTCACTGACGCTTGTCGGTATTGGAATTATTGCTGCTTTTATTGGTACCCTTGCTGGAGGGGCTGGGCTAATTACAATCCCTGCTATGATGCTTGTTGGTATACCTATTCAAACAGGCATTGCTACGAATAAATTTTCATCTGGGATTGCAGCGTTGTCGAGCATCTTTTATCTTCTTTATCATAAAGAGCTTCGACTAGCATCTATTATGAAATATATTGCTATAGCCATTACAGGAGGCGTTTGTGGAGCACTCCTAACAGTATCTATATCAGAAAAAACCATGAATATTATTGCATGTATTCTACTTATTTTCGCCTTATTTATAACGTTGAAAAATAAGGAGTGGACTGTTAGCTCAGAAGAAAATGACATTAAACACAGCAATAAATTATGGCAGCCTTTTTTAATCGCGGTTTATGATGGTGGATTTGGGCCTGGCTCTTCAACCTTCAGCATACTACATTTTTTACGCTATCATTACTCCTACATAAAGGCTGTACAGCTCACACGTGTACTTATTTTTGGGAGCTGTACAGGGGCATTTATAGTTTTTTACCAAACTGGCTTTCTACAATGGCAATATGCAATTGCGATGGCGATAGGCTCTATTATTGGCTCTCAACTCGGCCTTTTAGTTCTGCCAAAAATCCCAATAAAAGGGGCTAAAATACTACTAATAATCATCATTTCATTACTACTTATTCAAGTAGCAATAAAACTGATTTAACTACTTAAGTGTTCATGAATTAACTTCCATTCATTGTTTAAGACCGTAAAAATATTCGTTGCTCTCCCGCTACCTGATACAAGTTTTCCGTTATGATAGCCTTCATAATGGTATGTATAAATACATGTAGCTGATTGTTCATCAATTGTAAGCCACTGTACATCGGTAGCTGTGTATACTTCTTCTTTTATCAATTTCCACGCATTGTTGAAATAGGCCTCTATTTCTTCTACTGTTGTGCATGTTTTATCGGTAAACCAATAAACTGCTTGCGGATGCAAAATCTGCTTCACGTTATTGAAATCATGGGAATTCGTAGCTGCAATATAGCGCTCTAAAGCTTGTTGATACGGCATGGTAATCCCTCCCTTTTTTAAATTATATTAGCTTAAATTCTACTACTTAGAAATACTATTATTAGAAAGAAAATAAAGGGCTCCCAAAATAAAGCTAAAACCAAGGCACTGTATAAAAAATATTTCTTCACCTAGTAGTATTGAAGATAAAACAATACCGGAAAACTTTGTACAACAAGCTTACCCGCCACAACTGAGCTACCAACTATAGTCATAACTAAAAGTATTTTTACACTTGGAAGTAGTTGCTTGTTCAATAATCTTTACTTCTAGTTAACATAGCTGGATTAATAATGTCTGCTACAGCCAAAAATAGATTCTCTGGATATTCAGCAAGACGATGACATAAATATAAATACCACTCTCTTCCATACGTAAGATAAACCTTACAACGATATCCCTTCGCTTTTAATTGATGAATCAAATCTGGTCGTATGCCATAAAGCATCTCTATCTCAACATTTGGTTGATTAAAATATTGTCTTTGTTCCATTTCTTGAATCAATACCTCATCATGCGTAGCTATCGAGATTGGATGATTGGCATTAGTTAACTGCTCTACATAATGAAGATAACGTTCATTAAGTGCTTCTGATCTTTTCAGCGCGACATCGATTGGCTCCTGGAAAGCGCCTTTAACTAGCCTTATTTTCCCTGGGTATTGAATGAGCTGTTTAATATCATCCTCCGTACGATAAAGATGTGCTTGTAGTGTAATCCCGACATTGGAATATTGACAAGCTATTTTTTTATAAATATCGAGGGTATCGCTCGTCTTTGATGACTCCTCCATACTAATCATTAAAGTAATTTCATATTGATTTGCTTTTTGAGCAAGATCTACCAAGTGCTTATAAGCAAGTTCTGCGTTGATAGAAAGACCAATATGAGACAAATCAAACGAGACGGTTTGTTTCATTGACGAGGCACCCATGCTCTCAATAAGTTGCAAAAATTCATCTTTGACCTTCTGGCATTCCACCAAATCCGTTGTATTTTCCCCGATTAATTCAATGGATATTTGATAATCCTTGGCGATGAATTCTAAAGCCATCGGGAGGGCATCCTGTCTCTTTTCACCCGTAACATATCGTTTTGCCGCCTTCCATAATAACGGATAGAGTTCTGTTGACTGTTGAACGGCATGTTTCATTTGTTCATCTCTCGCCGCAGATTTTAATGCTTGAATCACTAATTCTTCTGTATTTTTCATTTTTATTCCTCCCCTCACCTATTTACCAGTACTTTAACATGATAAAATTGGTAGCATAAGAACCACTTCATAGAATTTTTCAAGGTACCACTTTTAAATGGGAGGCGAGACAAAGTTGTTATGGATACCGATTGACCGTTCTTCAGATATTCCTTTAAATCGGCAAGTATATCAGCAAATTCGGGAAAAAATTTTAAATGGACATCTTCAAGCAGGCGAAAAGCTAGCATCAACCCGTGAACTTTCTGCCGAGTTAAAGGTTTCGAGAAATGTCATATTGGAGGCTTACGATCAGTTGTTAGCTGAAGGATTTTTAATTGCACGAGGAGGTTCAGGAACTTTCGTTGCAGAAGGAGCCTTTTTAACACAGCGTGAGACACTATTTGAATTAAATGAAGCCGAAAATAAGACAAAAGATCCTATTATTAATTTTCGTTCGGGCATTCCAGCATTGGACTTATTTCCACGTAAAACTTGGGCAAAATTATCACATCAGCTATGGAACGATATTGAACCAACGAATTTTGGATATGACTCCCCAGAAGGTCGTCTAGAATTAAGACAAACGCTAGCACAATACTTATTGAGAACTAGAGGTGTTACCTGTCATCCAGAACAAATCGTTATTACATCAGGCGCTACACAAGCAATGACACTTGTTTCTAGGTTGCTTTTAACACCTAAGGATACAGCCATTATGGAAGATCCTATTACAAATGATATTCAAACAATTTTTAAATCTTCAGGTGCCTCTATTTATCCGATACCTGTAGATGAAGATGGCATGAAGACAGCCTTAATACCAGAAAATTTGCACCCAAAATTTGTCTTCCTAACTCCATCCCATCAATTCCCTCTAGGAGGTACTTTACCAATACAGCGCAGAATTCAATTAATCAATTTCGCTAGAAGGAATAATTGTTTATTAGTTGAAGATGATTATGATAGTGAGTTTCGCTATGAAGGTTCACCTGTTAGCTCTTTACAAGGCTTAGATTCAGAACTTGTACTCTATATTGGCTCTTTTAGCAAGATCCTCTCTCCAGCATTACGAATAGGTTACATCGTACTTCCAACTCATCTAATTGAGAAATGTCGGCAGCTGAAATGGTTTACTGATTTACACACACCATCATTAGATCAGCTTATTCTCGCTCGTTTTATTAAGGATGGCTACTTGGAGCGACATATTGCAAAAATGAAGAAATTTTATAAAAGCCAGCGAGATTTCCTTATCCAATGTTTACATACAACCTTTTCACATAAAGTGAAAGTTTTAGGTTACTCTACTGGCATGCATTTAATTGTTGAACTGGAGGATGTTCATTTTTCTAAAAAATTATTGTTACAAATCGAACGATTTGGTGTAAAGATATACCCCGTAGAGGATCATTCGATAGAGAAAGGGAAATATACTAATCGGATTATTTTAGGGTATGGACATTTAAAGAAGAATGAAATTGAAGAAGGCGTGACAAGAATATTTCATGCAGTTTATGATAAGGAATAAGGAGGATATCCATGCTTGCTACTATTCAGAAACAACAAAATAGCTATTTCGTAAATTTCAATCGACCATTGTCACATTCAGTTGATGCAGTGTGGGCAGTATTAACGGAGAATGACAAGATCCAAAAATGGATGAATAATTTAGAGATTATTGATCTTCGGAAAAATGGTAAAATCCGTTTTAATATGAACGATGGAACAGATACATATCTGGAAATTACAATTACAGACTATGTTGTGAAGGAAGTGCTCGAATTTGACTGGGGCAAAGATACGGTAAGGTTTGAACTTTCCCCTAATTGCAACGGCTCCATATTAGTATTACTTGAATCGATTGGTGAGCTAACTGAGCATACGCCTAAAGATTTAGCCGGCTGGCATGTATGCTTAGACCTACTTTCGGACTTATTAAATGGAACTGTACATGAAGAATTTCCAATGGAAGAATGGCAAAAATATTTTACTAAGTATAAGCAAATTGTGGATGAGGCAAGAAAAATTTAAGTTTATCATGAACAAACTCCTAGAGTGAAAATGCTCTAGGAGTTTTCGTTAATGATAAAAAGCGGTAGCAATTTCAAGTGCTTTTAGAGGTTCCTTTATTGAATCAAGCGTATAGACAAGCTTTTGATCCTGCCAAACCATTAAACATCTAAATGTGCAAAGCGGTTTTGTTTGGAATAGGTAGCATATGTTGTTCTTTTTTGTTACCTTCTCAAGAAAATACCTATCATGTGATACAACAAGTAAAGTTCCCTTATACTACTCTCCACTTGAGGACAAAAAAATCCCTCCAAGTATTTTGGAAGGATTAGTCACAAAAATATCATATACAAACAAGCTACTTTCCGACCCGCTTCTAAATAAAGACGGTCGGATGGAAAATCAATATAGTACAACTTCAATCAACAATTTCGTTGATACAAGTTGTGCGTTATGGAAAATAGGCAGACTAATCCTATTGATTGAAATATAAAATTTCATGCGCAAAAGTAAGATTAGTTAATCATTAGCCACCCATCGTCAACTTCATCTGAAATTACATTAATTGTAACATCATTTTCTTTAAAAACGATAAAATTACGAAATAACTCCTTAACATCATACTAATCAGGGAATTCTTATTGGTGCATAGTATAGTCTAAATTACCATCTCGAACATTCATAAGAACGAATATTTCTTCTTGCAATGCTATGGAAGCGCCAACCATTTCTACTACTCCATCTGAATCCTAAAATAAACTCTCTTCCTACAGCGGTCGGGAAGAACCAAAAAGCTGTTCCGTTTAACGTCCATATATACGTATTTCTAAATAAGCATGATTCAATACCACTTGAACCTATTCCCCAAGGTGGAAGCGATGGCACAAAGCTAGGGGGTGGACCAAGAGGCATTTGACCTGCTGGTGGTGGTCCGAAACTAGGTGGACCAAATGATGGTGGTGGTCCGAATGACGGTGGTGGTCCAAAACTAGGCGGTCCAAATGATGGTGGTCTAAAACCAGGCCGTCCGAATGATGGTTCGAAACCGGGTTCTGGAAATGTAATAATTTCTTCATATGGATTGTACATGATAAACCCCTCCTTCTACATAACTCAATATATGTAAAAGGGCTAATAACCGTTGAGCAATTGCCTAATGGTAATGCATTATGTTTAGTATTTGTTTGGGCTTTTTAGCTTGTTGGTGTGTTACGTAAATAGGGGTGCATCACTCGCCAATCCTCAAGCTTTTCCTCAAAAGATTTAATATTTTTACCAGGTATCGGGCTAGTTGATGGCATTTTCTGATAGGCTCGATCAGCTAAAACTTCAAAACCAATATGCCTTTTAAAAACATCAAATGCCTTTGCTCCATTAAAAAGTACTAACTCAATATTAGGATAGTGTTCAAAAAGCATTTTAAAATCATTCGGCTTTTCATTACGAATGGCTGCATCTAAGCTTCCTATACGCTCGCACGATTCAATTGTATCCCAGAGGCCAATATGATTGCTCTTTAATAAGTGTAATCTTTGTTCATAGTCATCTGGTATAGCTACTTCTAATATTTCCCCAATAATCGCCCAAAAGTGATTGCGTGGATTACCATAATATTGCTGCTTCTCTAATGATTGCTTTCCTGGCATTGAGCCGACAATTAGCACCTTCGTTGACAAATCAATAACTGGCGGTAATACATTTTTTAGTTCATTTGACACATCAATCACTCCTTCCTTCTATTGTAGCGAAAAATCAGAGCCATTAAGTATTTCCTGCGAACTTTTTAAATGAAGTTGGTTTGAAGAATGATTTTTTATATACGACCTTACTATCTCATAGCCAATGCAATATCCAATCCACTGAGGGAGCTTTCCACCATATAGATATTCAACATGACGTTTTATTCCTTGAACATTGATCTGAGGTAAAAAGTGCTTCTCCCATATGTTCAACATCTTATCCAATGAATAGTACTTCAACCATGGCGATAACCATCTATCTCCGTAAATCTCCTCCACTGCACATTCTGCCAAGCCTTCTAAAATTAAAGAATCCAACAAGGTCACTTCGTTTAGAGATTTATTTAAATATTGCAGACGACAAACATGATTGTATTCATGTGCAAATAACGCCTGAAGTTCCTGTTTTTTAAGTTCTCCTACAAACAAAAATAAAGCATTTGGATAGGCAGCACCATTTTTATTTGTCATTGTTTGCTCCTGCGTTATAGGGAAAATATAGATTGGTATATTGGGACCGCTCCATCTTTCTTGTAAGTAAATAAATTCCTCCTGTACAATTTGCCAAACATTTCGTTCTTTTAATTTTTGAATATCGATGTTTTCATGTGGCTGATAAAGCCCCTGTTGCTGCAGTTCATATTGTATTTCTTCCGAATTTCCACCATTAAACACCTCTACTAAACGACTACAAAGAGTAGAGCGTTGTAATTCATAAAGATTTCTATTTTGATTATGTTTTTGAATGTTCTTTATTTCATTAAGCCACTCATCTGTCGGCATCACTGACATTTCCTCACCCCCTGTCATAGTTTATGTCATAAATAGACAATCGGCTAATGATAGATATATGAAACAGCATATATTAGTTTGTAAGGAAGTCGAAAGGGGGGATATTTTGTGAATCCAGCTGATACTTATAATCTTTGCTGTAATTATCATGGTAAACGTGTAAGAATTACAGAAACATGTGGCAGAGTACATTACGGAGAAATAACTAGGGTGGATAGAAGACAGGTATGGATTCTACCTGATAGACGATTCGGTGGTTATGGTTTAGGTTATTGGGGTTATGGAGGTTTTGGAGGAGCAGGCTTTGGTTTTGGAATCGCACTTGGGGCAATTGCCGGAATTGCATTAGCACCACTATTTTTTTGGTAATATTGAATACGTCTAAATATGAGCATCCGCTGCTTGGTTTTAAAAAAAATAAGCCATTTCAATCTATTGTTGAGATGGCTTATTTTCCCTTAATGCACTTGCTCTTGCTGTTGTTTGCTTTCAATTAACTCGGATATTGTGACAAAGGTATAGCCTTGTTTTTTTAGTACTGGTAATATTTCTTCCAGCGCCTTAATGGTCTGCGTGCGATCGCCACCTCCATCGTGGAATAAAATAACATCTCCAGGCTTTGATCCTTTTAGTACCTTTTGTACGATTTTATTTACACCAGGCTGCTTCCAATCTTGAGTATCCTGATGCCAAGACCACATAACTACTTTATATCCATCCTTAACAGCGGCGTTGATCATTCGATCATTATAGTTCCCACCTACAGGACGAAACAAAACTGGGGAAAATCCAGTAATACCATAAATTATTTCCTTCGTCTGACGCAGCTGTGCCTGTAATTCTGTTATGGAAGCTTTAAACGGATGTGAATACGTATGATTGGCCAACTCATGCCCCTCAGAATAAGATCGCAAAACAATGTCTGGATATTTTTCTGCATTTTTTCCAATAATAAAGAAGGTAGCCTTTGCATCATACTTTGCCAATAGATCTAGAATAGCTGCCGTATATTTTGGGTGAGGTCCATCATCAAAGGTTAGAGCAATAATTTTGTCTTCTGTGTTAATGTCCCATACAACTTCCCCTGTCTCCTCATAATAAGGTCGACCTTTATCTGCATAGGTTGTCAGCTCTGTAAAAAATACCGAGATGATTGAAAAACAAAGGATTAAAACCAATACATATTTACGTGTCATAGCATCACCTCCCAAGTTCAAATTCACATAACTCCGTCAACTTACTATTTACGAATTACAATGAATTATACTTGTGAAGGATTGGCTGTTTACTCCTTACACTATTTCAAAATAATTTTTTGTGCGTATTTATCACCAAATAATTGTTGATGTTTTTCATGTATAATTCAAATAAATTTGAACAAAATGTGAAAGTAATTACATAGTACTTTATTTTTTCAGCGATTGATGTAAAATAAAACGCATAACTGATATATAACAACTAACATTTTTATTTTATTTGTTATAGTACAAAACAACAAAGGGGATTTCATATATGTGGGTTATTACAGTTTTTGAACAAAACACTTATCGCATGTTCGAGTACAAAACTAAAAACGAGGCAACGGTTGCATTAAAAAAATTCAAGCAAACAGCTATGCTTTCTTATACAAAATAAATGAAAAGGATCAACTCATTTCTACGAGTTGATCTTTTTGCTTTTTACGTAATCTCGGCAACAGACTTTAATTTTTCAGGGCATGGTCAACACCAAATCCAATTACTACCTGTATTCTATTTTTAGATAGCCATGCTGTACCACTGATACCTTTCCCCATTATTTTCAAATTTATGGGGAAATTTTTTCACATTAGTTTTAGGTAACAGACTAACTTTACAATAATTTTTAGTGAAAATATCGAACACCTTTTTATCTATTGCCATATGTATAGAGAGAAAAGGGGTGATTTTGATGGTAACAATTGAGCCTATTATGATTCAAGGGCATTTTTTCACTGCTGTAATTGTTCAATTACCAAAAACAACACTACTAACAATTTCAAATGAAACAGGCTACATTATGTGTGGTGCTTTAGATGTTGGTTTGTTAAATGATCGCTTAGCAGACCGGAAGATTATTGCTGGTCGAGCAGTTGGCGTGAAAACAATCGATGAGCTATTAACGGCTCCATTAGAATCCGTTACGTATGAAGCGCAGCAACTAGGTATTACTGAGGGAATGTCTGGTGTAGAGGCATTATTAAAAATGATTTAACAAAATTCTTACAAAGCGTCAGTGCAATACGACTAGGCGCTTTTTTCTTTGGACTTATGTAAAAGTGTATAAGCTATTTACTCTATCCCTATACTTTAGACAAAAGGAGTGTTCGTTTTGGATAAAGATAAGCATAGGAAAATACATGTAATTTTATTGTTAATAGTACTTATTATTTTCGTGTGGTCTGTCATAAAACCAGTATCCTATTTAGACTGGCTCGCAGAAGTTAGCCCTGCTGTCGTTGCAATTATTATTGTAGTCGCTATTTATAACAAGTTTCACCTTACAACACTTTCTTATTATATCATTGCCCTTTTGTCTATTCTAACATTTATTGGTGGACACTATACTTATTCGGAGGTTCCACTTTTTAACTGGATTAAAGAGGAGTTTCACTTAAAACGAAATGACTACGATCGATTTGGGCATTTCCTAAAAGGTTTGATGGCCATTGTCATAAGAGAAATATTAATACGAAAAACACCACTAGTAAAAGGCGCCTGGTTAACAGGCATAACAATAAGCATTATGCTCGCTATTGCTGCTCTCTATGAAATTATTGAATGGCTCAGTACAAAAATTTCAAAGGGAAGTGGAGGAGCGAATGATTTTGTAGGTATGCAAGGAGATCGCTGGGATGCACAATGGGACATGCTTTCGGCCTTCCTCGGGACAATTTTAGCTTTACTACTATTTACAAAATTACATGACAGATTATTAAAAAAACTTAAAAAGTAAAAAACAATGTTACTTCTGTAGTAAGCATAATAGCTAGTATTACAATGTATTTCCTACCCGCCTCAGCCAATCGAGATATTGAGGAACATGAAAAAATGAGCCTTCTATCCAAATCTCACGAAGGCTCGTAAAATTATTAAAGCAGATTTATTTGTAGCTAAAATTTAAATATATTTTTTTCTACATAAAATGTTTCATCGGAAGTTTTAAAAATAATATCAAAATACTCACTATAGGAATGCATAAACAATTCTTATTGAATTCGACGTCATGGGACTGCTTTAAATAATTTATATCTGTTCCCCTTTCAAGTACATCTCGGCCAGACCTTCTCTTTAATTCTGTCCCACCATCTGTATAAAAATAATTTTTCAAATCAAATAATTCCGGATTAATAAATGCTACACTCATTCCCTCGACAATCGTTACTTTAGTTTTTGAAGAAATTAATGCACTTTTCATATAATGCGTATCTACTGTCAATAAATCTAAACCTTCTCTAACCATCTGAATATCTCTTTCCAAAGAAGGTAAATGATGTGCCGCTGGATGGCAAGCAGTCATTTTAAAATGGTGCTGTTCGTTTCGATAAATATAGTTGATAATAGTATGCTTTCGTATATCCGAACTAACAATATACGGGTCTGTATTAATATAATTCACTTCAGCCTGATTTAGTAAATCTATTGGCAAATGTTGTTTTTCCTGCAGCTCCATGTCCAGAAATACCAATAACAATTGGTTTATCTCCTTTGTCAGTCCAAGTAACGATCTCTTGCAATAACCTATCCATTTTTCTCCTCCCAATACCGTTCCTTTTATAATTCCCATATACGTTCTAGAGTCACTTCATGATCCTTAACACTTAGTTGAAAAACATCTGGATTACTTAGCTGGGTCCAAAATTGAAAGTCAACATTACTATTATAATTTTTCAAAAGTAAGGTAATTATATTTCCATGACTAACGATGATTGTTTGTTCGGCGTCACTTTGGAGAATTCCCTCAACAACATTAACGATACGTTCCATCGCTTCTTTACTTGATTCTCCACCATCAAATTTTAATTCCATATCAATGAATGTTGCTTGCAGTTTTTCATACCAATCTGGTAAATCTCTTGTGCTTAAAATGCGTTCTGAAAGGCGTTCATCAATTTCAATATTTATATTGTCCATCGTACTCAGTGGTTCTATAGTTTGAATTGCTCTTAAAAAAGGACTAGCAATAATTCGATCAATTTTTTTGTCAGCGAAAAACTCGGCTAAAACTTCAGCCTGATGAAAGCCATGTTCTGTTAAAGAAGCATCCGATGATTGTCCTTGTGCTTCGCAATGTCTAATGACATAAATATGTTTAACCATATAAACCTCCTAAAGAAAATATGGAGAACCTACATCATTGTTATTCACCACAATATCTGCTTTTTGTTAAAGGTTATGCTCCTTTAAACAAAGACTCGATGCTGCGTGATACCTGTCCAAAACATTTCCTCTTCTTTTTCATAGCTTCCTAATGCAATCGTCTCCTATATTGCTCCCTTTTTATTCGCTACCTTTTACAGTTATTATACCTTCTTTGCTAATTAGCTCCAATTTGTTTGACGCATCACCAATCTTACCTTTCTTTAATTTATTCGTATGTTTTTCTTTCTGATAACCTTCTAAATTAACGCTTATGTCAGATGATTCGCTGGTCGCTATAAGTCCTAATGATTTTGGTGCTTCTTTGTATGATATTGTAATATCCCCTGAAGCAGTCTCTACAAATAGTGATTTTCCTTCGATGATTTCTTTCATAAAAACTTCACCGCTAGTCGAAGTAATTTTCGTTTTCGGACTGTTGACTCTAGTAATATAGCTATCACTGTTAGTAGAAGCTATTGTTAATTCGTTTATAATGCTGTCTACAATACTCAATTCACCATCTTTTGACGTGATTGTCCCTTTATCAGCCGATAGTCCCTTAATGATTTTAGTACCAGAATCCGTTGAAATCGAAAGTTCTTCTGTTTCAATGTTGTTAATTTTGATATCACCATCGCTGTTTTTTAATGCAATCTTATTCACAGCATTTTTAGGAACAGAAATGTGAATAGTACCTTTTTTCCCAAAGCTAAAGTTTTTCATAACTCCTACTTCAGTGTCTTGTTGATGTACTTTAATTTTATTTTCATCTTTCTTAATTTCAACAGGATTGCTTTCCTGCTTTTCTTGTAGCTTACCCTCAAATTCAATTGTTAGTTTTTCAGATTCTGTATTTTCTAATGCTATATCCCAAGACTCCATGTTTATTTCTAATTCTTCAATTTGCTTAGCATCAAAGGACTGTTCTTCATTGATGCTCTTTTCACCATTTATTTTAAGGATAAAGATAATTCCTCCTATGGTAATTACGAATATCAAAGCTGTGATCGCTTTTTTCACTTTACATCCTCATTTCTCATTTTAGGTTAAATCTACTTTGTCGACTTTATAGTAGGAAAGATAGCCGATCATTAGCCCTAAAAGACACATCGTTATTGGGACAATAATAAATTGAAATAAACTAGTAGATGTATCTCCGACCGTTGCATTAATGACAAATCCAATTAATACAGCTGATGTAATTGTCGAAGCTGTTGATTTTTTTCGCATGCCGAAATACAAAGGAATTAAGCTTACTCCAGCCATCATAAAAGCGTTGATTAAAGTAGACGGTATTGTAGCTACCATCTCCTGTATCTCAATAGGTGTTTCAAACAAGTTCATCATTGGGTTTAAGAAATAAACAGCGATATTAATCGTAAAGGTCGCAATGATAATGCTAAAAAAACAAAATAAAAAAACTAGAGACAGCTTAGCAAAAATAATTTTTTTCCTTTTTAATGGATACGTAAATAATAATTGAACCGTCTTATTTTTGTATTCATCTATGATTAAACGAGATAAAATTACACTCGAAAAAATGATAAAAACAATTCGAATTAAAATATTTGTTAATGACATAAAATCTGTATAATCCTGAAACATCTTTTCATCTCCAGAACCCACGGCCATAAGTGCAACTGCCGCAAAAATCCCAACAATACAAATGATTAAGCCTTTAAAATAGCTAGCTATACGATTCTTTTTCCATTCAAGTTTTAATAGTTTAAGCAAATTAGTTCCCTCCATTAATAAGATTTAAGAAGTACTCTTCTAAATGCTGTTGCTGTTTTTCAATCCCATTGACTGCAATGTTATTTAAAATAAGTTCTTTATTAATTTTAGACTGGGAAATGTCATGTTCAAAAATTCGAATACAATGCTGATTGACAATTTCATATTTTCGAATACCTAGCTTGTTCTCTAGCACATCAATCGCTTTTTTCACATCGTCTATTTTAATCTCCAGATACTCCATGTTCTCTTTTCGAATGTCCTCCATTTTCACTTCCTTTAATAATTTACCGTTATGAAGGATGCCGATTGTATCTGCAATAGATTCAATTTCTGACACGATATGGCTTGAAATTAATATAGAGATGCCATAATTTTCCTTTAGATGTACTAAAAGCTCTCGTATATCTTTAATACCAATTGGATCAAGACCATTAATTGGCTCATCCAAAATAAGAATTTCTGGCTTGGCAACAATGGCACGTGCGATGCCTAACCTTTGCTTCATCCCTAGCGAAAATTCATGTATTCTTTTATGTTCAACACCATTGAGTCCTACTATTTCTAACGCTTCCTCAGCTGCTCCTTTTTCATAAACCCCAATATACTCACAGTGAAGCTCTAAATTTTCCTTTGCAGTCAGCCTTTCATAAAATTCTGGGTACTCGATAATACTGCCTATTTTGCTCAAGTATTGATATGAAGTAGTAGCAATGGATTGATTAAATATTTTAATATCACCTGAAGATGGTTTTACTAAGTTTAAAACCATCTTCATAATCGTTGTTTTCCCAGCCCCATTTGGACCTAAAAACCCATAAATCTCCCCTTTCCTAACATTCATATTGACATTCGAGACGGTTTCAACACCTTTAAAGCTCTTACTTAATTGATGTATTTGAATAACGGTTTCCATGTTATTTACTCCTTACCATTTTGAATTCGTTACATTAAGCTTAATAAGTAAAAGTAAAATCAAAGTAAACTCGATGGAAAATGACAGTAATTTTTCAAGTGAGTAGAGATATGAGGATCAGAAGCTGTTATGATGAGATTGAAATGAGGGATAAACAAGATGGAAGCTGCAAAAATCTTAATCGTAGATGATGAAATTGGCATCTTAAAATTATTAGAAATTACGTTACGAAAAGAAAACTTTGTAAATATTGATACTGCCTCAACGGGCAAAAGTACACTACAGCTTGTAAAAGAAAATCATTACGATATTATTTTGCTCGACATAATGCTACCAGATATCAGTGGCTTTGAACTTTGTACAGAAATACGTAAGCAGACAATTACCCCCATTATTTTTGTTAGTGCTCGCTCTACAGATTTTGATAAATTAACGGGATTAGGGATTGGTGGAGATGATTATATTACAAAGCCATTTAATCCTTTAGAAGTCGTCGCTCGAATAAAGGTCATCCTTCGACGTCAAAAAATGTATGAGAGTTCTTGGCAACAACAGAGTACAAAATTTGATTTCGGTTATTTTGCTCTCAATCCTGAATCTGCTACATTAAGAGTTAACAATCAGCTCGTAGAATGTACAGCTAAGGAGTTAGAGCTACTACATTTCTTTTGTAAAAACCCTAATCGTATTTTTACCACCTCACAGCTCTATGAATTTGTGTGGGGAAACGATGTATATGGGGAGGAAAAAACAGTTACGATCCATATTTCTAAGCTACGGAAAAAGCTTGGGGATGATACACGTAAACCTAAAATCATTGTGAATTTAAGGGGCATTGGTTATAAATTCATTCCCCCAAAAGAGGATTCACTATGCGAATAAAAACTAGATTTACATTGCATCTATCATTGGGGATAATTCTGTGGATGTTTATGAGTGGTATCTGCATTCTTATAGGGCTTGAGGGGATTCTTCCACTCTTCAAAAAGTCTGTTAGTGAAGATTATGAGAATTTACTAGTAGTATGGATTTTTGGATTTAGCACGGTTGCTTGTATCGTAGTATTTGGGTGGTATTTTGGGGGTCCGCTTGGATTCATAATGTCTTGGATTCATCAGCTATCACAAGAAAACTACAAACAGCCTGTTGGACTATCTAAAATCTATACACGCAAAGGGAAGCTCCGTATGCGTTATATGTTATATCAAGAGGTACTTCATCACCTTCAATCCTTATCAGGAAAATTAAAAGCTGCTGAAACAGAACGTGAAAAGGTTGAACAAGCCAAACAAGAATGGATTGCCGGTATATCGCATGATTTAAAAACACCATTAACGTATATTACAGGCTACTCTACTCTATTGTTAAATGATCAATACGAATGGTCCAAGGAAGAAGTCTGTTCCTTTGTTCAAGAGATTGCAGATAAAGGCAAGCATATGGAGGAACTTATTCAAGATTTAAGTCTCGTCATTCAGCTTAATAGTCCAGATGGCCAGTTTCCATTGCACAAAACAGATCAGGATATTGTGGAATTCACCAAAAGAGTTGTAGCTACTATTAGTAATAATCCACAAGGAAATGACTATAAATTGCATTTTAAAACAGAGACACCTGCTATAAACATTAAATTTGATACTAAATTCATGCAACGAATATTGCAAAACATTCTTATGAATTCCATTATCCACAATCCACCTAATACAAATATTTATACAAAAATTTTCGATAGCAATGAATATGTAGATATCCACATTGTTGATAACGGAGTAGGTATGTCCTCACACATGCAAGAAAATATATTCCAGCAATATTATCGTGGAACGACAACCGATTCCTCTTCTGAAGGTACTGGACTTGGTATGGCGATTGTTTATAAGCTCGTTCAATCTCATAAAGGTACTATCTCTGTACAGAGTGAGCCTACTAAAGGAACAACGTTTATTATTACATTGCCTAAAAGATAATATGCATGTACATTGAGTAGTTCTTCGGCGAACCCGAGCGATTTTGGACCCTACCTGAGCAGTTCTTCGGCGGACCCGAGCGATTTTAGACCCTACCTGAGCAGTTCTTCGGCGAACCCGAGCGGCTTTGGACCCTACCTGAGCAGTTCCTCGGCTGATCCGAGCGATTTTGGACCCTACCTGAGCAGTTCTTCGGTAGACCCGAGCAGTTTTGGACCCTACCTGAGCAGTTCTTCGGCGAACCCGAGCGATTTTGGACCCTACCTGAGCAGTTCTTACAGCGAACCTGTGCTATTTGAAGAACCAACATGTACTATTCATGAAATCATATTGTCTGACATATATTTAAACAACTTAAATTGGCTCAATAAGGAGGATTCCATGCAATCTGAAAAATTGCGACTAAGAAAGATTCAACACCTTGCTCATGAAATTACTGATAAAATGAATAAAGGTGAAGAACTTACTCACTCAGAAACGTTAATCCCTATTATTGATAATTTATCTCGGGCAATTGGCGATTTAACCGATTCCTATGGACAGTTTTCATTAGATTATGTAGAGGAAAAAGTAAAAAACGCTCATACTCTTTTATTCAACATGGAAAAAATCAATGTCTATTTATAAAGATACGGGAAAAGGGTAACCATTTATATAGTTACCCTTAAAAAATTAATGTGTTTCAGGATTAAATGTTTTACAATCTGTTTCTTCACTATTAGATGCCTGCTGTCCCTTTTGACTTACAACATAGATTTTCTCTGCACCACATCGGTTTCCAGAGTTCCAAAATGTACAGTTATTGACTTCACAAAGAATTTCTTGTGCCATCGTTTCCACACCTCCTCTTTTTTTATCATTAACAAAATTAAGGTATTCAATACTTATCTATAGAGGGTGTCATAAAACAGAAGTAAACATCCTATATGGTTGTTTGTCATAGGTATAAAAAAATGCTATTGCCTTCATATAGGTAATAGCATTTTTCCGTATGTTACTCTATAACCTTTGTTGGTGTTGCCTCTTGAACAATTATAATGCCATCATATGCCTCAGCAGGTGTCATTTTAATCGTATAAAGCATCTGTGTAAACTTGTACCAAAAACTAAAATCATCTCCGACATTCCCCATTCTTTGTTTCTTTGCTACGATGTCAGCTAACTCTTGAGATTCATTTGCCTTTTTAAAGTCAACATAGAAAGTATTTTCCTTCACTTCGCTGAAAGCATCTATTAATGCATTATGATGCTTAACTGTATAAGTTTTTCTTTCACCAGAACCGTTTTGTGCCTGAAACGTATTGTTAACAAAGTCAGTCCCAATGGCAAAGTACGCATCTTTATACACTTCGTCTAAGTGTTGGCCCATAGATTTATATCCTGCCATATTTGCAGAAGTTTTCTCTATATGTCCATTATGAGCAGACATTAGTACTTTACTATGACCTTGAGTCGCTTCAAAATCAACAATCCATTGTAAATTGTTAGCTAAATATTTATCACGAAGATTCATATAATCACCGTCATTTAAAAATAATTGTGTGCGCTGCTTCATGATTTGTGCGTATTGGGCAGCAAATAAATAAGCTTCTTTCGATGATTGTTTTATATATGTATCTTTATTTGTTTGCAAATCCTTTATAATAGAATCAATAATTTTGTCCAGTTCTTTTAGTTGGTCATTCTTTAAATCGCGCATTGTCTTATTTGAAACGTGTTGTAATTGGGATGCATATTGCTTTGCATTATCATAATCAACCACTTCAAAATAATCCAATAAACCTTTTTTACTATAATCATAGCGTTGCATATCGTTACCGTAAAAATAAACTTTATCTTTCTCAGCGGCTGTCATGTTATAATCATGCATCCACTGAACAAACTCAATCATTTGCTCCGTTTTATAGATACCATAATCCAAAGACTTTACCGCTTCCTCCGCTGTGCCAGTACCATTTAAAATAAACTGATTGATTTGCTGAGCACCACCAAAATCACCCTCTAATACAAAGACATGAACATTTTCATTTTTAATTAGAGCCTGAAACACATCCTTCTTTAATGTTTGGAATTCAATGTTTCCATGTGTTGCTTCTCCGAAACCTATTACTTTCACATCAGTTGGAATGTCGATATCTTCAACTGCGGATGTATATTTTGAAGCATCCTTAACGGCCTCTCCTTTTCCGCATCCCGCTAAAGATATTAAAAGAAATAGTGCTGAAATTAATAAAAAGCTCCTTTTAACAAATACCATTTTAAAAAATCTCCCTTTATCTATAAAAAAGTTATCCCGCATTAACAAAGCAGTAGTTCGCATTTTAGAAGGAGTGAGGGATTAATTGACCTTAATCGCCCAATTGGTGAAGACTAATAATCAGCGGGATAAAGTAAATCCTCACTGATTAAAGTTCACTTTATACAGCTTTTCGTTGGAAATACAAATACCCTCCAAGGAAAAACAATAAGAACCCTCCTCCTACAACTGTTAATAATTGATCCCAAGGCACGAAGAATACATCATCCGTATTGCCTCCTACATACATCATTGAGAATGGTTGAGCCCATGGATAATACGGTCCAATAGTTTTCGAATTGATGGCTAATATAGAAGGTAAAGTAAAGATTACATTGACTGCAAATGGAGCGGCAAAGCTTTTAAACATAATGGACATCCACAGCTGCAAGGCTACTAATGGTAATGTCGCTACCCATCCTCCGAAAATGCATTTCCGTACAATCTCCATTGGAAAAGGCTCCGTATAGCCCTTCATCATGCCTACTGCAAATATAGAACATAAATATAATAATTGCATTGCCATCACAAGAATCACGATTAATATGTACTTAGCAACAAATACTCTTCCTCTTGTCACAGGTAATGCTAAAAGCTGTTTCCAGCCACCAGATTGATGCTCATATCTACAAATAAGACTCGCAAATACCCCTGCAATTAAGGGTAGAAACAATAATGCGTATGTTAAATTCATTGAAAGCAAAGAAATATACCAATGATTCACATCAAGGCCTTGCGTATTAGATTCTAAATTTGATGTTAATCCGATAAAAAGTCCGATTATAGGCCCCGCTAAAATAATTGGTACCATTTTAGATTTTCGCAGTTTAAACCATTCAGCGCTCAGTATAGACCACATTTACTTTACATCCCTTCTAGCGAAATCTATCATTCCGATAATATACAGCAAAATACCGATGCCGATTCCAAGCATGACATTTATAACGGGTTCATCCCATTGATTCATTAGAGATGGCCATTTCCAAATCATCCAATCAGGCAATACAAAGGAGGAATACGCAAAAATCACGCCGAAAATGCCTACTGTAATTGGGATCCCCTGATTATGACAAACACTTGCGATCCAAAGTTGAAGTGCCAATATTGGCAATGAAGCAAAGTATGGATAGTAAGCAAATTTAGCAATTTCCTTATATGGTGTGCTATCGCCTAAGTCTAAAAAGACTCCGTAAGCCAGTGTCATTAGCATTAAAATCGTGGAAGATAAGAACAGTAAAATCGCTAGAACAGTGAACTTCGATAAATACACCGTTAATTTAGACACCGGTAGTGCAATTAATTGTTTCCAAGCGTTTGTTTCATTTTCAATGCTCGCGATTAATGAAGTTAAAATAGCAATCCCTAAAACGATAGCAAGTGGAGTAAATGAATGAACATTTAATAAATAGAAACCCCAATCGTCCTCGCTTTGCTCTAACAAATAGTCCTTCCTTACGCCGTAATTCACCATTTGCATGGCAACAACACCAATTGGTCCTAAAGCTGTTAAAAACCATAATCCTTTGCGTTTAATTTTCAAAAAGTCAGAAGTTAACAGTTTTCCTATCATAGCGCTTGCTCTCCTGTTGTCATTTGAAGGAAAATCTCCTCTAATGATCGCTTCTCTTCCTCTACTCGATAAACCGAAATGCCTTCTTGTACAAGAATTTGTACAATATGCGCTACCTTTTCATCTGAGCATTCATCGAATAAAATGAGGTCACCCTTATGTTCTGCCTTAATGCCATTTGCTACTAATGAACGCCAGCCCTTTTCACTATCGCTCACTTTAATGACTACTTTTGGCTGGGCAAATCTGCGCATTGCTTCAATTGAATCTTGGAAAATCATTTTCCCCTTAGTAACAATGCCTACTTGCGTAGCCATTTGATCAATTTCAGATAATAAATGACTAGAAATAATAATCGTCATTCCATACTCTGACGGCAGTCGTTTAATTAAATTACGAATTTCGATAATACCAGATGGATCAAGACCATTCGTTGGTTCATCTAAAATAAGTAATTCGGGATTATGTAACAAAGATGCAGCAATACCTAAACGCTGCTTCATCCCAAGAGAAAAGCCCTTTACTTTTTTATTTGCAGCATCCTTCAAACGAACAATTTCTAATACTTCATCAATACGTGATTTCGGTACACCCAATATTTTCCTTAACGCTTCTAAATTTTCATAAGCTGTTAAATGTGGATAATAGGAAGGGTTCTCTACTAATGAACCAACCTTTGCTAAAATGTTAATTCGTTCCTTCACCAAATCTTTTTGGAAAATTTTAATTGATCCAGAAGATGGCTTCATTAACCCAAGAAGCATACGAATCGTCGTAGTTTTCCCCGCTCCATTGGGTCCTAAAAATCCATATATTTCACCTTTACGTATTTTTAAATTTATATTTGATACAGCTTGCTCTTTACCAAAACTTTTTGATAAATTTTCTGTTTGTACGATATATTCCATGTCCTCACCTCTGTAATTATCATAAGAAATGAAGGTTAAAAATAGGTAAGGTCCAAGGTTAAATTTTGTTTAAAAATGACTCTTTATTATAGCGAGGGTTGATTTCCGTTCCGGCTGGGCGCCTTGTTGCTGTCGCTTCGCTTTCGCACAGTAAACATTTGTTGCTGTCGCTTCGCTTTCGCACAGTAAACATTTGTTGCAGGTCGCTTCGCTTTCGCTAATCCCCCGAGGAGTCGCCCAGCCCCTATTCCAATCAACTTATTCGCATGACATACGTTTTAGCAACATTTCATCTCAAACTTCCGATGATGGATCAATTTATTAAAAATCATTCATATGGCTCATCACTAAAACGATGATTTTCCACCTTGGAATCAAAAAAATAGCATGCCATAAACTTTGTTGGCATACTATTTTTGGATAATCACTATAAGTATGAAAAATGAGTCATACCTTAACATGCTTCATAATTTTAATCTTTGTTCCGGATTCGTTTGACTCAATAGCCCAGTCTAAATTCATGCCCTTCACCATAATATCAACAATAGATAAGCCGATACCTGCGCCTTTAGCATCGGATTTATTTTTCATTCCTTTTCCATGATCCTTTATGATAAATGCATCATAGTGCTCAGTCGATTCGGTTTCCACGCTAATATATTTCCCACTATTCGCATGGCGTAATATATTTTGAAATAAATTATCAAATATACGTCCAAACCAAATCGGATCAACTTGCCATTCATTTTTCTCAAATGGATAAAGCTCAATATCGATTTCAAAGTCTTCCTTTTCAAACACTGGATACCATGTAGTCATATGCTCACGTACAAAACGGATTACATTGATTTCCTTCGGCTCAAACTTATATTTACTAGCCATCAGCAATGTATAGGACATTAAATTTTCTATTAAGGCGTCAATATTAACAATCGACGTTTCCATTGCTTTAATCGCTTGTCTTCCATCCTCTGATAATGCCTCTTTACTAATTGAATATGATTGCGCTCGTATTTTCGTTAATGGTGTCCGCAAATCATGTGATAAATTAGCAATCAATTCGCGTCTTAACTGTTCTTCCTTCTGCTCACGATCCTTACTTTCCCTAAGCTCACAAACCATACGATTAAAGCTTTGTTCAAGCTGGCCGATTTCGTCCTTCTTCGTGACCTTCGTTTCAATAGGTAAGCCATCTACATCTCGAATTTCCATCGCTTCCTGTAGATACAATAGTCGCTTCCGAATCCCTCTGAAAAATAAAATGGATACTATAATGAAAAATAAAATAATTGCAAAAACACCGAAAAATATGAACGCTCCATATTTTTCATAAACATTTCTAAGTGGTGGCTTAAACACTTCTTTAGGAATCTCAAGAACAATAAACCCATTCGATTCATCCTCACCTAAAAAGGCAATGACGGTAAATGGATCCCCACCATAACGCTCTTTGATAAATTTTGTAGTAAATGCTGGCGTCCATTTTGATGGCAGTTGCTCCGTCACATTCAATGTTGTGAGCAATGTACCATCCTCACTTACCCAAAACATAGAAGATTTTGGATATTGTTTTTTCCAACTTTTAAAATGTTGATCAATTTCTTCCTCTGTAATATTTTTTATGCTTTTAGCTTCTGCATGCCATTTTTCTTCTACTTTACTCTCAATCTCAGCTCCATTTGAAAGATCCTCTTGTCCATTTTGGGCAATCCCTAAAACAAAAAGAGGAATGACAAGATAGGCTATTTGAACAATGGAAATAGCAAGCAGAATAATTAACATATACTTTGCTAATAATGATCGAAATAATTTCATAGTCTTACCCTATATCCAATGCCACGAATGGTTTCAATAATTGTCGGTTTGGCTGGATCTATTTCTATTTTTTCTCTTAAGTATCGAATATGTACCATTAATGTTTTATCACCTTCTAGATAGGTTTCACCCCAAACCCCTTCATAAAGTTGTTCCTTCGTTAAAATTTGATTTAAGTGGCGCATAAAATACTGTAACAAATAGAACTGCTTACCGGTTAATTGAATCTCTTCATCGGTCTGCTTGTTGATAATCCGCATATCTCTCGTATAAATTTTTAAATGCTGAAGATCTAATACATCATCATTCTTTTGGTATCTTCTAAGTAAAACCTCCACTCGAGCTATAAGTTCCTCTGGGTGAAATGGCTTTGTCAAATAATCATCTGCAAAGTTAAGTCCCTCTATTTTATCCTCAACAGCAGTTCGTGCTGACAGCATTAAAATCGGGATATCTTTATTTTCTCGCTTAATTCTTTTGCCAACTGAAAAGCCATCTAATCCTGGCAACATCACATCTAATATAGCAACATCCTTAAAAGCTATGTGCTGCTCGACCTGTTCACCAGATTTAAGCCACGTAACTTCGTATCCTCTTTCCGTTAAATCCTTTGTAACCCATTGGCCAATCTCTTGTTCGTCTTCTATGTACAATATGCGATACAATGGTAACCCTCCCAATCTACGCTAGTTTTTAGAAATAAATGTTATTCTGAAGCATATTCGTATTATACGATTTCATAGATTTGTACTCAATCATTGTCTGGAAAGTGAGTAATTCATTGGTATTTCGATAAAATTAATAAGTTGGGCGATAAATTTTGAAAGTTGGGTGATAACTTTAAAATTTCGTCGATAAATGAACAATATTTCTCGATAAAACATGCTAACAATCGAGTAGGAGGGGGTGACTAACCCCCGACCTCTCTCACCACCGTACGTACGGATCCGTATACGGCGGTTCAATTAAGATGAATAACGCAA
>NZ_JBIWDH010000024.1:0-72920 GCF_044761885.1 Lysinibacillus sp. NPDC097231 | reverse complement strand
CTAGAAAAGACTATGTAAAAACTGTGATAAAAAAATTTTTTATCACTCTTAAAAACGGGTCAAACCGTTGATATATCAACATTTATAGAGGGAGGAATTTAGTTGTATTACAATCCTTATCCGTATTTTGTCTATCCTAATTATTATCCAACATGGGTACTGGCAGATCACTCAACTACTCAACAACCTTCTAGACATTTAGTAATGCCTACAAACCCAACGAATAGAAGTTCATTTCCGCCCGTCAATACAAATAAATTGAAGACTTCTGCGAAACGGATCAAGGTTATAATGCAGCAAGCACAATTACTTACGGATAAAATTGATGATTCAGAACAATTTGCACACGATCTTATGAACGCAGCACAACAATCAAATAAAACCGAAGTCGATAAGTTAATTGCGTCAACGGGTGTCACGATGAAATTTGAAACAAACTATACGCCAGATCGAATCCGAATAGTGTTTACTGATAGTGACTGTTGTAAACTTACGTTACTTTTGAGTTGGTGATTAAAATTTTTTCAAAACACCACTTGTCGTAATTTTTTTGAAATCATGAATTTTTCTGAGCATACTATATTACCGCACAAACACTATTATGAAGGCAATTAAAATTTTCACCTTGTATCCCTATCGAACTTGTAACTACGCTAAAGTATTTGTAATCATTATTTCTGAAAATAAGAGTGACGAGGAGATTGAAGCCAAGCCAGCGGAAAGCGTCAACTCGGAGTGAAAATCACCCTGTCTTATGGATACGCAGTAATTTATATTTATCTATCTTCGACAAGTAAAGGTCTGATTCAATAAATATTGAATCAGACCTTTCTTCATGGAAATACTTTATTTAGGTGAATTCTTTCTTTTGAAAACAAAATAAACGATGAACATTATTACTATAAACAATACTATGAGATAAATACTGTAGTGGGATAAATAAAATCCAACATAACGCCATTTCTCCCCTAGTACATTTCCTAAAGTAATAAAAGTAAATGTCCATATAAATGCTCCCGTATAAGCAAAAAAAGCAAACTTTTTATAAGGATAATTGTTTATAGCTGCAATATACGCTGTAAGATGACGCACACCAGGAATAAAATATCCTACTAATAATAACATGGGTCCTATTTTCTTAAATAACTTCTTAGTAAAATCAATCTTCTGCTCAGTAATATGAAATTTCGGACCGTATTTTTGCAATAACGGTAGCCCAAATCTATAGCCTACATAGTAGCTCAGAGTAATTCCCCCAATTGCACCTATCAAAGCGCTTATTAAAGCAGGAATATGCGCAAGGTTTTCACGATAAACGCTATACCCTACATAGGTTAAAAATATTTCATCGGGAAGTGGCAGCCCGACAATCCCCCCGACTAAGATAAGAATGATGCCAAAATACCCGTAATGTTCAATAAGAGATTGCACGTGATGCGCCATAAAACCATCCCACCTAAAGCATAATAATTTCTTTTACCAGTTAGCTTTATAATAACTCAAAACAAACAACATTATGAGTATTATGATACTTACACAATTTTCCCATGGATTTTTATCACAATCAATTTCTCTTTAAATGTTATCTTAAAGAAAACTTTTTCCAATGCTATATAGTAAAAAATTATGCCTTATAACCCAGAGTTCTTCACAGTGACTAGTTGATTAACGCTATTATCATAGCATTATTACTAGTACTAACTCTCTTGAAACTTAATTGGGTATTTCTCTAGAATTTACTAAAAATATTATTTGTTTTCAAATTTAATTTGGCCCTCTTTAAATAATTTGTAGCTCTCGTAATGCATAATCAATACCACCTTCAGTTGATTTCTTCGTTATAAAATTAGCGACATTTTTTAATGCTTCACTACCATTGCCCATTGCAACACCAAACCCAACCTGTTCTAGCATATCGATATCATTATCTCCATCTCCAAAAGCAAGTGCTTCTTGAGGAGTCAGCTTAAAATAATCTAAAACGGCTTGAACAGCAATCGATTTGGATATATCATGCTGCAAAACATTTGTAATATATGGATGCCATCTTTTAAATAATAATTGAGGAAATTGTGAAGTATATTTTTTCTCTATTTCCTCATCGACATATAAACACATTAAGTAAACCTCTTGCTTTAAAATATCCTCATTTATCGCTGGGAACTCTAGTAAGGATAATGTCTCTTGCATCGCTTTTAGTGTCGCTGGTTCTTTTACGCTATTCATCGATAATTGTTCCGTAAAAAATGAGAGGCTTTGTTTATTGTCATCAGCAAAAGCTTTAACTTTTTGGACAATATCTGCTGCAATAGATATTTTATGTATAACTTGATCTTGATGCTTAACATACGCTCCATTAGCCGTAATGAAAGTCTCTATTCCTATTTTTCTTAAATCTTGGCACATTGATAATGGTCTTCCTGTAGCAGCAACAATACGAATTCCCTTGTTTTTTAATTGTTGTATAGCCTTCCTCGTACTTTCTTCAATACAGCCATCTTCATAATTAACAAGTGTGCCATCTACGTCAAAGAATACAATTTTATAATCCATCATTTTCTCCCCATTCTACATACTTAAGTGATTGTCAATAAAGCATTTTATATTGGAAATACAGGTAGTTAATTTAACCTATTCAAGCAATAATAAGGGGTTGTACGTATATTGATAAACTAAAACAATTTATTTACCTTGTCTCAACGACACCGACAATACTATTACGATTACATATCGATACTTCAAATAACTAAGAAAGTAATGAACATTTTTATTATAATAATTCCAAAGGAGTATACCAAATAACACAGAATTGTTAAAATAAAAGATAATCAATTAAATACATTGAACGATAAAGTCTGTCGTATAAATAGACCAAAAGGAATAACAACTATTTGGATGTAAAGGAGTTGATTCATATGGCATTCAACATTTATTACTATGAAAGTAGTGTGGATTGCAAATTTTGCAAAAAACATTTTACTACTTATAAAGTACGTCCTAATCGTTATAAAGTTGCCGAGGAGCAAACGGACTTCATGCCAGTCTATGAGGGATTAAACCCGTTGTTATATGAAATTGCTGTTTGTCCACACTGTGGCTATGCCTACCACAAATCTATGACAAGAACATATGGACCTTTCATGTTACTTATTGACGAGCTCTACATTAAAGAGCTCCAAAGACCAATGAATATTTGTAAGGAGCGCACAATCGATGATGCCATTATCAGTTTTAAATTAGCTTATCTCGTATCAAGAGCATCCATGGAAGAATCACTTCTTATGGCTAATTTCGCACTAAAAATAGCCTGGTTATACCGTTTAAAAAATGATTCTGAATCGGAAATGCGTTACCTTTTTGCAGCTAGAGATTTTTACAGCAAATCTTTTGCATCCAATCAAGAGGGCGGAGAGAGAATTCAATATTTACATGCAGAATTAAGCCTCCGACTTGGAGATATTACTGAGGCGAAAAAAGGATTCTCTCGATTAATTGCAGATCGAAGTGTTTCCAATAAATATCGAAAGCTGGCACGAAATCGCTGGGAAAACTATAAATATGACGAACAGCCTAACAACGTAAATGAAAGTCATCAATTGAAATAACGAGGAGTGAAATAAATATGCAGCTGTTTGCCAAAAGAATTGATGTTCGAGAAGAAGATATTTTTTCAGAATTACATCATTTTTTACTAAGAAAAAATAATCGCTATTTAACTAATGACGAGGTAGTTGCATTAACAGGGGTAACTTCCGAGCTACTATATAAATGGGTAAAGGCAGGGAAATTAAAAAAATCGATTTTTCCTAATTTAGGCGCACCTTGTGAACGCTGTGGACAAATTACTCAGGCCAAAATCTGTGTTAGCTGCTCATCAACCATCGTAAATACACTAAAGAAAGAGGAAAAGGATCGTGCATGGTTCAATCAAATACAACGAAATAATCCAAGAGCTAGCACGTATCATTATAAATAAAATAATTAACATCTCCACATTGTACTTATGTTACACTTCGGAGATGTTTTTTAATGCCTTACGCCTACACTCCCCAAAATTATGGCATTGAACCAAATTTAAACAAAACTTAAACAAAGCTCCCCTTTACTTTAAACTTATCTACTTATAATTGGTCTTAACATAAAGAGAAGGGCTGATAGAGAGTGACAAAAGGTAAGAAACGTAAAGTTTTATTATCATTAAGTTTAGCGTTAACAAGTTTTGTAGCGTTCAACGGAGTTTCAAATGCATCGGCAGCAGTTCCAGTGAAAGAAGAACGCGTAGCTTTAGAGAACAAATTAGAAGTAGAGCAAGCTCGCACATCCATTGAAACACTTCAAGACTGGAAAAAATGGACAAACGACCATGCTTACAGCTTAACATCCATTCAACCTGAAGCAATTGGTCAACAAAAAATTCCATCGAATAAATTTGATGATTTAGAGATGCTAAAGCCTTTATTATATGATAAGCGCATCGTTTTTTTAGGGGAAAGCTCCCATGGTGCGGCTGAATTTAACCTAGTAAAAACACGTTTAATTCAATTTTTACATCAAGAAATGGGCTACAACGTTCTTGCCTTCGAAAGTGGTATGGGGAATGCCATGAATGCCCAAGGCCAAATTGATAAACAATCGGCACAACAAACGATGAAGGATGCTATTTTTGGTGTATGGTGGACAAAAGAAACACTACCGTTATTTGAGTATACTAAAAAGACACAAAATACCGATAAACCATTAACATTAGCAGGCTTTGATATTCAACTGCAAGGTGCATTTACGAACGGTGACTGGCTACAAAATAGTTCACTTGCTAAACAGTTAAGTGAAGTAGAGGAGCAACTTTTTGACTGGAGCAATGGTAAGGATTTAAAGGGCTATCAAAAGGTAAAACCAAACATTATCGAAGTATATAAACAAGTAAAATCACAAGTACAGCTTAAAGAAAAAGAGTTAAAAGCGGCTTTTCCTAGTGAACCACATATCATAAAGCTTATGGAACGTACTTTAGCTGACCGTATCCGTCTTGTGGACGAATATGTAGAACTCTCAATTCAAACAAATATTGATATAGAACAATATAACTTTGATTCTTATATAAAGTCATTGGAATGGCGTGACCAAGCAATGATGGAAAACCTTCTTTGGTTAGCAGAGGAGATTTATCCAACTGAAAAATTTATCGTCTGGGCGCATAATGACCATATTCGGAAAGCACAATCCGAAGTAATGGGCTCTCCTTATGCGGTAAAAATGATGGGTGAATGTCTACCGGATAGCTACAAGAAATATAGCTATGTGCTTGGTCTTCATATGGCTAGTGGCGAGACTGCAAGCAATATAAGAGAACCAATGACCGTTTTACCTCCAATAAAAGGATCGATCGAGGATATTCTTTCGTCGACAAAAAAACCTTACACGTTTATCGACTTGCGAAACCGTCAAAATGAGCGAGGAAATTCATGGATGTTTGAGCCGCGTTTATCATATAGATGGGGAACCATGGAGGAAAGTTTTGTTCCACGCGATCAATATGATGGTATTCTTCTAATAGATAGGGTAAAAAAACCAAATTATATACAGTGAAGCTTCAATCAGTGGGGAGCTCCTCATCTCCACTGATTGAGGAACACAAGCATTTTTATATTCTAGTACTCCAAACAAATCGGGCTTTTACAGAATCAGTAAAATCTAAGAAAGTACAAAAAAGCAAACTATGCTTTTTCCCAGTTTGCTTTTTTTCTTTTGATACTCAGTTTGGAAGTACCACTCGAAACTGTATCCCCCTTTATTACGATACTCAATTATCGAATACACTTTTTAATTTCCATCATAATTTTTGTAACATACTCCTCCTCACGATTTTTAATAACTGCATCATAAATATATTCCTTATATACGTATTGCCCTAGTTCATAGCCCTGTTCTCGCATGACCTTAAATAACCTTTCGTATGTTTCGCCAAGTGTAGTGGATGATCCCACATGATAGCCAATAATAAAATCCCCCTCAATCGCCTCGAAATAAGGATGACCTTCTCGTGGATGCGGCTGCTCTATATACAAGTAACTATAATTATCATAGTTTCCTGCTAAGATTTGCTCTCTTCTTGTAATACCCCCAATAGGATAACCTGTATCTAATTGAGAACGGTCTAACACATCTATAAAATCTGACACTGCCTTCACAAACTGTTCTTCCGTTGAATTCTCGATATTTTTGCTTAAATACAATGTTTCCTCAGGTAGGTGCTCAATCGTAATGCTTTCAAAATCAAGGTGTAAGGCTTCCTCTGTCGTCTGAATTTTCACATCAATAATGCTTTCAATCATCTCAAGTTCTCGACGCTTTTTCGCTACAATTTCCCTTTGCTGATGCATTAATTCCAAAAAATTTTCAGGTGATTTTTCTGCCATATATTTTTGAATATCCTTTAAAGACATGCCAACTGCCTTTAATAGCTCTATTACACTAAAAAACTCATATTGCGCAATGGAATAATAACGGTAGTCCTTACTATCCTTCATGATCGGTGATAATAAGCCAATTTGATCGTAGTAAATCAGTGTTTGTTTATTAACTTTACAAATTTTAGCGAATTCACCCGTTGTAAAATATTTTACATTTTTATTAAACATCTTTTAAGCTTCCCTCCTTGACTATATAGTTACTATATACATTAGATTGTAGCTATTCACAATAAAAATAGAAAGGTTTTGACATTATGCTCACGGAAATTCGTGACATTACAGCTTTAAACAAACAGGAAGTTTTATCATTGCGTATTGCAGACCATCAGAAAAGTTTTATTGAAAGTACGGTGCAATGCTTAGCAGAGGCTGAAATTGATAGACGCTTTATTCCAGTTGGATTGTATAAGGAAAACGTTGCTATTGGCTTCGCTATGTATGGTGTATTTCCACATGAAGATAATAGTCAACGTGTTTGGCTAGATCGTTATCTTATCGATGAACGCTTCCAGCACAAAGGATTAGGTAAATACTTTTTACAGCGGCTTATAGATTACTTAACAATAAAATACAGCTGCCAGAACATTTATTTAAGCGTTTATGACAACAATGAGGTTGCCATTCACCTATATAGAAACTTTGGGTTTGCCTTTAATGGTGAACTTGATGAAAAAGGAGAAAAGGTAATGGTATTGGAGGTCCATTCTCATGACAACCATTAATTCAATTGAGACTAGACCGCTGAAGCCATTGTTTTTATCGTACTTATTCCCAGCTATGGTTGGGATGCTACTAATGTCGGTAAATATTTTAGTGGACGGTATTTTTGTAAGTCATGGAGTTGGACCAACAGCTTTAGCAGGAGTAAATATCGCTGTACCAATTTTCTCCATTTTACTATCTATTTCTCTTTGGATTGGCATGGGAGGAGCGACACTATTTTCAATTTCTCTTGGTGAGGGTAATAAAAAACGAGCACATCAACTCTTTACATTGGCATTTACAATAATGATCGTTGTTGTGATAACGCTAATTCTATTACTGTTATTCAATTTAAAGGAAATATCCTATATATTCGGAGCAAGTGATGCTACTTATCCATATGTTCAAGAGTACCTACATGTTATTTTGTTGTTTGGTATATTTTATACAATTGAAAATCTATTAAGTATTTTTATCCGAAATGATGGTAATCCAAAGCTAGCAATGCTGGGCTTAATTACTACCTCTGTTTTAAATATAGTTTTAAACTATGTCTTTATTTTTGTGCTTAATTATGGCGTAACAGGTTGTGCCTTAGCTACAGCGCTTTCCACAATTATCGGGATGTCGGTGCTTTGTCTTCATTTCTTCCGTAAGCAATCAGAATTAAAATTCGTTTCTACATTTTTCAGTATGGCGGATTTAAAGAAAATATTAGCTATTGGACTGCCAAGCTTTATCGTAGAAGCTTCTGTAGCAGTTATGGTTATTTTATATAACGTAACTTTCCTACACTATTTAGGGGCAAATGGTGTTACAGCCTATGCCATGGTTAACTACATTCATACTGTGCTTTTGACTGTTTTTCTTGGTATTGGTATGGCGCTACAGCCTCTCGTTAGCTACCATCATGGTGCAAGATTAGTAGAGCGGTTAACAGCACTCTTAAAAATAGCATTAGCTACTGCCCTTATTTTTGGATTACTAACGGCCATTATTGCTATGCTGTTCCCTACCCAGCTAATCGCTTTATTCGGGGACAGTACGTTTGAAATTCGCAGCATGGCAGCACAGGGGTTCACTCACTTTGCGATTGGCTATATTTTCTTAGGAATAAATATGGTGTTTGCCGAGTTCTTCCAATCGATTGAAAAAATTCGCCTTGCCACAAGTATTATGTTACTTCGCAGTATTATTTTATTTATCCCAACGCTTGTACTATTGCCGAAAATCCTTGGCCCACAAGCTATTTGGTGGACCTTCCCTGTCGCAGAAGGCATTACCGCATTGTTGATTTACTTGTATATTAGGAAAAGATCACACACAATTTCTTCTATATAAATGCATGAACAGAAAAAATTAAATTATGTCTCGGCATAATTGCTTCCGTAATCAGGCAAATAGAAATGCTTAGACGAATTGTTTATTTTGATTCGTCTAAGCATTTCTGTGAAGTTATATAAAAATGTCTTCTTATTTTGTCTACGGTAGCCCTCCATAAATTATCGATATTCACTACCGCCCCCCCAAATAAATCGACCACCTGTATGCGCAGTTGAATTGTGCTCATCCTCATTGACCAATTGCAGAACCCCTGGTTGTTCATGATGATGCCATATATAGCCTTCGGGTGTAATATTATTTGATAATCCTTGAATATCCGTTTGACTCAAACCCATCTGATTAGCAAGTCTAAAATCGGCTTCTAGTTCTTGAGCAAGCTGCTCATTAGCGAGACGAAAATGTACTTCATCACTAGCGAGATACATGTTCTCAGGTATATTTGCATTATATTGACTATCAAATACCGGGAATACATCCTGAATGATTTGTCCATTGTATTCAATATTATTTATTTCAAATGGAACACCTGTAATAGGATGTACATCACCTTCCAAATCTGCGTTAATAGCTTGGATTTCTTGAGCTTCTACTACATCTGCTTCACCTACAATATCTATGATAGAAACTGCAGTAAAAGCGACAATCCCCATTTGTGCCAAATTTAACGCACCATTCTTCGCTCTTTCATAATCTTTTGTCAGCAAGCCAGCTCCAGTTTCATAAGTATTTGTAGTCCCCATTTTTATTGTTTGTCCAATTCCGCGTACCACACGTCTACCAGCATCCTTTAACTCGTCTACTCCTTCATCACGTTCTATGGTATCTTTTGTTAGTTGCCCCTTTGCAGTTTGGTATACACCTTGCATAGCTTGTCCTGTCATTGCAATACTTGCATTAGAAGCCCTTCCGACAAGACTTGCTGTTTCATCTATAAAATCTGCAACTTGCGGGAAACCTGCTTTTACTACACCTTTACTCGCTAAACTTCCAGCCCCACTAATTGTTGAATCAACTAACTTTCCAATGTTTTTTCCAATATCCTTCAACATAACAACACCCCTAACTTTTCACATTTTACCATTTTTTATTATCAGAAAAACACTATTAAGCTTTATGTAGAGGGTAAGATTCACAAAAACGTTGTTCAGAGTAAATAAAAATTATAAATCATTTTCAAAGCTTAAACCCCATGAAATTAATGAAAGGGACCTAAAAAGGCCCCTTTCTATTTCTATTCAGTTAAGTTTTTAATAACAGCCATTTCCTTACCAAAGCGATTACCATTATCGATAAACCCTAAACTTGCATATAAATGATGAGCACCTTTATTTTCTGGGTGATAGCCCACCACAACTTTATTGGCATCTGGTAATTTAGCTATTTCTAACAGCATTAGTTTAGTAGCCGCTTTCCCTATACCTTTACCTTGAAAATGCTTATCGATCATAATTCGATAGATCCAATAGCCATCAAGTTCTTCCTTAACAGCATTAAACATTAAAAAACCTACTACTTTGTCTTCAAAATAAATAGCATATGGCTTTAAGGTGGTCTCAAACTTTGATTGTGCTATAGAAATAGAGTTCGGTTCAATATAATTTCTTTGTTCCTTTGAGATCTCTAATAAACAACAATCATACCAATTCTCTGTATTAACTTCTTCAATTCTTACAGCATTGTCACTCATAAATTTTCCCCTTCCGAATTCAGGAGAACGCTAAATATCCTTGTTAATTTGGCGTTATCCCCCAGTATTTAGTGATAAAAACAGTATTGTTTGTCATAATGACCGCCCCCTTTAACAAAGATTCTTAAATTATAATATCATATTTTTTCCCATTTATCATAAATTTTTCATTCCCAAGTTTAAGAAAACTACGTGAACTCATCTACATTACTTATTATTCAATATTTCCATGTATTCATCTCGAAGAATACTCATAATGATTTCATTTGAATACTTATTGTTCATATATAAGGACTGCCTTAATACGCCTTCCTTTTTAAAGCCGACCTTTTCGTACGATTTTATTCCTCTAATATTATGTGAGTATACTTGTAGTTCTAAGCGATTAAGCTTTAGCTCCTCGAACGTAAATTTTTGTGCAAGCTGAACCGCTTCAGCCCCATATCCCTTGCTGCAATTTTCTATGCTGTGTAGAGCTATGCGAAACATGGCCTTTTTATTGTCTAAGTCTATTTCCATAATGGCTAAATCTCCGATAATTTGGCTATTCTCTACCAAACATATAGCAAAATCATGGCGTGTAGAATCTTCGCTAAATCGATTCAAAGCCTCTCTAATTTGATCCTTCGTAAAAATGTTAATAGTCCCCGTCATATACATAATTTCTTCATTTTGAAAACACTTGTAGATACTATCTGTATCTTCTTCAGTAATTGGTCTTAGAAAAACATCTTGCCCTTTTAGCATTAAAAAACCCTCCTTTACTATATTGAACAGGATTCCTATTAAAAAGAATATGACTAGTTCAATTAAGAAGTGTTTTAGGCATACGAAAAGCACCAACATATTAATCTGCTAGTGCTTTAATAGGTTACCTTGTATATACAATCTTTTTAATCGTTTCTACCGCTAAATGATACTCAGTAGATAATTGTTCAATAGAAGCTCCATTCGTAAACGCTTTTTTTATAGACTTATTCCTATCCTCAATATATTGCTTTGTGCCTGAACGTGCACCCCACTCTAAATAAGTGTTTTCTATTTTAGGAATATAGATTGTTTCACCTTGAACATATTTTTGAATTTCTAGTAAAAGCTCTTTCGGTAAAATAGCCGAAGCCTTCTTATAAGCCACTTAAGCCAACCCCTCATTTTTATTTAGAAAACAATAAAATAAGGAAGCAAAGCTAATTTTATAAGAAATACTTCAGGGCAAAGGTCAGAATTCACCCCATGCAAAGTATTGCCGTATTAAAATTAGGCTTTGCATGGGCTGCTTCCGAATCTAGTAACTTAACATAATTATTCACTTCTATACCTCCTAACATTCAACTTATTCATAATCCATCTTAACATATGTATATATTTTCAATAAAAAACAAAGAGGCTGGGACAGAACTCGATTATTTTAAAAAATAGCGAAAATAGATAATAACTTTTCCGCTTCAATGAGTAGAGTGTTCCTTCCTAAATCAAAAAAATGTTAGGCCAAAATAAAATCAGTCTAACATTTTTCTTTTTATCCCAGCCTCTTTTTTAAAGAAAACGTTATTTAATTTACTTATCTTCTTGTACGGTCATATCTTTTTGCAGCTCATCCTCTGAGGACGTAACGCCCAAAATATCAAGCAAGAACATGAATAATGGAATACCGATAATTAATCCCCAAACACCAAGGAAATGCTCTGAGAAGAGGATAACCATGAATGTGTAAAAAATCGGAAGATCTGTTTTTGCAGACATCAGCTTTGGATTTAAGAAGTACGCCTCCAGAGCATGTAATACCATAACAATAATCAGGATATAGATAATGTACATTAGACCACCGATACTGTAAGCAATGATACTTAGAGGAATCAAAGAAATGATGACCCCTGCGACTGGCACCAATCCCAGTACAAAAAGCATAATTCCCAGTGCAATTAAATGTGGGAAGCCCATAATATATAGGGCAATAACAGATACAACACAATTGACAGCCGCAATAATGAACTGTGCCTCAATAACTTTACCGAAAGATCGAATGAATATTTTTGAGAAATAATGTAGTTCATCGTAAAGATAGCTCACCTTACTATCTTTGAATTTTGCTGTAAATTCAGTAATACGTTTCTTCTCAAGCAAAATAAATAAGCTCAAAATTAGTGAGATGAATATATGCAAAATGATTTTACCAATATTCGTAATATTTTTAAGAGTTAGGTCCACACCCTGCTCTAAATATTTACCAAGTTCAATTTTCTCGAAGGTTGGAGCTAGATACCTTGCAATCTCATTATCATCTGGATCGAGATTAAAGCTAGCGATAAGATCAAAAAGCTGTGTAATTTGTTGGGTTACAACAGGTAGATACTTATAGATAACCGCAACAATACCCGCAAGAAGTAAAAGATAAAGGGTAACAGTGACAGCTTTCTCGTTCATCCGTACGTACTTTCTGACTCCTCTTGTTGTCTTCGTAGTCAGTTGATTCATCAAATAGGTAATAATGAACGTGAGGAGAATAAGATTAATCATACTACGCATTAAATATAGTGCAACAGCGATTCCGACTAGAATAATAAAACGTTTAAATCCATTACTTCGAAAGAAATTACTCATGTATTCACTCCTTCTACAAAACGGCTTCGCTGTCTTTGCCTGGGTATCGCTATCAAATGAACATAAGCAAGTAATAAATTGATGGAAAAAATTACGCAACATTCTTATGTAAATATTCCCCCCTTCATTGGATTATTATTTCCATCATCGCTTAAAATAAGACTTCAATGCATACGCTTTATAAGTCTCTTAAGAAATTAATGAATCCAAGGAGCGAAAAGAATTGCATGCTTATCAAATTTAAAATTAATGTCAATACTTTTGCATTTATTGAAAGCTTTATCAGCGTTATAAGCCTAAACTATATGAATCTATTATAACCTTTTGAACTATTATATCCAAAGTAAGTTGTTCTATAATGGTATTAAAATTAGTTTTTTTATCTTAGTTTCAGATTGGTATTTTTCTTAAAACTTCAAACTAAAATAATAGAAAGGATGAATTTTATGAAGATTGCAAGAAACCCAAAAGAAATTCATCAGCCAGTTGCTCCTTATGTACATCAAATTGAAGTGACAGGACCACAGAGATGGTTAACATTATCTGGACAAATCGGAATGGAAAAAGACGGAACTGTACCTGAAGAGCCATTAGCTCAATTGAAGTTAGCACTAGAAAATATCCGTAAGAACCTTGAAAGTGCTAATATGGAAGTTCAAGATTTAACGAAACTGGTCTTTTATCTCGTCGGGGAAATGAATGCAAATCAACGCAAACAGATAATCGATGATTTTCTCGGAACTCACCTTCCATGTACAACATTGGTGTATGTAGTCGCACTAGCTGCCCCTCCTCTAAAGGTTGAGATTGATGCCTGGGCATGTAAGGAAGTTTAACCTTATAATATGCAGTCCATAACAGAAATGTTAATATAAAATACCCCTTTAGAGTGATCTAAAGGGGTGAAGAATGTTACGAGCTACTTGCTTTCCTGAAGGTTAGAGTCGAGTAGCCCTCCGCTACAATCAGTTAAAATAGGCATACAATATCAACAAAAGAATCCTTTTATCGGTCAATAATAAACCAATATTTTCCTAATGAACACACCAGATATAAAGCTTTTGTCATACTATTTAACTGGAATCGTGACGATAGCAGATGATTCAACTTCCATATGCGGTGTTTTTAAAATATGAATAATTGGTTTTCCAACATTCGCCTGATATGATACTTGATATTTATTTGGTCCTATTGCATGAGCATACTCTGTGATTAGGCTTTCACCCGATTCCGACTTAACATCAAGAGATATTAGATTATTATTATAAGGGAAATCACTATCGACATAGAAAGACAGCGTTGCTTCCTGACCCTCTTTTGTCACATCTGTGATAACAAAATCCCCCATCTCATCTTGTGAAATTCGTTGCGGTAATGTATTGGCAAGTGGGACAATTACATCTTCAATTTCTGCACCAAACGGGCGGAAATAGTAAGCAATTTTTATTTTAGTAATATTTTTGTTTAAAGGCTCTACTAAGTACATATAAGTTGTGCTTTTGTCATCACCACTACCTGATTGATGTAACACTGTCAGTGGCGTTCCGTTTTGGTCCATTATAGTAGCATCTATCCCAGCTTTTTCGGAGAACAATTTATCCATAGTAGCAGCAAATTTCACCTTTATCTTTGTCGATGTTGTTGAAGCCTCCACACTTTCTACATCAAACGGGATGCCGTTTAATTTCCCTGATTGTCCAGCTACTAATTTATGACTATCATTTTTTACTTTTTTGATAGGTGTAGAGAATACCCATTCTCCTTCTGTTGAACCTACTTGAAAAAATTTTAACGTTAAATCAAATTCATCGGGTAATTCTTCGTCGATAGGAAATTCCCATAAACCACGAAATCCATCTTGATCTTCTAAGACCCGTAAACTTTCACCTGTATTGAGTTCTCTCCCGTTGACATACAAGAAGCATGGTGCGATATCCATATATTCTGGCATTGAAAAAATCACATTCAAACGTGTACCATCATATACAATCTCCTCTACTGTAATGGCTATGCCGTTACTAGTTACTGTTTTATTTAATTTCACCTTATTGTCATCAGAAAGCGCTGTTTGCAGGCCTTTATCATGTTCTGCAATATTATACATAAAACCAATAAGTGGAACATCAGCAAGGACATTTGCCACTTTAGGGGAAATAAAACCAGAACCCAAAATCAATGCTACACTTGCTATACTAGAAACAATTGCAGTTTTCCAACCTTTTTTGCTTTTTTTCGTTTCTGAGCGCATTCCTTTTTCAATAGCTTGGTCAAGTTTTTCTAATGGTACGTCAATATTATTTATGACTTCCTTAATATTGTTCTCCATAAAGCTCCCCCTCCTTGTTTAGATATTTTTTTAACTGCTGAATACCTCTATGCACATTCGTTTTGACTGTCCCCTCTGGACAACCTAATAAATCTGCAATTTCTTTTATTTGCAAATCTCGATAGTATCTCAATAAAATAACGGTTTTATATTTTTCCTCTAACTGTTCAATGGCTTGTAATAAATCCAGCTTTTCATCGTTAGTTGAAATTTGCTCTTGCTCCGGCTGTTGTTCAAGGAGAGGAATAATTTTTTGATTTTTACGTAACATTTCTAATGCTGTATTTATCAAAATTCTCATCAGCCATGTGGCAAAATACTGCTCCTCTTTCACTGTATGGATATTGGCATACGCCCTTGCTATTGTCTCCTGCACCACATCTAATGCATCGTTCTCATTTTTCATGTAAATATAAGCCATCTTATATAGCTTTACTTTTTCTTCCTGTAATAGCTCTACGAACGCTTGGTTATTCCCTTTTTTCGCATCTGACAATAATGACTTCACTTGCAATTTTTTCACCATCCTTTCTTGTTTCTATATGTTAGATGTTGTAAATATGTAAATCGTTTCAATAAAATCCATAAAAAAATCCTCCCCAGAAAGTATATCTAAAGGAGGATTAAAGTTTTTGTAATTATTCCGATGTACTATTAACAGAGTATAGAAGGATTTTTAATATAGTTTAGAATAAAATAAAAATGCGAAAATGCTGTTCAATCAACATTTTCGCATGTTATATATCATTCAGGTCGTTCTATCGAAAAAATATCTCCAATCTTTGCGTAACTTGAGCCAGCTAATCTACTAATGGCTTTTAGTTTCCTTGGATCAATTCGTCCTTCATGATAAATAGTCTCATCTATATGAAATTGTACAACTTCACCAATAAACAAATCACCTGTCTGTTCCTCACCATTCATCAACGGAATCGTTTGTATTAAACTGCATTCCATTCGAACCTTTGCCTCTTGAATACCTGGTACAGAAATAAGCTGGCTATCGATTAATGTAAATTGCGCTCTGTCAATTTCACTCTCTGTTACAGGTAAGGAAGCAGCTGTTTCATTCACCTGCTTTACATTCTCCTCATCTACAATATGCACAACAAATTGTTGCTGATGATGAATGTGTCGAGCTGTATCTTTTAAGCGTCCATTAGATCTCTGAATTGCTAAAGAAATCATCGGTGGATTGGAAGATACAATATTGAAGTAGCTAAATGGTGCGCCATTGATGACCCCTTGCTCCGATTTCGTCGTAACAAAAGCAATAGGTCTTGGAATAATACTGCCAATCAATAATTTATAGTTGTCTCGCTCTGTATTTTTCTTAGGATCAATCGAAATCAAACGACTCACCCTCTCTTAATCAAGCGTACGCACTTCGATTGGAATTAACGTTCTTGCTAATTGTTCTCGATGCTGCTCATACTGAGGTGGCAGCATTAATTGGCTACCCATTGTCTCAGGCTTTTCATCATGAGCGAATCCAGGTGGGTCTGTCGCAATTTCAAATAATATTTCACCAGGTTCACGGAAATAAATCGCATTAAAATAATTACGATCTTTCACTTCGGTAACACGTTGTCCATGATTCATTACATACTCTTGCCATTCTAAGTGATCCGCGTCATTTTGGGCTCTCCATGCAATGTGATGAACTGTTCCTACACCCATTTGACCACGTACACCTGGAACAACTTTTAAATCCACTGTATTGCCAATGTCTGCGCTGGATTTATAGCGTGTATACTCGCCTTCTGTTGCTATTTTTTCAAGCCCCATAACTTCAGTTAATACCTTCGCTGTTTCTTCAGGATGACTTGAATACAGTGTTGCCCCACCAAATCCTTTAATCGCTACCTCAGGTGTTACTTCACCAAATGTCCATTCATTCAATTCGCCTTCTGCACGTGCAACTAATTCAATATGAAGGCCGTGTGGATCATCAAATTGAATGACTTGTTCACCAAAACGCTCACCTTTTTCGAACGGAATTGCAAACTTTGCTAGACGATTAACCCAGAAAGTTAGTGCTCCTTCTGGAACAACATAAGTTGTAACGCCGACTTGGCCATCACCAATACGTCCTTGATAAGCATTTGCCCATGGGAAGAATGTAATAATAGTACCTGGTTTACCACCTTTGTTACCAAAATAAAGATGATATGTGCCTGGGTCATCGAAGTTTACCGTTTGTTTTACTAGACGTAAGCCTAATACACCAGCATAAAAATCAATATTCTCTTGTGGATGCCCTACAATGGCTGTGATATGGTGAATACCCGCAGTATGTTTTTTCATGTTAACTAGCCCCTTCATGACTAAATGTATTTTCACACCTATACTTTACCCAATAACGTTCTACCTCAATCTATCAATTATACTTCGGCATAATTGCGTCCGGAATCGGCTTTGTGCTTAGGCCTGCGTGAGGGCCGACACAATGTCGGTCATTTCGGTAATGCCACAGGACGTGTCGTTTTTACCGATGCAAGTCAGTTAGCCGTTATCGCATGGATGCGATGATTTTAGGCTAACATCCTTTAAGAACTCCTTTCCGATTCCGTGACATCCGCCGGAGACTTTGGGCCAACGTGATGTTGGTCACTCAGTCGTTGCCACAGGACGTGGCGTTCTTAGACTGAGTTCCTCTATTTCAATTGGTGTTTGGACACCCGCTGAAATAAGTTAAACAAGATTAACGAATTGTATATAAAGCTTTTGACCAAGGAATTAATTGATCTAACATTTGGTTAACAGAATCTGATTGAACCGCCTTTGGTTTAAAATCTGTTCCATTTTCAAAATCTGTGAATAATGATATTGCTGGATGTACGCGTACGTCAGCAATTAATAGTTCGCCCATAATGCCACGTAAATGTTCAGCTGCTCGTGCACCACCTACAGATCCATAAGATACAATACCTGCAGCTTTGTTATTCCACTCTACACGTAAGTAATCAAGTGCATTTTTGAGAGCACCTGTAATGGAATGATTGTACTCTTGCACGATAAATACAAATCCATCTTGTTTGGCAACAATTTCTGACCAAGCTTGAGCGCCTGATGCATCTTGTCCTGGTTCCCCCAATAAAGGTAATTTGTAATCCGCAATATCAATGATTGTATAATTAGCATCTCCGCGTTGATCTGCAATTTCTTTTACCCATTGTGCTACCTGTGGACTTACACGCCCTTCACGTGTTGATCCAATAATGATTCCGATATTTAATTCTGCCATTGTTTTTTCCTCCTCTTTTTTTGAAGTAAAGAATTTATTTAAAAAACCCATAATATTACCTCCTTCTGATGTAAAAAGTTAAACTTTTCTACAAAGAATCAATTATGCCTCGGCATAATTGCGTCCGGATTCGGCTTTGTGCCTGTACAAAGAACTCCTCTCCGAATCCGTGACATCCGCCGGAGGCTTTAACTTCTTTCAGCAGGTACAGGTGTTTGGACATCGCTGAAAGAAGTTAAAAGGTTTGAATTCGTTTATCTTGAATTTATTTATCTTGAATTCGAGATAATAATACCACGATGTTTTAATTTACGTCAATAGGTTTGTTTATTTAAAAAAGCAAAGATGTAATGATATAAAAATCTCTGCTCAGCTTTCCGTCAAAAGAATAAATATTAAATAATGCGTATCGATAAGCAAAGGTTGATTTTTACTCCGAGTTGGCGCTTTCCGCGGGAGTCGCCACTCTCCGAGAAAAATCAACGGTCCCTAATCATTATTATGGAAGGTCCAGCTTAAATTATAATGACTACGTCTGATTATTTTTACAGAAGGTTCCGACTCTCCTAACAAAATGACTGTCAGGGTCTTACGATTAATTCTCCATACAAGCTACAGTTAAGAAATGTTAAGATTTCAACATTTCGTTTATGTAGGGGAACTGGGACTCATGAAGATAAATCCACTTGTTTTGAGTTAATAATTCCACTAAATCTTCAATTTCATCTTCTAATGGTTTATAGTCCAATTCGTATAATCCTCTAATGCATAAAATTTTTATAAATCGAAATAGTAACCCTGTAAAAATATTGAGGAGGTATTCATTATGGGATTAGAGCCGTACGAACCATTTAAGCACCTAGCCAAAATGAGAAGAGACCTTGATCGTTTATTTTCAGACTTTCCGTTTTCCTTCGATAACATGAAACCGTTTGGTGGTATTCGAGTAGATATTCATGAAACTGATAATGAGCTAGTGGCTACTTGTCATATACCTGGATTAGAAAAAAAGGAAGATATCGATATTGACATAGAAAATAATATGCTAAAAATTAGTGGTATTATTAATCGAGCAAATGAAAATATGCATAGAGGAGAACGTTATATGAGTCGTTTTCAACATGCTATATCTCTTCCAAGACTAGTAGACCATGAAGGAATATCAGCTACTTATAAAAATGACCTTCTGAAAGTTAAAATGCCAAAACTAGCAAAAGATAATACAAAAAGAATTAATGTAGAGTTTAAATAAAAGCATATCCTATTCAAAAAGACCGAGATCTCGTAGAATCGGTCTTTTTATGTACTTTACAACGCCCAAAACAAAAACCATCATATCCTTTGTAGCTAACTTTTTGGATGGCTTAATATCTATATATAAATCATTTAAATGACGAGAAAAAAGACAACTTCTCTAAGTAAAGTTGTCTTTTTTAGTTATATTTGTAGTATCGAGAAATTACAAAATCTATTATTGGTTGCCACTACCGTACCCTGCTTCCGAGGTCATAGCGTCTGCTTTAGTAACATGTACAGTACCAAATGGGTGGTTAGGAGGAGCGTAGATCGAATAAAGCTTTAGTGGCACACTCCCTGTATTTGTGACGTTATGCCATGTTCCAGCAGGCACTATTACGGCATAATCATCCTGGACCATTCTTTCATAGTTTAAATTGTTTTTACTTGGGCCCATTTGAGCAAGTCCCTCGCCCTGTTCAATATATAAAAATTGATCAACATTTGGGTGTATTTCCAGACCAATATCTTCACCAACATTAATACTCATTAAAGTAAGCTGTAATTTATTCCCTGTCCACAGAGTAGTACGATAATTATCGTTTTGCTTAGCCGCCTTTTCAAGATTGATGACAAGTGGCAGGGTTCCATAATCTTTTAATACAATACTTTCATCATTAGAAAAACGAGAAGGGTCAGCTCTGTTTGCATACCCTATCTGGTTAGGAAGGGTCCAATAAACAAGCTGATCTCCATAGTTATACATAGGCACGTTACCGTAATAAGGAATGTAGTACATTTTCTCAATCCCCTCACACATTATAAGATTATCCTATGCAACTTGTTTATGAAATGTACTAATACACATTTCTGACATTTGCAAGTTTCCAGAGTATGACTTATCCCCATCTAGGTAAGCTAAAAGAAAATGTAGTTTGTTCTTTTGCTATAGATGTAACATTGATGTCAATAAATTGCTTCTTCACAAGCTACTTGGTTATTGTCAGTTCAAGACCATTTCCTTGCATTATAGGAGTCTCGTGACATCTCATTTGTGTAAAGTCGCATAGATCTGAGGATATCCTTTTCTTGATTACCTTTACCTTGACTCCAAACATCTTCTTGTTGAAAGGTATATAAAATAAAGAGAACTTGATATAGTATGTATTTAGGAAAAAATCAATTTTTTTGGTGGTGTGTAATATGAAGAAATACATTATGGATTTTTTAATGATTGCGATTGGGGCGATGCTTTTTGCGCTGGCGGTAAATTTATTTGTTATTCCTAATGATTTAGGTGAAGGTGGCGTAACTGGTATAACTATCATTGCGTATTATCTGTTTGGATGGTCGCCAAGTATTGTGAGCTTTGCACTAAATGCAGTTTTATTAGTGGTTGGCTATAAATTTTTAAGTAGGCAAACGACTATTTATACGATTATTGCCGTAACCCTTCATTCACTTTTTTTGCATTTGACAGAATCGTGGTCCATTTCTTCAAATGAAATTATTGTGAATACTATTTTTGGCGGAGTGTTTGCTGGAGTTGGCATAGGCTTAATTATAAGAGTAGGTGGAACAACAGCAGGTTCAACTATCTTAGCTAGAATCACGAACAAATATCTGGGCTGGAGTGTTAGTTATGGTCTATTATTTTTTGATTTAATTGTTGCTTTTTCATCTTATTTTATTATCGGGGCAGAGGCATTAATGCTGACTATTATTATGCTCTATATCGGAACAAAGGTAATGGAGTTTGTGATTGAAGGTGTAAATCCTAAAAAAGCAGTTACCATTATTTCAAAAAAACCAGAAGACATTGCTAGTCATGTCAATGGGTTTATGAATCGAGGCGTCACAGTGCTATCAGGGCACGGCTATTATACGAAAGAACAGAAAGAAATTCTTTATATTGTTATTAGTAAACAGGAAGTTGTAAAACTAAAGAAAATCGTAAAAGAAATCGATAAGGATGCCTTTATCGCCATTCACGATGTAAGAGATGTGTTTGGACAAGGGTTTATTGAATTATCTAAATCTTAGTTATACTGACCTAATAATCTGAGAAAACACCTTATGTTGAAAACTTAACATAGAGGTGTTTTTTGCAAAACGGGTATTAGGTTTACAGTCTTCTAACCTGCAAAGAAATTTCTATAATCTTATCCAATAGGTTCTCATAGCTGATCCCTGCTCCAAGTGCGCTTTTTGGGAGTAAGCTATTTTTTGTCATCCCTGGCAATGTATTGACCTCCATGACATATGGGATTCCATCCTTGATCATCATATCAATTCTGGCATAAACACTGCACTTTAAAGCGTTATAGCAGGCCATTGCAGCTTCAGCAACACGTTCATGTATGGCAGTTGGAAGTTCTACAATCTCCTCAATCGTAGCGGCATCCTCATATTTCGCCTTATAGTCAAAAAAGTCTGCAGTATGTCGAATCGAAAGTATTGGTAATAGTTCACCATCGATAATAGAGCATGTTATTTCTTCCCCTTTAATATACTTTTCAATTATAATTTCAGAATCCCATTTGAATACTTCCGAAACCGCTGATACTAAAGTATCTTTATCTTTTACTATTTTTACACCTACGCTGGAGCCACCCGAATTAGGTTTTACTACTAATGGGTACCCCATTTTATCTAATTCATCTAAGCCAAGCTCCTCAATAGTCGAAAGATGGAGCCAATCTGGTGTTTCAACTCCCTCATAACGTAGAATTTTTTTCGATATATTTTTATCCATACACATACCGCTTGCTAGCATCCCGCTCCCGGTATATGGAACATCTAAGGTTTCAAGTACACCTTGAATCGTGCCATCTTCCCCAAATTTGCCGTGAAGCGCTAACAAGGCAATATCGAGGTTTCTCACCTTTTCTACAAGCTCTTTTTTGTCATGTAGTTCAATCGCGACAACTTCATATTTACTCTTATCTAAATGGGCAATCATTTCTGCCCCTGTCATGATAGAGATTTCCTTTTCAGAGGAAACGCCCCCCATAATAACGCCAACTTTCATATGTTCAACTCCCCATTTCATTTTTCAAAGTGTCACCGATGATCTTAATTCCACGGACAATATCCTCTTCTTTTAACCGAGAAAATCCTAATCTTAATGTGTTACTGCCTTCATCATTACTATAAAAAACATCTCCAGGATAAAAAACAACTCCCCTTTGATAGCACTTTTCCAATAGTGTACGAGCATTCATTCCTTCTTCTAGCTCAATAAATAGATGAAGCCCACCATCCCCAGTCATTCTTTTAAAAGGGATGTATTGATTGCAAGTCTGACGGGCTAGTTCATATTTTTTCTTATAGACTGCCTTGGCCTTTTTTAAATATTTTTCGAAATAACCATCCTGTAAATATTGATAAAGCACGGCTTGATCTAGTGTCGATGTATGAATAGTCCGTGCCCTTTTTAAACTTTCCAAGTAGTGGATAAGCTTCTTATCTGCTAGAATCCAACCAACACGTAAGCCGGGAAAAAGAATTTTTGAAAAGCTACTAATATAAATAACATTGTTACCAGCTCCGATAAAAGTCATTAACGGTGCTAAATGAGAACCAGAATAAAGTAATTCCTCATTAAAGCCATCCTCCACAATTGGAATTTGATATTTAGAAAAAAGTCTAATGATTTCAGCCCTTTTTTCTGAGGAGGTAACAATTCCTGTTGGATTATGATAAGACGGGATTAGATAGGCAAAATCAAAAGCTTTTTCTGCCAAGCATTTTTCAACTTGATCTATATCAATACCATCATCCTTCATGTCGATTCCGTGAATGTCAAAGCCATGTAAACGAAAAAGCTTTAATGCTGCATGATGAGTTGGATTTTCGCAAATTACACGCCCTGATTTTTTAGCGAAAGAAGATAATAAAATATCCAATCCTTCGGTAAAACCATTCGTAATCAACATACCCTTATTAGAAATATCAACACCCTTCATTTCCATATAGTGAAGAAGGTACTCGATTAGAGGTTTATAGCCCTTTGCGTATCCGTAATTCAATACGATATCTCCTTCAAGGGACATACGAGTTAAAAAGGCTCTTTTAAAATTTTCAACATCAAAAAGTTTTTCTTCAGGGGCCACACTGTTGAAGGAAATCATGCCTTTTTCCCAGTGAATATCTTCTTGCTTCATCAAATCTAATTCGTCCGCTAACAAGGTAACTTTATTAAGCCTTTCCTTCCAATGAAGTTCAATGGATGTTGTTTTCACTGTTACGACCTTCCCTACAAAATTCCCTTTTCCTTTCACTGCATAGATAATGCCCTCTTGCTCTAAATCTGCATATGCATTCAGTACTGTATTTCTACTGACCAATAATAATTTACTAAGTTCACGGGTAGATGGAAGCTTCTGATGCTCCAGCAGGTGTCCCTTCATAATCATTTCTTTTAAATAATCTTTTAATTGAATATAAACCGGACGATCATCCATAAGCTTAAAATCATTAAACACTTCCTTGCCCCCTTGCTTCATTTTTGCATAACTGTTTCAAACTCAAAAGGTCCACAGCATGTGGAATTTTCTTTAGACGTGGTTGCTACAATAAAGATACATTTATTCTTATGTAATGAAGATAAACTCACTCCTATCTATTCTGGCACACAAGTTTCAACATGGTAAAAAAATAAGGAAACGTTGATTAAAATTAACGTTTCCTTATTTGATAGTGTATATAGCTTTCAATCCTATCGATTAAAATACCGATTCCAAAAACCATGATCCCTATATAAAATAGGTATTTAAAGTAAATAGAATTGTGATAGCCTAATGGATAGACCAATCCAATTAAACTACTGATTATCCCTAAAATAATAATGATATTTCCAATTTTCAAAGATATTCCCCTTATCATTTCCTCAATGTTTATGTCAAAAACACTCAGGTACTTTAGTTCGTTTTAAATAGACCTACTCTTGTAAATTCATCTCTAACATATTAGCGCAAATTAACCCTACATGTACCTTTGCTTCATCAATTATAGGCCATAATTCCCCGTCCAAAATACTAATATATTTTGCCATTTTCATCACAATTAAATTCAATGGTAAATGCCTTTTCAAAGTGAAATTTATTATAATCAAAATTTCCTTCAATACGAATACTATAGGTCCTACCACCATCTATTAAAGAAACCTTATAGGATGTTTGCTCCCACGTGCCGCTAGGATAGGCTAATTTTGTTGAGATGTTGTCTGCTTTTATAAATAATTGTCGCTCATGAACTTCATTATATTTTGTTTCAAAATGTCCAGTTACTTCGATTGTTTTCAAAATATCTGGGAAGTAAATATACGTTGTTTTAGTTGTACTACCATCCGCATTTGTAATAACTGGTTCCGGGGATGTTAGCATATTATCAATTTTCTCACGTTCTGTTGCCAAGTGTTGTTCTACCCCCAATTGAATCCTTTTTTCAAATTCTTCCGGTGTAACCCAATATTCTTCTTCAAATTCCTCTATTGGCGCAACAAAGGTAGATAAACCTGGTTTCTGTTGCATAGCTTTTTCTACGATCTCCACATATTGCTTATAATATTGTTTTTTTACCTCATCTGTAAGAGGAAGGGGTGATTCTTTAGGTATATCTTCTGTAGGTTGTGTAGGTGATTCAAAATTTTGCTCTTGCACTTCACCCGTAATAGCCATTGATGAATCATCAGAAGGAGAGCTAGCTTTCTCCATCGATTGAATAGTAGGTAATAGACTAATTCCTATTAGGATGACCGCTACTATTGAAACAATTAAGGGCTTAAAATGATATTTAGGTATATTAGAATGCTGTATTTTGGCACGAATATTCTCTTTCTCCGTCTCTGACAATTTTACAGAATTAGGAATAGACCTCTCTAGTTCATTTTTAATATTCATATTCAATTTCCCCCTCCTCTACCGTTATTTTTGCTAGTTTCCTGCCCCGTACTAGACGTGTTTTGATCGTGTTAGGAGAGCATTTTAAAACATCGGCCATCTCTGCAATCGATAATTCAACATAATAATGCAGCCACAGTACTTCTCGATATTTAATCGGTAACGAATTCACTAATTCTCCAATTGATTGATTTTGCTCTTTCTGTAAATAGTCCATTTCAAGAGAATCTCGTTTTAACCAAGTTCTCACTTTTTCTGTTACTTCTAACTTTCTATAATGCCAGCTTTTTAAATAATTTTGACACTCGTTCACAGCTATACGATATAAATACGTTTTAATGGAAGAACGCCCTTTAAAACAATCAAGACTTTTATAAAATTTAAAAAAGACATCCTGTACAATATCTTCTGTTTTTTGTATTTCTTTTACATATGTATAAACTAAACGCTTTAAATAATCACCATGCTGCTCCATCGCTTCATTTAGCAAAACTTCTTTGTCATCATTCGTCAAAACAAAACCTCCCCTCTTATAAAGTTAGACAAGACTGGAAATGATCTGGTTTCATCTTACAAAAAGGAATATCCCCCCTTTTTATATGATATATTATATTTATGGTTATCTTTTTCCATGTTTATTATTAACAACCTCTAGGAGGGAGCTGCAAGATGGAAGAAATTTTAACGATTACAAATTTGACGAAGAGCTATGGAAACAAAGAAATTTTAAAAGGCATTGATCTTCATGTATCCAGAGGAGAAATTATCGGCTATATTGGTCCGAACGGTGCAGGTAAAAGCACGACTGTCAAAATTATTTTAGGAATCGAAGGGGAATACGGCGGAGAAATTAAGCTTTTTGGGGAAAATATACAAAAAAATCAAATTAACTATAAGCGAAGAATTGGTTATGTACCTGAAATCGCTGATGTTTATGATAATTTAACAGGTTATGAATATTTAACATTCATTGGCCAGCTTTATGGACTCGAATTAGAAGTAGCAGCAGACAAATCAAAATCCTTAATGGAGTTGTTCGGTGTCGGAGAAGCATATCATTCAAGAATATCTTCTTATTCAAAGGGTATGCGGCAGAAGCTGTTAATCATCGCAAGTTTATTACATAATCCAGACTTACTATTTTTAGATGAACCAATCAATGGGTTAGATGCTAATAGTGTCATGATTTTTAAGGAGATCTTAACGCAACTAGCCGCTCAAGGAAAAACCATATTTTATTCATCTCATATTATGGACGTGGTGGAGAAAATCAGTAGCCGTATCATCCTGTTGTATGATGGAAAAATCGCTGCCGATGGGACATTTGCCCAGCTACAAGCCGATAACACAGAGGGAACTCTAGAAAGAATTTTCAACCAATTGACGGGCTTCCACGAGCATCAGGAAATTGGTGAAAAATTTGTTTCAATTGTACAAGAGGTACGATAATGACGGATTTTAAAACCCTACAATTACTGGATAAATTCCGAATTATTTTTATCAAGATGGGCATTGATTATGAAATGATGCGGAAAATCCTTCATATAAAGCTAACAATGGATGAGCGTAAAATACCAACATTATTTAACCAAACCAAGAAGAAGGACGATCAAAAATACGGCTATATTAAATCTTTATGGATTTATGTTTTATTCGGGCTTATGCTCATTCCTCTAATGAGCTTTGGGCAAAACTATCTTTTCCAGATGAGTATTTCGTATGCCATGATTATTTTTTTAATTATGACATCCCTCATCTCTGATTTTTCATCAGTCCTGTTGGATGTACGGGACAGAAGTATCCTTTCGACTAAGCCTATCTCTGCTAAAACCATTAATGCAGCTAAATTTATGCATATTTTTATCTATTTGACGTATTTAACTGTTGCATTAACGGCTATTCCACTTTTGGTAAGCCTATTTAATCAAGGCATTGTATTCTTTATTTTAACAGTGCTTGAGATTATTTTAATCAACCTATTTATTGTCGCTCTTACCGCCATTCTCTATATTGTGATTTTACGATTCTTTGATGGGGAAAAGCTGAAGGATATGATCAACTATGTACAAATCGGGCTATCCTTAATGCTAATGATTGGCTATCAAGTTCTTATTAGATCATTTGAACTTGTCAATTTAGATATGGTGGTTGCGTTTCATTGGTGGAGTGTTTTCCTTATACCAATGTGGTTCGCCGCTCCCTACGAGTTACTGCTAAATGGTGACTATTCTTTATTGACAATGGTTTTCTGTATTTTGGCGATCATCATACCCATCATCTCGATATGGCTTTATATCAAACTAGTTCCAACCTTTGAACGTAATTTACAAAAACTATTAGGCACAAGTAAATCAAAAAAAGAAAAAAATAATCGTTTAAAGTCATCTTTATTAGCGATTGTTTGTCGAACTCATGAAGAAAGAGCATTCTACCGCTTCGCTTCCCTAATGATGAAGCAAGAGCGGGAGTTTAAACTGAAAGTATATCCATCTTTAGGCTTTTCGTTTATCATCCCATTTATCTTTATGTTTACTTTTAGTAGATCGGAACAAATCGATTATTCTGTCAGCATGGGTTATTTAAATATTTATTTTAGTATGCTCATTATGCCATCTGCTGTCCTAATGCTTGGTCATTCTGCTAAATATAAGGCTGCGTGGATTTATAAAACACTGCCGCTAAAAGATTATAGAGATCTACAAAAAGGTAGCTTAAAGGCATTTTTAATCAAATTGTATATTCCGTTATATATAGTGCTAAGTATTATTTTTTGCTATATTTATGGCCTTAGAATTATCCCAGACTTATTAGCAGTATTAGTAACCAGCTGTTTGTTCACCATAATTTGTTACTTCGGTATGAGTAGCAAAATACCTTTCACTAAGCCCTATGATGAGATCGGTGATGCCCAGGGCTGGAAAACCATTTTACTATTCATCCCATTAGGTATGCTGGCAGGGTTACACTATTTAATAGCCAGTCAAATTACTTTTGGGTCAATTATCTATTTTATTATTCTTATACTCATAAACCTAATAATATGGAAGCTTGCTTTTAAGCGTACAGAGAGCATTATTTAGAATGAAAAACGGCTTCAGCCTACCATTGATTGGGCTGAAGCCGTTTTTTAGCCTTTTAATTTCGTAATGTCATTTTGTATTAGTTCTTTAACAGCATTACTAAAGATAGTAGCATTTAATAGATGCTGGAAGTTTAATTTTAGAAACGGAAACTATCAATTCATGAAGCTCCCTTGATTCAAACTCTCTATATATTTTTCTGATTCGTCCGCTATTCTCTTAAATTCAATATCATGAACATAGTGTGAGCAATCTAATTTTATAAGTTTGCCCTCATCATGCTTGCTAATGAAATCCTTTTGTAATTCATGCCATGTATCCTCATCCCAGCCTGTCCCTTGACCGTTTGAAGAGAACATAAGCATTGGAACATTTGGGATTCCAGCCGCTCCTACCTTTTCAGCATTTGCTTTAATTTGCTTAACTTCATTTATCATATTTTTAGTTACGGTTCTACGATAAAAAATCACTTTAGACAGTTCTTTTTCTTGCTTTGTCAAATTCCCATACTTCATCGCATCACTTTCGGAAAGGCCAGGAATCCACCTCGTAACGCCAATCTTTGCAGCTAAGGAACTTAAATAGATCATCGACATATTTATATCATAATCCTCGTATGCAGTTGGAACAGCCATATCCAACCCTACAATTGCTTTTACCTCATCTGGATGAACTTCAGCCCAATATAATGCTTCAATCCCAGACATAGAATGAGGAAATAAAATATAAGGTCCTTCAACGCCTGATTTTAATAGAGCTTCCCTTGTTTCACGCAAAATAGTATCAATATCACGGTCAGAATCTGTAATGTCACTAAATCCATAGCCTGCCTTTTCAACGACAACGATTCTATATTTATCACTTAACAATGAATATAATGATTTAAAATCTAAAACAGGTGAGCTTGTGCCTCCCCCAGACATAAATACAAGCGTTTCTTCACCTTTTCCTTCTATGTAAACATGGATCTGATGACCATTAACTTCTAGCATTTTTCCAGTTGGAATAAATAGTTTATCTTCTTTCGATAGCTGCATTTGATGGATGAAAAAGCTCGCAGTAATGATTAACAAAAATATCACAATAAAAACTATAAATACTTTTACTATTCGTTTAATCACTGCTTCACAAACCCCTCCTATTCTTTAGTATTCGAAAATATAATGTATAAATTTCAAGTTTTGACCATTCATTTCGAACACTTCATCACTGATACATACTGGTTTAAATCCATTTTTTTCAAGAACTCTTTGAGAGGCAATATTATTCGTTGTTGTTTTTGCTTTTATCTTTTTTATATTGCTTTCTGATTCTATTAATAGTTTTAAGGCTCTAGCTCCTATTCCCTTTCCACCATATTCTTCTCCAACTCTATAACCAATTTCCGCACAATGATTAGTTGCATCAATATCCACTAAATTGATTCTACCAACAATATTGCCCAAGTTATCTCTTATTAAATAGAATATTGATTTTCGTTCCCGTTGTTCCGTTAAAAGCTCTCTATGTCTTTCTTTAAACGTTTCAAAACTATAATAATCTTCTCCGCGACTAGGTACCATTTGTTCAAAGAATAATCGATTTTCCTTTTCAAAAATAAATAATTCTTGTTCATCACATTCTTGTAATTTATGGATAGATATGTCCAAATTACTCAAACCCCCCGCCCTTAAATTTGTAATAAAATAACAAATATGTTTCTTAAAGATATATTATAGGAGAGTTTGATTTTTATCAAACTTTTTAATGAAGCTATGGTATTCATTGATATAATAAAAGAGCATTCTTAAAATGGATTATTTTGCTTTTTTAACTAACAAATAACTTGTAGAAAAAGGTGATTAATTTATGAAACGAGCTGTATCGTGGATTTTATTTTATACTCTTTTAGTTGGAGTAGGTGTTGGTAATTATATGAATTTGGATAAGCATTATTATTTCCTACAAGAATTCTATGATTTCCCTGTTCCAAAAGATGCAACGCTTGACAGTGAAAATACGAATGGAAAAGGCTTTACATGGGGGAAATCCACAGGTACAGAGGTTCCTCTTAGCTATCGTTTAATGATTATAAAGAGTGGATGGAAGCAAGTTAAAATTGATGGTCATAATGTCATTTACAAAAAAGATGACGATTTGATAAATCTCTCATTAGCATCCAAGTATATTGGCGTTCTGAAGATAAAGGATACAAATTAACCTCTTACGGATCGACCCTTTATGAACGGGCAGTAATTTATCTGTCGCGAAAGCAGAGGGAAGCAGCTCGACCCCGCTCGCGGAAAGCATCCACCCATCCTTCCGGTCAACGGCTTTATCAATGTAAAAGAAAAAGGCTGTTTTACGAAAGATTGTTGCTATTCAACTAACAGGGCAGGCTAGTGTAAAAAGGAATCTCAATTGAGTATATGGAATATATTAGTAATGGTAAATTTTAAGTTTGAATATTCGATATAGGAAAGGGGATAACTTCTTTTGAAGAAAATATTGTTTATTTACCTTCTAAGTATATTTTTATTAATAGGTTGTTCAGATATAGTTTTCAATCCCCAAGAAATACCATCTGGGAGCCAAAGTAATTATAATATGAAATTAAGTATGGATACCAATGGGCTTTTTAGTGCAGAAATATCAATAGATATTCTCAATGTTTCTAATGAAAAATGGGATGAGTTAAAACTTTATTTTATTCCTAATATGTTTACGTCCGAAAATTCTCCTCAATTAAATACCCCATCTGAAATTGGAATTGAGTCAGTTAAAATTGACAATCAAGATGCATCATACTTACTTGAGAAAGATATAATAAACATCCCTTTAAGAACATTGGTTTCTCCAAATGAAAGTGTTAAATTTCAAATGAAATATAACTTCACCTTACCAATCGACGGGTTTAGATTCGAAAAAATCGATAGTAATTATCATCTCGCTCAATGGTATCCAATGGTTCCTACCTATCAAAAAGGATGGAATAAGCAAGATTATTCTTTCAAAGGAGAGTCATATCACACAGCTTTTAGTAACTTTAATGTAACATTTGATATTCCTAAAGAATACACTCTTGTTACAACCAGTGATGAAGATAAATTTCCAAGTGTAAACAATAAATCATTTCGAATTGAAAATGTAAAAGAAATATTTGTTGCTATTTTAAAAGACCCGCAAGTTATCGAAAAAAAATCTAATAATGTAAATATTAGAGTATTTGGAAAGGGTAGATCAGAGGAGTTTTTAGAGGAAGTGGCAGAGACTGCTGTTGAATCTTTCAATTACTTTCAAAGTATTATTGGGCCGTATCCACACAAACAGTTAGATATTATTTTAGATGGGCCAGGAATGGAGTATCCAGGGGTGGTAACAGCAGGCTCCATCTATGGGCGTTCTGTCACAAACGAAGCATTAAAAAATATTGTAATTCATGAAATTGCTCATCAATGGTTTTACGGAATAATAAGTAATGACCCATACACCGATGCGTGGTTAGATGAGGGAATTGCTGAGATTGCAACTTATTTATTTAAATATCCAAATGAGAAAGAATTAAGATATATAGACTTTTCAGACAAAATGGAACCGTTGCCTTCCAATTTACCATTACATGACTATTTAAAAAGTATACAAAGTAATTATATCTATGGTCAATCCTACTCAAACTTAGCTAAGATTTTCAATCAACATGGTGGAAAACAAACAGCAGAGGATTTTTTAAGTAGATATTTTACTCTTTATAAGTATAAAGAAGTAGATACAAATGAATTCGTAAGGTTCATGAAATTCTATTTAGAATTAGAAGATGATTCCTTATTTGAAGGTTGGTTAGAACTGGAGACTAAAAATAAATAATTAATTATTCAACAGGGGCTTTAGTCAAGTGGAGCAAAGTCTTTTAAGACATTGAATTGTTTAACTTGTGTTCAACAATCGGTAAACGCAACCTTTTATTTTAAAATAAGTCAGATTACACAATGAGGTATTGTGAAAGGGAGAGTTCATCATTGGAATTTCATTAATAATTTTAATGGTTGTTGGCATTCTTGCATTTTTTACGTTTATCATTCCAGTATTTATAACTGTTAGAAAAGACAAGAAAGGAAACCCACCTCGAAAAATCTCTTATGTAATAGTAGGACTGTTGGTTTTGAACTGGGTATTTTACTTAGTTAATGGTTACGCTCTGTTACCAACAAATATTGCGGATGCTGTGTTTATACCCGTATGGTTAGCATTATGCGTCGCAGGTGCAATCACAGCAACCTATGAATTTAAAAACAATAAAGTTTTTGCTATTCCAGTTGCTGGATTAACCATTATCAGTTTATTACTTTGTATTTTTAGCTATGGAATATCAAATATGTAAACGTTTTGCAAATTAGCAAACAGGCTCGGTTGTTTAATAAGCTTCACTGTTAATATTAAACTAATAGGGCAGTTTAATTGATGTCGAATGATAACAAAGTCGGGTACTGAAATTCAACTATATAAATGAAAGTCGAATAAATAAAAACAAATTTATAACTCGATCCATTAGTTATGGGTCGAGTTTTTTATTGTGAATATTTTAATGAATATTAAAATTAAAAGGATATATAAATAACAATAATAATACATTCAAAAACAATACGAATTTATCGCAAAACGATAAATGGTATGTTAAATTTATAATGTTATTAAATAAGTGAGGTGCTTAATATGAATGTTAAACGAGGTTCAACAACTTTCTTAAAGGTAATTATTTTTCTGGCTGGAATTGCAATTCTCGCTTTATGTATATTTTTAGTACCCCATTTGGCTAATTTTGCATCAAGATTGTATCCAAATTTTTCTCCAATGAAATATCTCATTTTCATCGTGATGTATGGATCAGCTGTGCCTTTTTACTTTGCTCTCTATCAGGCTTTTAATCTTTTGCGGTACATTGACGAGAACACAGCATTCTCGGAATTATCTGTAAAGGCGTTAAAGAGCATAAAGTGCTGTGCGATTATAATCAGTGGTTTGTATGTATTAGGTTTGCCACTATTCCATTTTATAGCAAATAAAGTTGACCCTCCTATTGGAATAATGGGACTCATCATCATTTTTGCTTCGTTGATTATCGCCGTTTTTGCTGCTATCCTCCAACGGCTTCTACAAGAAGCGATTAATATAAAATCAGAAAATGATTTGACGGTCTGAGGTGGATGATATGGCAATTATTATTAATATTGATGTGATGTTAGCAAAGCGAAAAATGAGCGTAACGGAGCTTTCGGAAAGGGTTGGGATTACTATGGCGAATCTTTCTATTCTGAAAAATGGGAAAGCAAAAGCGGTTCGTTTTTCAACATTAGAAGCGATATGTAAGACTTTAGATTGTCAGCCAGGTGATATTTTGGAGTACAAAGGTGACGAAGACATTCAATAAAAACAGAAAGTGTTTTGACAGTTTCAATAGAAGGGAAAAGGGATCATGGTGTTGTTTCTCAAGAAGATGTAGAACTGGTTAAGGATTTACAAGAATTGGGTTAAATGCTGATGGTGTTATAAATGTTTTACTAGGTTATGTAAAAATCGTTAGTAGAATTAGGTTTATTTACCCATTGGCAAGAGAAATGTGTGAAAGTTGGCTCAAGAAGAATGTCTCAACTATTGAAAGCGTAATGGCCTTTGTCAGGGACGAATGGAATAACTAAAGTCCTCAAAATTATTTTCCAACATCAAATTCCTTATTGAACGGAGTGCTTTAGTTAAATATTCGATTTACGAAATATCAAACATAAAAACAGCCAAGAAAAAAGACTGTAGGCAAACTTAAAATGTTTTGAGTTTGTCCACAGTCTGATTTAAGTAACTTAATTTTTATATCAATTTACTTTCTTTGAGTAAATCATATATAATCGTATCTTTCGTTTTATGAATACCAAATTTACCAATTTGTTTTAAGATAAATGGAGCATCTACATCTGTAAATTTTTCACCATCAAGTAAGCGAGCAGTTGAAGCTAACAAAGTACGAATATCATAAGTAGATGCAAACACTTCTGGAACGCCTCGATCAATATCTAATAATTGATAAACAGCTTCCATCGCTGTTCTTACTGAATATTCAGTTGTGAATACAGTGTCTCTTGCTGTTTCACTAAAATTACCCATGAAGGCTAAGTTAACAGATCCATTAGGGACAACTAAAGGACGATCTCCCATTGCTCTAGGCATGAAGTAAGATGTTATATAAGGCATGTAACATGGAATTGTATTACAAGAATTTTGTGCTAAATCTGGTATTTCGTCTACAGGCACACCCATATGGTACAACCACTCTTGCGCAATCTCAATTCCAGTACATTCCGTGATACTCTTTTTAATAAAATCACCCGGTTTATTAGAAAGTAAACCATAAATCCACACTACTAATTGGTCTTTTGGTTGATCTTTAAAATGAGGTTGTCGGTTCAACGTATAGCTTAGCATCCAATTAGAATCAGTAGCAGTTACAATACCACCAGTAACCACTTTACCAGCGTAAGGATCTCTTTTGCTTATCTTTTCAATATATGGAGCAACTTTAGCATCCAATGTAGTTAGTGTTGCTGAAACAAACCAACTTTCTTCAGGAAGATTCTCGCAGAATTTTTCTGGTCTACCGAACTCAGAATCTTGTGAAGCGATGTTTTTCCAAAGTGACCAGCTTCCTCCTAAATCTGTGCTTATAGGGGCTGGTGTATTATTGTCACCATAAGTTGTACTCTCCGTAATACTACCATTTGTAACGAAAACTAATTCATTTTCTGTTAGCTCAATATTCTTTTTCTCACCATTTTGTTTTAACACTAAAGTATGAGCTACCTTTTTGTCGCCAACTTTATCAACTAAAACATTCTCTACAACAGTGTTAAATTGGAAATCAACATTATGGCTTTCTAAATATTTAATCATAGGAAGTACTAAAGATTCATACTGGTTATACTTTGTAAATTTCAAAGCAGATAAATCAGGTAGACCCCCAACATGATGAATGAAACGCATAATATAACGACGCATTTCCATTGCAGAATGCCATTTTTCAAACGCAAACATCGTAGACCAATATAGCCAGAAGTTCGATTCAAAGAACTCTTCAGAGAAAACATCTGTAATTTTTACATCCTCTAATTTCTCTTCAGGAGTAAAGAATAATTTAATCATTTCTTCAGATGCTTTATCAGATAATGTAAATTTACCATCATCCTCAAGTCTTTGCCCTCTATTTTCAATCAACCTACATTTTGAATAGTTAGGATCCTCTTTATTTAACCAATAAAATTCATCTAAAACAGAAGCGTTTTCTATTTCTAGAGATGGGATTGAACGGAATAAATCCCATAGGCATTCAAAATGATCTTCCATTTCTCGACCACCGCGAATAATAAAGCCTCTTGTCGGATTTAAAATACCATCAAGACTACCTCCTGAGATATCTAGTTCTTCGAGAATATGAATATTCTCTCCCTTCATTTGACCATCACGAATTAAAAAACATGCGGCTGACAGTGAAGCTAGCCCCGAACCAACAAGATACGCTGATTTCTCATCAACACCTACTGGTTTTTTAGGACGTGCAAAAGCCTCATAATTACCATTACTGTAATACATAATACCGCCTCCATAAACTATTATCGTGATATAGCATAACATTATTTTGTATGGTAATGGTAAAATGAGAGAGAAATTAACAAATAATTCAATTTTGAAACTAAACTCTAAATATACCACTCCCTATTATTTGACATAACAATTCATTGCATTTTTATAAATATATTCATCAATGTCTTTATATCAAAGGGATTACACAATACTTGAAAATTAGATTACCTTTATAGGATTAACCTTTAAAGCACGCGGATTATTTGCATAATTTCCTTCTATACTATTAACCATATAGCTGTTCAAAAAGGCTAAAGTATACAATCTTTTGAGGACAGTCTTGCATAATTATTATATCAAGAAAACAAAAAGAGTGATTCTTTACAAACACAATTGTCTTTTATACCCCCTAGAAATACAATAACCATCTATCATTTCTTTGATAGATGGTTATCAAAGTGTTTAAAATTTCACTTAAATTTTCGAAAGGAAGATTATTGAACCCAGCTCCCTTATTTTATAAATCGTAGAAATCCTTTTTTCCCGATTTGTAAAACCTCATCATTCATCAATATTATGTCAGTATCATCTTCTACAAGTTTTTCACCGTTTAAAGATACCCCATTTTGTTTAATTAATCGCATAAATTCGCTTTTGCTTTTAATATATCCTTCAGCAATTAATGATGGAATAATATCTAGTACAGACTCTTTCCCTATTTCAATTAACATGGTGGGGATGTTATCAGGTAAAACCTCACTTTCATTAGCGATCTTACCTACCCCCCTTTGAATCATCTCTTCTTGTTCTTCCAGTCTTAAAAACATACAATACAACTCCTTAAATATTGAATTAATATTGCAAGTTCTATAAGAGTAAAAATCAATTTCGTCTTGGCGTAATTGTAGGTATCGCTACAGAAAACATTTGCCGCTTTCGCGCAGATAAACAATGCGTCCGGATTTTGAATTGTTCCTAGGACTGCACGATGTCGATCATCTCGGTAATGGCCACAATCTTTCCACCCACTGTTCTGCTGAATGAAAATAAAAAAACGCCCTTTAGGAATAAACCTAAAGGACGTGTTATGAACGTGTTACCACCTTAATTTAAGAGTTACTCACATAACTCTTCTCAATAGGTACGGCTAAATGCGATACCTTTGCATTGATTACGGATGCAAACCCGTCGTAGCCTACTAAAGTTCGGTACGCAGCTCCAAGATGAATTCATTTTAACTTTCCTTGCGCCTCTCATCGACCGGCTACTTTCTGTAAGTTCCATTAAAACTACTAGTTCTCTTCAACACTTTTACTCTTATACTCCAAATTGTTAACAACAATTTTTCGTTATGCAAATCTTGTTAATTATTATAGTACCTTTATTGGAATTGTCAATAAATTAAAAAGATAAATTTAATTGTATAACTTTTCGAAAGCTAATTATTAAGCTGTTAAGCACGGTTTTAATTTCATTTTTCATCTCTCTTTTTTGAAATAATTAATATTGCGTTTTATTACCTATAGCGATAATCCCCCTCTTTGTCTTTGATTGTTTACACAGATATTAGTCCTAGAATCATGTTTAAATAAAAATAAGCTATAAAGAAAAATCTCTTCACAGCTTATTTTTATATTCATTATTTTTTATTGCCCACTAGTTTGTGTAGATGGCTTTAAGTAAGAACAAACCATAACTAAAGTTACTAGTGCTAATAGCCTTGCATAATTGTAGCTGTCGCTTTGCTTTCGGACAGTTAAACAATGCGTCCGGATTTTGAATTGTGCTCGCACAATTCGTGTCGAAAATCGCCTAGAAAACTGCAGCTCCGACGCATGTTATTTTCCAGACTTAAGCTGAATACGAAGCTCCTCGTTTGGCTTGTCGATTAAATACTTTTCAATGTAAATATCTAGCTCTTTCTTATTGAAATTTTCATACACATCCATTGCTTTATTACTTTCATCTTCAAATAAACCCATCAGTTCAGGATACCCAAAGACCGGTCCATTATCGCCGTCCAGATAATAGGTTTGATTGACTCCAGCAAACGCCGGGTCAGAGCTCAAGGATTCCACATAGAGGTTATTGTCCTTCAAATAATAAGTCCATGTGATTGGATACCCCGCAATGCTAGACGTTAAGCTTTGAGGTTTTACTGATATGTCAGTCAAACGGATTGGATTGTCGTCTCCCCTAATTGCATCAACACGGTGCTTCGCAACGAAGGTTACAGGCTGATTAGCCAGAGAAGCCACATCCAGCCCTTTTACTTCAAAGCGTAGCTCTGTTTCGCTAGGGTTTTTACCCAAAGTTACCCATCTAGAATTTAACAAGGTCCCACCTACATCCAGTTGATATTCCCTAAAAGGAATAGTTTCGTACATATCTTGATCTTGAGTAAGAATCAAACGAACTTGGGTTGGTGTAACCTTCATTTCATGGATTTTCGTGTTAGGAACATCACCCATAGGGATGTCTAGCACTTGCTTAAATGACCCATTTTCCAACTGTTTTTTGGAAAGATTCATATTTGTGCTCCAAGTACTTTCTTTTGTTTCTAGTATATGCTCATAAGAGATCTGGAATTTAGTTCCTTCTTCACGTAAGGTGTCGGACTTGAATAGTTGATCGACGTTTGCTTTTCCGTCACGGTATGAGAAAGAAGTACCTTGCACTTGTTTAACAGATTCACCCACATCATTGATTGCCTCGAATTCTACACGTTTGTACGGCATTTCAGTATCCGAAAGCTTAACGTCTGATCTTAGGAGAACTTTACCTTCAGCTTGTTCAAAAGACTGTAAGGTCACGCTACCCACCCCATCCTTTTGAATTGGGAACACTTGCGTAGTAGAGTCATTAGGATTATAGCTGATGGACTGCTTCTTATTGCCGATGTATTGGATATTCTCCATTACAAACTCAACATCGGTCGTCTGCCCTTCGGCAACCCAGTCCGTCTCAAAAAATCCCTGGAATTCACCAAGCTCCTCATTCCACTCGTGCGTATAATTCCCTTCAATAAAGTTACCCTTCGAATCTTTTAGTCCGATAAATTTAAAATCTATATCCTTTACATCCTTTATATCTTGAGATGTTTCAGGTTTCAAACTATATAGCAATACGGTTCTGTTCTCGTCTACAAACGCCGTGTGAATGGTTAACGTAACACCCTCCTTTGTAACGGATTGCTCTATTTTTTGGCCTAAGCCCTTCTCTAACGCGGACTGAATACCTTCCCTATAGGTAAGCGTGCTGGACCAGTCATAAGTGAGTGCTGCATAAACTGGTGTAGCCATCAAAGCTACAGATAGCCCTGCCACCAAAGCAAAGCGTTTTCGTTTTCGAGGACGAAGGACAATCGGTTCACCACCAGCAACCTTTAGCTCGTCTTGCTGGATACTGCTCCACATCTGATCAAAATCAGGGTAAGCGACGTTATTAGATGCCTTCATTTTGTTTTTAACCTTGTTTTCAATGCGTTCCATATTGGTTCTCTCCCTTCAACCATAGGTTGTTATTGTGTTCAAGTTTTTTGCGCATGATTTTCAATGCCTTATGAAGTCTCGACTTCACTGTACCCACAGGAATCTTCAGGGTTTCAGCGATCTCTACCATGGATAACTCACCGATATAGCGGAGGGTAACAACTGCCAGCAATTTGTCTGGTAGTTGCTTCAGTAGTTCCTCCCATTCTTCTTCTGCTGCTTTTTCTAATACAATAGTGTCTACGGATTTAATTGATGATGTAGCCTGATCATGAAGCCATTGAACCTGACTCTGTTTATCCCGCTGAGTCTTATTCTTTCTAAGCAAGTTTAAGCAATGGTTCATTGCGATGCGCATGATCCAGGCACGCGTATGTTCAACGCTTTGCCAATCCTGACGAAAGACGGTGATAAATACGTCATGGCAGAGATCTTCGGCATCTTGTGCATTCCGTAGCATGTAGTAACATGTGCGGTATACATCCTGGTTATAAGAATCGAATAATTCACGCTCTGTCATCCAAGGCACTCCTTTCCGTGCGTTATACTATTTAAACAAATGACCATTGGAAAAGGTTCATCTTTTTTTGGTAAAGTCATTCTTTATTGATATAGAATTCCATTTACTAACTTTAATACTAAGACAACCACAATAGAAGGGAGAACTTCGATCATAAAGAAACCCCGCATCTTCAAATACATTGGTCAAAGTGCGAGGTTCAAATTATATCGATATTTAATTTTTAAAAAGGCAAATTACAGATGTTAGCCCAAAAGATATATGTATTTTTCTGCATATTTTTAGCTATATTTAAAAATACTAATGTAATAGTCTTCTTCTGGGAAGTCCCCGATATATTCTAGCCCATTTCTTGAATAAAACTCTTTTAACTTTTCATTTCCAGCCCAACAATCTAAATATAGTGTTTTTTTCAACTCTTTTACAAAGGAACAAGCAAATTGCGTTATTGAGGAACCAAAATCCCTCCCTTGAAATTCGGGTAATATAGCAATCTGAGATAGATATTTACTTTTTACCTCAACAGAGAATTCATTTATATTATTTATATCATTTAAACAAAAGGTTCCAATTATTTTCTTATCTAATACTAAAACGTAAGAGAAATTATTTTTTATTTGATTAACAATTTTATTATTATCCCAAGGGTAATCCCATTGGTGTATCCCTTTTTGTTGTAAATCCAAAGTAACGGTATTTAAAATATACAACAATTGCTGTAAGTCCCCTAATTTAGCTAATCTTATCTTCATATATTTACCTCCTTCCTTTAATGGTAACAGTTTTACATTACCTTTGTTGATAATCCATTTCCGCTGAATGAAGATAATGTTTTTACTTATGGTGAAAGAGCCTCTCATATTACGAAGGCGTAAAGTGTTGAGTGTGATTTAAAAGATGATAGAAGGAAAATGAATCTTAATTTACATATTTATGATGAACCATATCATATGTAAATTCGATTTAAAACGCAAAGTACCATTTGAAGTTTTTCAAATGGTACTTTGTGTTTTTTAAAATTATTGTATTGGATATGGAATAAGGTTTTCTAAATAATACTTTAAAAGGGAATGATCAAAAATTCTACCAGATCAGCTTATTTTCTTTTTTTAAAGCTGAATTAATATCTTTATTCATTTCAATAGTTGCTTGTGTGATAGCATTTTTCACAGCCATATGATCCTGAGCATTTACTGATTCAAAAGAGTATATAATACTGCGGGAGGCACTAATCAAAGCCCCATATCCATCTTCATTAAAAGCATTAACAACATCTTTTCCAGTTGCTCCTTGTGTTCCATATCCCGGAACCAAAAATACGGATTTAGGCATTATCTTTCTAAATACCTTCATATCTTCAGGATAGGTTGCTCCTACAACAGCCCCAATTGAAGAATAACCTGATTCCCCTAAGTGTTCATTAGAAAATTTATTTATTAGAAATCCTACTTTCTCAGCTAAGGATATTCCATCTATTGACTTCTGGTCTTGAAAATCCCCCGAATATGGGTTACTCGTTTTAACTAAAACAAATAATCCAGAATTTATCTCTTTAGCTGAGTTAAAAAACGGTTCAAGGCTATCTCTACCTAAATAGGGGTTAATTGTAAGTGCATCTACTGCATCTTTATTTTGATTCCATTTGTTGTTTTCATCTCTAAAAAATGAATTTGCATAGGCTTTTGCAGTAGAACCTATATCGCCCCTTTTTGCATCGGCGATTACAAGCAATCCCATCTGTTGAGCATACTTCACAGTTTCCCAAAAAGCGTGAATTCCGTGTTCACCAAAAACTTCATAATATGCTAGTTGAGGCTTTATAACTGCCACGTTATCTTTAATTGCATCAATAACTAATTTATTAAATTGAGTAAAAGCAAACCCAGCTCCCTTTGGGTTTTCGCCATATGTTTTTTTAGCTTCTTCTATTATAAAATTGGGAATACGTGAAATTATAGGATCTAACCCTATAACCGAATGGGATTCTTTTTGTTTAACTGCTTTATTAAGCCTATCTGCAAAATTTTGTTTAAACATACCCTTTATCTCCTTACAGCTCTTTTATAAGAGATATAATATTAATTAAGGTTATTAGGTTTTGGATCGCTTGTTGAAGCATTATCCAAATATCCGTATCCATCTTTAACCCCAAATATCTCCATCAAAAATTACATAAAATGCACATTTTTTAAAAAGCTAGACTGCAAAAAGATAGGATTTTACTCAATAGTCGATTTTATTACCAATAAAATATACTAAATATAATAAATCAAAACCATCGACATAGATTGTTACTGGTTTGCTCTGTGCCTTGAATTCTCTCTATTACAACTTTTATCTAAAGTTGCATTACTAACTACATATATTCCAATAAATCAGATGTAATGGCTCTTTCATATTTATGTTGCATGGAGTATCTCCTAGTAACTGATTACATATGTATTTCAAAATGCTTCTTTTAACTCATGAAAGATGAGACATTTAAATATAATTTCATTAAAATTTTAAAAAGTGAATTAGGTTGTAAGGAAGATCACTTAGTGTAGTAATTAAAAATTCAAGCATAGTTGCACCTCATTTCAATTTTGGAGTGTGAAATACATGGATATAGGAACTAAAATTCGTAGTCTCAGATTATCAAAAGGCTTATCACAAAAGGAGTTAAGTGAAGGAGTCTGTTCGCAAAGCATGTTAAGCCAAATTGAGAAAAACAAACACACACCTAATTTCCACTTGCTTGCAAAGTTGTGTGAACGATTGGAAGTACCTTTAGATGAACTGAGTGAATACACAACAACTGAGTTGACTATTAAAAAAAACTTAAAAGAAAAGTTATCAGCACTATTTTATCAGAGAAAATATGAAGAAATTTATGGATTGATAAAATCCCATCATCTTCATTCATTCTTCTATACTCCATTAGACCTGCAACTCCTTTTATTTTATAAAGCACTGTACTATGGTTTTACTAAAGGAGAACATCATAAGGCTTATGAAATATTAGAAGAAGCACTCTATATCACTTATTATGAAAATAAATCAAATCTTTCCTATCAAGAGATTATTATACTTAACAACCTTGGTATTTTTATAGCGAAAATGGAGATGTTTATAGAATCATTTCGCTATTTTGAAATCATTTTACAAGATATTGATACGAACACAAAGATTGAAAATGACCCGAAAATAACGCTAATTTACTTCAATATTGCTAATGCCTATTCAAAATATGGGGAATACGAAAAAGCTTTAAAAGTTTCTATACAAGGTATTCAATGGGCAAATAAACCAAATGTCAATACACAATTACGCCTTAGCCATCTCTATTATGAGAAAGCCTATAATGAGCAAATGCTAAATATACCAAACTATATTGAATCCTATAAAATCGCCTATTATTTAGCAGTGAATGAGAAAGATGACTTCTTATTGAGGTTCATTCAATCTAAGATTAATATTGACTAGCTATGCATTATATGTAACCTGAATAAAATCATAATCTAATTATCCTTATAAATCTATAAATAGAAAATTAGTTTTCTAATATTCCCATAAAACCCCAGAAAAAGACTTTAAGAGCAGCTTTTCATCGGAATACTTAATTGAAGTTATTCAGTACTATTTTATTTTTAAAGAACTTAACACAAAAATTGTCAAATATTTTTTCAAAATGGGCATACTTTGGAATGTAATAAGTTATTTACCTCCTCATAAAAGCAGATGGCATTTTAGAAGTCCATTATAGAACTTCTAGACCATCTACTTTTGTTGTGAAGTCCGAAAAATGGAGAAACCTAAGTCTCCAATTCTACACTTCTCCTTTTTTGCGTGCTGCCATTTCATCTTTCATTTCTTCTTTTAATCCTTCAATTGACTGTTGACGTCGCTTATTTTTTTCTTTAATCATTTCACTTTGCATAGGGTCTGCAAATTCCAAACTAATTTCCGCTTCATGAAGTTTTTCTTCAGTGTTCTTAACGATATCACGAATTCGTTCAACGTTATTAGATCTATCATCTGGTTTCGAGTGTCTTGAATTAGCCAAGGTAACCTCCTTAAATTTTGACGTTAACATTAGTTTGTATTTTTTTTATGTTTATATGTACACTAATTTTTACTAAGAAAAGCGCATTTGCCCTTTTGCCACGTGAAGAGACTCAAGCGAATACCTAGACATCACCAAACTTATACTTCCTTATCTAAAAAGCCTTTAAGGAAATATATCCCTTAAAGGCTTTTTTACTCTAATAACTAAATTAAAGTACAACTTAAAATGCATTTCCCTTAAACTCCAACAGGAATTTACCGGTAAATTATTTTTTCTTTATTGATAAAACGGCTTCACTTTGTAACCGTTTTTCTCCAAATGATAGCGCACGCTTTTCTCGATTAAGTAGTGACCTGAACCAACAACAACAAAGTACGTACCTTTTTTCTCTTTAAGTACATTCATGATTTTCTTTGCCATTTGTTCATCTCGTAAACCAAATAGCATTTCATTGTACTCTGACGATTCGCCTTGCATCGCTTGGAAGCTTTTTGCAAATTCTTCAACGTTGCCCTGCTTCCAACTTGTAAACCACTCTTCGAGGATTTTAGCTTGATTCTCTTCAGATGGATTGATGATGTTATCCAACACAGCGACTAAAGACTGCTCCTGAGCTTCTGGTGATAACGCGTCAAACATATCAATTTGTGCTTTTGTACCTTCTAATTCAATCACTGGCTTTTGCTGTAGCTGTGCATTCAATAAAAAGTAAATATCAATACCATGCATCGCCAACTCTTGTGGTGTCATACCAAAGGAATCATCCATTGCCAGCAGTGATAATGTGCTTGTCAGCATCCAAGGCTTTTGCAATGTCAGTTCTTCCATCGGGAGATTGTATAGTTTCGCTACTTTCTCAAGTTTCGCATATGTTTCTGGCGCAACAGCATCTTTCAGTGTTGAGCCGTCTGAATACATTCCCTTTTCTGCAGAATATTCTAGCCCTTTCGTATCCAGAATATTTGCCTCTACTAACAGCGCATCCGCTTCATCGAACGCCTTCACTAGTTTTTTATCGAACGGATATAAGTCAGGTGTACCTAGGTGAATGGAGCCAAGTAAATACACAAGTGTATCCTCATCCTCCACTACCCAAGCTACCCCCTTCGCACCTTGCTCTGCAAGTGCATATGTACTCTGAATGAATCGGACAGCTAGTAGTACAGCTTGTTGCGTCGTTGCTTTTTCCTCTAACTGTAGTCCGTTTGACGAACCTTGTAATATATTATGTTCTTTCATAAATTTAATGGCATCTGTGCCGACAGGTAAATCGTAGCGCGCCACGATATTATACAAACGCTTTACAATATCACCGCGTGTGTTATCGTTCTTCACGCTCACTGGCTTGTACTGTTTATTTTCCGCTAAGCCCAGGGAAGCAATTTTCTTTTCTGTTAATGCCAGTAGTTCATTTACTTTCTCCACCGAAATTTCTTGAAGGAAGCCTTCATAATACCATTCAATTGGGTAAATGCCGTATTTTTCACCCTCGTTTAAGGTTTCAATAGCCCAATTACTAATGGATGGTGTTAGGGCAGGTGATTGCTCCTCCGCATGGATCACTGGCACAATCGTTGTCAGCATCAATGAAGCGCCAAGCAACGCAGCACTCGTACGTTTCAGTATCTTTTTCATCATATTATCTTCTCTCCCTTGGTCTTTATTTTCAACGCCGCTTGAAATTATACCATATAATTACAAGATGATTTATAGTAAATGTGAAAAATACTTACAATTTTGTATCGGCTTGAAAATGCATGGCTTTTTAATATGTATATTAATCCTGGATACGAATTCTAAAAAGAAAAACCTTGTAGAGATATCTCTACAAGGCCTTTCTAATTTGAACAGTTTACATCATTTCAAATTTATTATTATTTTGAAATAGAACCGTCTTTAACTTTGTTGTTATTAGCATCAACTAGATTAGTTGATTTGAATTCAACTTCAATGCTATCTGTTAAAGCATATTCAGCTTTAGTAGTCACAGTAAGTTTACCATTTTCTACAATAGCAGAAGTAAGTTTTACAGTTGAGCCTGCAATCTTCACTGTTAAACCTGTTGGTGTATCTTCTTTAGCAATGCTTTCAGAGAAGTCTACGATAAATTTTTTGTTATTTACAACTGTTACTTTAGAAGCTACAGGTGCAATATTTTCTTTAAGTGCTAGTGTAATTGAAGCTTTACCATTTTTAAGTGTGTTACCTTTAGTATCTACTACATTCTTAGCTTCAAGTACATAACTACCATTAGCTGTGATAGAACCCTCTGGTAATGTGAATCTTACTTTTTTAGTACCATCTACAAATTGAAGTTGAGTTCCAGCAGGTAGCTCTTTTCCTCCAAGTGTGTAGTTAGCTACATTTGTTGCTGTTGCAGTCACATCTGCAGCATACTCAACAGTAAATACATTATTATCTGTTACCTCAGGTGTAGCTCCAAGTACTAATGAATCTGTTGGTGTTTCTGGTGTAGCTTCGAATGCACCAGTTGCAACATTAAATGTAATTGCCTCTGCAGTTACGTTTTTAGATAAATCTTTAACTGCTTTAGCAGATAATTCAAATGTATATGTTGAATTGCTATCTAAATCAATATCAATTTTTACTGTATTTTTCTCAGCACCCTCGATTTTACCGTTACCATCTACATCGAAACCAGCATCTGCTTTTACAGCTGTTACTTTCCCAGCAGTGTAAACAACACCGTTTTGAGATTTAAGCGTTAATTCACCATCTACTTTTACAGGTTCACTAAAAGTAAGGTATAAAGCATCTACGTCTGTAGTTGCATTTACATCATCAGCTACTAACATTTTAGTAGAAGCTGATACAAATGTAGCAGGCGTTGTATCTTTAGTTAGAATAGCATTGAACTCAAATGCGTCTCCAGCATTTCCAGCTAAATCTTTTTGTCCTTCTACTTTAATGTTTGTATTAATGAATGTCGATGTACCTAAAGCAGTTTTTGCATCAATAGTGAATACAGTTTTATCAGTAGCATCTTTAATATTAGCATCTGTTAAGTAGAAAACAATAGAACCAACAGTTACTTTTGCATACTCTTCAGTAGTAGCATTTCCATCAAGATTTTGTTTCATTAATTCTTCTGAGAAATCAAAAGTGATTTCTGTACCATTCACAGCTGTAGATACAGTTGGTTTTGAATTATCAACGTCTGCTTTAAGAACTGTGAAGTTAACTGCGATAGGATTTGCGATATTATTTGCAAAGTCAGTTGCGCCAACAATGTCTACATTATAAGTTTGCTCAGCAGTTAAACCGTTGATTGTTAACTTTTTACCAGATAAAGTATAGCGATCCTTAGCAAGTTCAGTACCATTTAAGCTTACTGTACCTTCACTTTGTACAAGCTCATCGAAAGTGATAACTGCTGTTGTACCTTTTGCTTCAACGGCATTAACGCTAACAGGAGTTGTGTCTGCAAATGTGATTAATTTGTTGAATTCTTCAGTTAGAACTTTAGCATCTGCTTTAGTTTTGATTGGTTTTACAGTCACTTTGTCATTTGCTAATTTAATCTCTTTATCAGTCGTTAAAATAACAGTCATGCCGTCTTCAGATACTTCTGCTTTTGTGATAACTACACCATTAATAGCATATTTCGCTGTCACTTCAGCATCTTCTTTATCAACAGCTGTGTTGAACTTCACTTCAAATTCCTTCGCATTAAGTCCTTTTACAGATGCTACAGCTGGTGTTACTTCCTTAGTTGTTGCATCAATTGTACGTTTTACCATAGTAGCGAATTCTTCACGGCTGATTTTATCTTGTGGTGCTAATAAAGAACCTTTACCGTTGATTACGCCGTTTTCTACAGCTGTTTCTAAGTATGATACAGCCCATTTAGAAGCTTTAGAAGCATCTGCGAATTGGCTTAGATCAGCTTTACCTGTTAATTGGTAACCTTGTACGATAACTTTAGCAGCTTGTTCTCTTGTTAATTGAGCTTTAGGTTCAAATTTACCATTGCCCATACCGTCAAATAATTCTGGTGAAGTTGCAAGCACTGCGTTATAGAACCAGTCATTTTCATTTACATCAGAAAAATCTTCTGTTCCAGTTGCTTTTAAATCTAATGCTTTTGATAAAATTTCAGCAGCTTCTGCACGAGTAAGTGTACCAGCTGGATTGAAGTTTCCTTTTTCGTCACCTTGGATGAAACCTTTGTCAGTTAAAAATTGTACTGCTTCTTTTGCCCATGATGAAATGCTATCTGCATCTTTAAATTCAGCAGCTGATGCGACTGGTACGATTGCTGACGCTACTAGGGCTGCTGTAGCTGAAACTGCGAAAAATTTACGACCTTTGTTTTGCTTTGTCATTATTTTATTCCTCCAGAACTCTAATAAAATTATATTATTTTGTGAAAACAATATTAACGCTCTATTAATTTCAAAAATTATGTATAATAAGTTTTCGAAAATAATAAGTTTATTACAAAAAGATTATCTGTAAAGCAATCTTCTAAATTTACAATGATTAATTTAACAATCAAAATTTGCCTTACAAGACAATGATATTATTATAATCCCAATAAATAAATGCTAAAAATAAGGTAATATTATTATAACATTGGGCAATTAGGTAATTTTTTCATAAGTATGTTACTTAGATTTCCGCAAAATATATTGTGCTTTTTAAAGCTAAAAATTGTTGTTAAAGTTGCATTAAAGTGTTTTCGATGGGTTAGAAGGTCTGAGAGTAGTTGAAGATAATATTAGTTAATAGAGGAATATAAGAAGCTATTTAATTTAACAAAAAGACATCGAGTACAGATTGCATCTGATATTCGATGTCTTTATTACTAAATATCCCCGATATAGATATATTGTAATTTTCCATCCTTATCTTATTCAAGAGTAGCTAAATATCTTTCTATTTTTTTCAGGGGATTAGGTAATTTTTTAGACCCTTGCTTGTTAAAGGTTGTTGACTAGAAAAGCTATTCTATCGTCTTTCAAGTTCACTATTTTCGATTCGATATTACCCCAAATGTAGATGCTTTAATGTATGTTTGCCCTTGTAGTGACTCCAATTGCTTTGGTGTGCCAGTTACTACTGCCCCAATAATTTTCACATCACTTTTATCTAGGGTTCCATTCTCCCCTATTAAAGATTGATAAACTTGGTTTGCTTCCTCGAAGAAGCTCAATGTTAAAGGAATCAACCTCGTTGCTTTAAGACTGTCGAACATCATTGTTCTCTATTTTCGTTATTGGATATTTATGTTAATATCAATTTAATGATTTGTACTTAAGCTAACCTCGAAGTTTATTTCAATTAAAAATTTTGTTTATTGATTTCCTATAATCTTATCTGAAAAGAAGAAAAAATGATTGCGCAGAAAAAAACAAAATAGAAAACAGATGCAAAAAAAGATTCAAGTTTTATATAGAAAGATAAAACTGCAGCAGAAAGAAGTTAAAGATGTTAACAAAATTGCAATAGCCATTGTAAATATTTGCGTTGTATTAGATATTTTAGTACTTATCTTATACTGAATGCATTTATTGAAGAATTCCAGAATATTTTATCGGAAAATTCATAAAATTCGTCGTCGTAATAACTTAGCATGACTTAAATAAATCAAGAATTAGAAAAGAGTTATTAATTATTTAAGACAATAAAAACGCCTCTTTCATTCAAAAAGAGGCGCGAAAAAATTAAGTTTGTTGAAATATTAATCGTAAAATGCCATTAGATAACCATTGCTTTTATGTGTTAACTTTGTCATATAAAATTCAGCAAGATTATTATCTCCATCGACATAACTTGTAATATTTCTGTATACTATCTCAACAACTCCAGTACCAGAAACCAGTTGTTGTGATCCTACACTTTGGGAAGTGTATGTATCTTCTTCTTTCAATTGATAAAACACTGGGCCAAAATCAGTTTGATCTATTACTACTTTGAAATCTCCACCGTCCGAATGCCAAATGCTTGATTGAGAATAAACAGTTTCATATCCAAGAAGGTCCCAAACCCCATTACCTAATAAAGAAATATCTTGATTTAAACTTAATGTGTTTAATAGAGAGTTACTACTCGGGCCGATTTTTCTAATAATAACATCATCAGTAACTAAAATATCTTGTTTGTCCATATCGAAATAAACAATATTTTCTGTGGATTCTTCTGATAGTTGACCTGTAGAAGTGCTTTGTTCTGCTGCTGATACATCATTATTAAATAATAAAAAACTACTTGCTAATAAAAGACCAGACAATAAATTTTTTTTCATTTTCATCCCCCCTATTTTATTGTTATATATTAACATATATCTATATTTTTGTAAATTTTTATAAAGTCTTGATGAAAATAATGTTATGATATATTCACTGTAGGGGAATTCAGTAAAAAGGGAGAGTGGTCAAATGAATAAAATAGTTTTACCAATACTAATAGTTATTATTTTGACCGGATGCAATGTATTTCCAACCGGTATTCATAAACAACCAGAAGGCCAAGTTATTTTTGATGGGGAGCATTATACTATGATTCCAAGTAATTATGAATGGAAAGATGACGGTTTTGAAGTAAGACTAAAAGGTTCTCCTGATATTAGTGAAATAGCAGATAACTTCGAAACATTAGAAGTCGAAAAAGGAGATATATTAAAATTTAAAATTGAAAAGAATCCAATCTCTATTAACGTAACTAAAATGAATGAAGATGGCACAATTGAAAATGTTGAAATTAAAGATGAAAAAATAACCATGCCATCTAAAGAGGGGTATTATATTTACGAACTTAATGCTATATGGAATAAAGGAAAAGAAACGTTTGTTTTTGATGTTAATGTAAAATAACACACGTGTTGATGATCTAGTTTCTCCCAATAAAAAAAAGAGATTCTCATGTACAATTGTTAGTTACCACACAAACAACTACGAAATGGGAAATCCCTCTTGAACCAGAATAACACGATTTTTACGCTCATTTAAAACTTTCTTTCAGAAAAGAATGGCAATCAATCCTAAACTAATTCGATTTGTATAGGACAAATAAAGTGGGTAACATCAGAGCAAAAATTCAGAGATAGTAAAAAAAGTAATTTGGATAAAGTTGGAAACAACAAAAAAAGACAATGGCACATATACTCCGTTTTTTATTTAATTAATTTATTATTATACGAGTATGTTCATGTTAGCATTAGATGAATACCGTTAATGGCAGTAAATCTTCGAAAATACACTGTCATTAACAGAGAAATAGGATAGAGAAAATGGAATAACTCAATGCATCGAAGAAAAAAGAGAACTCGAATGACATCGAATTCTCTTTTTTCTTGGAAATCAGCTAGTTATGTCCCATCCTCTATTTTATTTTTTAATTACTGTGCCTGCTTCTCCTAATAATGCCTCTAATGCTTTGTCTAATGAAGTAATAATGGATGTACGTCCTGCTTTAGATTCAGCAAATGTAATACCTGCCTCTACTTTTGGTAACATACTTCCTTGTGCAAAGTACCCTTGTTTTATATATTTTTTCAGGTCTTCAATAGATACATAATTCAAGGCTTCTTCATTCGGCTGATTATAGTGAATATACACGTGGTCGACGCCAGTTAATATGAGCAAAGTATCCGCATCAATTAGTTCAGCTAATTTTTCTGAACTAAAGTCCTTATCTATTACAGCTTCTACACCAATAAATTTGTGATTCTCCTTATAAACAGGGATACCGCCTCCTCCCGCACAAATAACGATTTGGTCTGAATCCGCCAGCTTCCCTATAATGCCATGCTCGATAATATCAATAGGCATAGGAGATGGCACAACTCGTCTCCAACCTCTTCCAGCATCTTCTACATACGTAGAACCAGTTTGTTGCATTTTTGCTATTGCTTCTTCTTCGGTATAAAATGGCCCAATAGGCTTTGTAGGATTTGTAAATGCTGGGTCATTTGGATCTACTTCAGTTCTAGTAACAATTGAAACTACGCCTTTTTCTATGCCTTGCTCTCTTAATAAATCGTCGATTTCTTTTTCCATCCAGTAACCAATCATTCCTTGGCTCATAGCACCACAAGTATCAAGTGCCATCGGTGGTATGCCCTTAGTTCCAGCAATGGTTTGCTGCAATAAAATGTTCCCAACTTGAGGGCCATTGCCATGAGTTATGACAACTTGATAACCTAGCTTAATAATTTCTACTATTAATGTGACGGTTTTTCTAATCGCTTGCTGCTGAGCTTCAGCAGTACCATCACCCGCTTGGATTGCATTACCACCTAATGCGATTACAACTTTATCTCTTTTCGTCATATTTTTCACACCAATCTTAAATTATCGTTAGAATTTAACACTTCCGCTTACTAGCCCCACTAATGCAAATACAGCTAGTACTACAAATATCAACATTAATGTAATCTCTACCTTTGTATCTTTACGTGATAGGCCATATTCTTTTTGAGTACGCTTATAAAGGATGATTCCTGGTGCATAAAGTAACATCGTTAATAATAGATAGTCTATTCCACCAGCATAAACTAGCCATATCGTATAAATACTAGCAATGATTCCAATAACTAATTGCTTAGTATTATTTTTAGATGTTAGCTTTACCTGATAAAATGCTGATAACATATAAGGAATTAATATCGCTGAAGATGCTAAACTGAACATAAAGTTGTAAGCGGTTTCTGTGAATAATAATGTGATAAGGAAAACTTGAATTAATCCATTCGTTAACCAAAGTGAATTTACTGGTGCATGATTTTTATTTTCTTTCGCTAACCATTTAGGGAATACCTTATCTTTCGCAGCAATAAACGGTAGTTCGGATGCAAATAATGTCCAACTTAACCAAGCCCCTAATACAGAAATAATTAATCCTATATTAATAAACACCGCACCCCATTTTCCGACTACTGCTTCAAAAACATATGCCATTGTCGGATTTGGTAAACCTGCTAGCTCGTCTCGTGTCATTACACCCATCGAAGCTAACGTTATTAACGCATAAATTAATAACACACTAACTAATCCAATAATCGTAGCTTTTCCTACATCAGATTTGCTTTTTGCTCTAGCAGACATAATCACTGCGCCTTCTATACCGATAAACACCCATAATGTCACAAGCATAGTACTTTTTACTTGATCTGATATAGCACTCCAAGAGAAGCTTTCACTTCCCCAAAATTCAAATGTGAATTTGTCCCAATTGAAAGCAAAAATAGTAATTAATATAAATAGGAAAATTGGTATTATTTTGCAAATAGTTGTAATTGTGTTTATAAATGTTGCAGAGCTTATCCCTCGAAGTACAAGGAAGTGCACTGACCATAATAAAACCGACGCCCCTAAAATAGCGGCAATATTTTGCCCACCTTCAAATGCCGGAATAAAGTAACCGATTGATGACATTACTAACGTTGCATAAGCGACGTTCCCTAGCCAAGCAGATACCCAATAGCCCCAAGCACTACTAAAACCTAAAAACGGCCCAAAACCTTCTTTTGCATAACTAAAAATACCACTTTCTAATTCTGGCTTTTGAATTGATAGATTTTGAAATACAAATCCTAAAGCTAAAATACCAATACCTGTAATAATCCAACCTATAATTACTGCACCCGCATTTGCACCTAATGCCATATCACCTGCTAAGTTAAATGCGCCGCCACCTATCATAGATCCTATGACCAATGCTATTAACGGAATAATCCCTAACTTTTTATCCTGCATTTTTATCACCTTTCTTTAATTAGAAAGTAGAGGGAGCAGTACTCGCTCCCCTCCCTGCAAATTACAAACTCACAGTCGGTGATTTGTTGCTGCCATGACCGCTTTAATTGTGTGCAATCGATTTTCTGCTTGATCGAAAACAAAAGAGTTTACACTTTGGAAAACTTCATCTGTTACTTCCATTTCTTTTAACCCATATTCCCTGTATACATTTAATCCCACTTCTGTTTCTAAGTCATGGAAGCTTGGAAGACAATGTAAAAACATCACATTCTCATTGCCCGTTTTCTGGAGCATTTCACTATTAACTTGATAGGGGAGTAATTGATCGATTCGTTCTTTGTATTTATCCTCTTCTCCCATCGATACCCACACATCTGTATAAATTACATCTACACCATTTACAGCTTCATCGATATTGTCAGTTATTAAGATTTCCCCTTTTGAATCTTCAGAAAGTTTTTCTGCATATGCGACCACTTCATTACTAGGGAATAATTCTTTTGGTGAACAGATTCGTATGTTAACACCTAATTTTGCTGCCCCTATGAGTAAACTATTGGCTACGTTATTTCTACCGTCTCCAACATAAACTAATTTCACGCCTTTTAAATGTCCCTTTTGTTCTTTTATTGTTAAGAAATCGGCTAATATTTGAGTTGGATGGAACTCGTTTGTTAATCCATTCCAGACCGGGACCCCAGAATATTTTGCTAAAGACTCCACAGTGGCTTGACTAAAACCTCTAAATTCAATTCCGTCAAACATCCGTCCGAGCACAATTGCCGTATCACGAGTGGATTCTTTTTTCCCAAATTGAACATCATGTTTCCCTAAATATTCAGGGTGTGCGCCTAGATCTACACAAGCTACTGTGAAAGCACATCGAGTTCTAGTTGAAGGTTTTTCAAAAAGTAGTGCAATATTTTGCCCATCTAAATAGCGATGTGGAATCCCTTTCTTCTTCATTTCTTTTAATTCAGCTGCCAAATTGATCAAATAGTTAATTTCATCTTCTGTGTAATCCTTTAATGTAAGTAAACTTCTACCGACTAATCCGTTATTTAAGATTGATTTTGTTGTCATCATGCAACTTCCTTTCACTGTTTATTTTTATTTAGTCTAAATCTTTTCTGATTAAAGGCATGCTCATACAACGTGGGCCGCCTCGCCCTCTCGATAACTCTGAACTTAATACCTCAATGACCTCAATCCCGTTGTCTCTTAATAACTGGTTCGAAATATAGTTACGGTCATACGTAATAACTTTCCCCGGAGCTATTGCTAACGTGTTTGATCCATCATTCCATTGCTCACGAGGTCCAGCAATTTCATCACCACCACCACATGGAATTAATAGGATTTCTTTACGCTCTAACACTTCTTTTAATGTTTCTAATAGATTGGTTTTGTGCGTAATATTTAACGTCTCGTTATCAGACCCTTTTTCAAGAATATAAATATTCATTTTTCCATCAGAATCTTGTATAGCAGGATGAATTGTAAATTTGTCATAATCAATCATTGTAAATACTGTATCTAAATGCATAAATGCTCTAATTTTCGGAATCTCTACAGCAATAACTCTTTTAATATCACTTCGAGAATTAAATACATTTAATGCAAAACGTTCAATGGCTTTCGCTGCAGTACGTGCACTGATTCCGATAGCAATGGTATCTTTAGAAAGTACTAGCTCGTCGCCACCTTCCATCGGAAAATCAAAATCTCTGTTAAACCAAATTGGAATGTCCTTTTCAGCAAAGCGCGGATGATATTTAACAATATATTCCATAAACAGTGATTCTCGCTGTCTAGCTACTTCTCTCATTCTATTGATTGTTAAACCATTACCGATTGTAGCTGCAGGGTCTCTCGTAAAGTATAAGTTAGGCATAGGATCCATATAAAATGGATAATGATTATCAAGCATTTCATATAAATGTTTCTTTTTTAGTTTTTCGATTTCATTTTTACGAACGCCCGCCATAATTTTTTTGACCATTTCTTCTGTTTCAAATGATAATAAGTATTCAGCAATGACATTGTGAGAGTCGTCCACCGAGATTTTCGATTCGTTTAACATATCTATAACAAATTGTTTTTTTAACTCGTCTGTATGTAACGCTTCAGCTACTAACGTCGTTAAGTACAAAACTTCTACATCATTATCTCTTAACGTTTGTGCAAAAAAATCGTGTTCCTTTTGAATGATTGGTAAAAATGGAATATCATCAAAAAGTAATCTTTGTAAATACTCTGGTGTTAAGTTTTCAACTTCTTTTCCAGGTCGATGTAGTAAGACCGTCTGCAGTTTTCCAATTTCTGATGTGACATTTAGTACATTCTTCATAATGAATAACCTCCAGTAAAATTTTCTTGTAGCTACTTACTACACTTATAGCGTACCATTATTATGGAAACGCTTTCGTTAAGGAACAGATAGCTAACATGTAAAATTTACCTACATACCTATGTTAAAAAATTCACTTATGCTTAGTTAGAAAGTTCCACTAGGGTAGTGTGGAATTTTCCTCACTTTTCACCATTATCAAAAAAACCCATTGAAAGAATACACTTTCAATGGGTTTCTAAAGGCTATATTCATATTAAGATTTTAGGTTAGCTTCTTATGAAAATACTCTGGATTATGTATGATTATTCGTTTAGCTTTTTCCGAGAGTAAATTTTCTCTTTTTAAGTCGCCATAACACGCAGAGACCGACTCTCTTGAGACACCAAGCATTAGTGATAACTCCTTAATAGTCATAGGTAAGTCTACTTTAATATCATGACCATCATCCTCCCCAAAATATTCCATTAAGTATGCAATTCCTAACTCTACTTTATCTTTTACATAGTTTGATAAAGAAATTTGTAATCTTTTTTCATGTTGACCTAAGATTTCTGAAAGCTGATTAATAATAAAATACAATTGATCGTTATTTTTTTTTACAAATGATTCAAAGATTTTAGTAGGTATATAATGAACAACGATATCCGTTATTGCACACGCGGAAAAATCATAAAAATCATGATGAAACATTCCTCTATAAGGAAATAATTCATTAGGCTTTATATAATCCGTGTAAGTCGTTTCTGCTTCTATATTCGTCTTTTCTAATTTTACGAAACCATCTATTAATAAGTAAATTCTTTCTCGAGGATCACCTTCTGTAAATAAGATTTGGTTCTTTTTATATGTACGCTGGAATAAATTCTTCTCAAATTTCTCTAATTCTTTCCCTTCTAGAAAAGAAAAAACTTCGAATTTTCGTAGAATATCATAATAATTTGCTTCCATTAACATACTCATCATTCCTTACTGATTATTATTTTCTTAACAATAATTAAGATAGTAACTAACTCTTATTTACGTTTATGCAAGTATTACAATTGTATTTTTTCTTTATAAAACTTTTTGTAAAAGAAGGTTCACTCTTTTAAAGATTTCCTTGTCTAATTCACTAAATTGAAAATAACAATTATTTTAAATTATACCAAAAAAGAATCTTACGCTCTGTGACACAAAAAGCACTTTCTTAAATAACAATAATGTGGGGCTTAAATTGATGATGATTAGCGGGTTTATCGGTAACACGCAGATGAACATAATGTTTCCAAAGGAATTTCAGATCAAACATCGGAACTGATTATAACAAAAGCTTTTATAAGTAACGGGGAAATTTTGAGGACAATTACTGCTAGACTTCGAAACGAAGATATAGACATTGATTTTGGAATTGATTACAGTGCGTCTATATTAAGGAAAAAGCGTTGTGAAAAATAAGCTTTCTATGTAATAGATTAAAAGAGATTGTAAAGGTTATCACTCAAACTATGGTAATAGGTTAAATAAATTCCATATATGATAAAATAAGAATATACATTCTATTATGGATTATATTGTAAATTTTATAAGGGGGCAAATGACAGACATGAAACATAAGATTGCTTTACTAGCAGATGTCCATGGGAATACAAGTGCTTTAAAAGCAGTTATCGAAGATTCGATCAAAGAAGATGTCACTGAATATTGGTTTTTAGGGGATTTAATCATGCCTGGGCCTGGGACAAATGATTTATTTGAACTATTAGATAGGATTAAGGTTTCTACTTATGTTAAAGGAAATTGGGAAGACTGCTTCCTTGACGTACTAAATAAAGAGATTGACTTTGAAAATGCTTCTGATATCTATATTTCTAGGTTAGTTCAGTATCAGTGTGAAAATTTGGATAAAAGCTATATTAATCGTATTAAGAATTTACCATTACACCTAACAAGACAGGTTAATAATCTATCTATCAGTATTAGCCATAATTTACAAAATAAAAATTATGGAGGGGATTTATGGCCCACTAGTAATCAGGAAAATTTTGATCAGTTATTTGAGCATGATTACGATATTGCGATTTATGCTCATACCCATCACCAATTGTTACGCTATAGTAGTAATGATCAATTGATTATTAACCCAGGAACTATAGGGCAGCCCTTTTACAAATGGGGCAAGTTACATTCTGACCTACGTGCGCAGTATGCAATTCTTGAAATTGATGAGATGGGGATTACTGAGGTGAGATTTAAAAAAATTTCCTATGATGTAGAAAAGGAATTAAACAACGCTATTAATAATAAACTTCCTTATATTGACTTATATCGAGAAATGCTTGAGGCAGGAAAAACTCATACTCATGATATTGAGTTATTACAAAAGCTCAATGATAAATTTAACTATAAAGATGAGATAATTAATTTTTTCGAAAAAAATTATTGGAATTTAAAGGGATGAAATGAATCTTTTCGAACTAACGATAGATTAATTGAATAAGACATGTATAGGACCTTCCATAATCGGGCACGATTACTGGGCAAGAAGTAAAAGGGTGAAACATATTATATATGACTAATATGTTTCACCTTTTATCATTTAGGCCTTGATAAATTTAAAACGGTTCAACTTTTTATAAACCCTACGATTTTATTTCAAATCCTACATTTGTAACTAATCTCTTACGAATTACGTGACAATATTAATTATATTTTTTTGCTGTATCGTCCATCACTTTCTTTGTGAATGGCACAAATACGATCCGTAATTTTTTTGTTTTCAACTTCGTACACGCTAGGTTTCTTGTGGAAAGACTGGTAATACGTACTTTTGGGTACATTTAAAACGCCACACATTAATTGAATAGGATAATGTTCGCTTTCAATATGGTCAATGAGTTCTTGTTCGGTTACTTTTTCGCGAATATGGTCATAGCCTTTTTTAGGATTTCGATTTCCTGCTTTAAAAGAAGATTTTATTTTTGGATCGAAGAAACTTCCGCTGCGGTTAATTCTTCTGTACCTTCGATTGGAGAATGTAATTTAATCCATTTATAAATGGTTACTTCAGAAACACCATATTTGCTAGACAATTGACTGACCGTGTACCGGAGTGTAAAGCTCCACTACGGTTTGTTTAAATTCTTTATTGTATCGTTTTTGACTCATAAAAAAGATACGTCCTCTCTTGGTTATAATAATACTTACTTAACCAGGTTGTGTCCATGACTCTATTCTACATTCATTATATAGGTGAATAGAAAGATAAATTAAAGTTTAGTTTAGTAGTTGTAAAAGTAGGTTATTTATAGTATTCTCTTATAATTTTTCAAAAAGGAGAGTTTATGAAAAAGATTATTGTTTTTGTATTAACGATATTTATATTATTCTCAGGATACGCAACACAAAGTTATGCGTTGTCAGATTCGAAATCTGCGGCAATACAAGCGTTGCTAGATGATGCCTGTCGTATATCAGGTGTGCCGGGAATGTCGATCTCAATACTTGCTGATGATGAAGTGTTCTACTTTTCTTCAGGGTATGCAGACCGTGAAAAGGGGTTGTCTGCAAGTGAAAATACACTCTATGAGTTAGCCTCGGTCAGTAAAGCTTTTACCGGTATGGGTATTATGCTGTTAGAAGAGCAAGGGCTGCTCTCAATGACTGACCCTGTCCAAAAATATTTACCTTGGTTTACGTTAAAGTATCAAGGGAAACCTGTTGATATGCAAAGCCTTACACTAAATAACTTTCTTCACCATACCAGTGGTCTAACAAATATTAGGCATACTCAAAATATTCCACAAGGCAATACACCGGATATGTTGCAAAAGACTGTGGAAATGCTCGTAGATGCTGAATTGGCGTTCCCTCCCGGTGAACAGTATAACTATGGTACCGTTAATTATGACGTATTGGGTTTGGTTATTGAGATTGTGTCGCGACAAAGCTATGAAGACTTTATGAGGGAACAGGTATTTCAGCCGTTAGGTCTTCACCAGACGTATGTTTATAAAGAAGATGCTCAAGCCACTGGACAGTTGGCACAGGGCTACCGTTCTTCCTTTTTTATGACAACTCCATTTAAAGCTCCGGATTATGCTGGGAATAAACCCGCAGGCTACATCATTTCTAATACAAAAGATATGGCGCGTTGGATGGGCATACAGATGGGTATCGTGCAGGACATACCCGAAATATTTCACACGGTTATCGAAAAATCACATAGAGGTGATATGTCTGTTTCGGCTGTCAACGATATGTATTATGCGGCAGGCTGGTCGGTAAACGCCGACCAAACGATTATAGAACACACTGGGGGTAATCCAAATTTCAGAACCGAAGTAGCCATACTGCTAAATGAACGAACAGCCGTCTGCTTGCTGAGCAACGGCGCAAATACCAATATAAACCTGGTACTAAAAGTTAAAGATATATTAGACGGCAATCTAACTCAGTCATATGAAATAAGCGGCACACAGCTTTTGGATATCATTTTGTCGTCTATCACAATTATTCTTTGCCTATTGGCCGTTCTGCTATTTCTCTTAGGATTACGTAGAAGGAAAACGAATGAGCGGCAGCCAATGACAAAAAAGAGAATAATCGTAACAGTTATTTTCCTGATCGCTACGATTGCCCTGGGTATACTGTGCTGTGCTTTCGATTGGTCAACGATACTTATTTGGCAAACATATAGTGTTCTTACAGCTTTGATTTCGTCAGCATTATTAACAGCAAGCATTACATGGTTTGTATACACTCACCGATAAAATTATTATTTTTCAAATAACTTTATTGTAAATTAAACAACTTTATTATTTCTGCACACTTGAGATAAATGAACTAATCGAGAGTCCAACTTAGAAAACTCTAATTTTTCTAGAGCCGCAATCATAGAATCCACTCCTTAAAATAAAAACATTCGTTCGCTTATTTTAATTATAAGCAAACGGATGTGAATTACACAAATATTTAAACAACTATTTTATATTTTAAACGACTTTATTATTTTTTAAACAACTTTATTATCTGTTAACAACATATTCATGTAGCTTTGGAATAAAGATTGATTAAAAAATATCCCTCAATCCTTATCTAATAGCAACTTCAAAAACTCCATTTTGAAAAAAGATTGATCAAAATGGAGTTACTCTTTTTAGATAGGTATGAGATTTTTATAAAAAAGTTTGATCATTTTCCAGCTATGTTGTTCAATAATCGCGCCCGATTGTTGAAAGATCATTTTTCATGCCTGATTGTGGAATATCGTTCTTTATTCTTCATAAGGTATAAATTCAATGGATTTCACTTGATACATTTTGTCTTTGAATTTATATGTGATTTGAATATCCCCTATATATCCTCCAGCTAGAGAGATTTGTCCTCCGAGCTTTGCAATAAGTTGATTGTCTTTTATTTCAAAGTTGATAAGATTACCAAAGTATATCTCGTCAAATAAATCTCCAGGTTGGATACCCAAAGGTTTAACATCAATTATATATTTTTTGTCACCAATACTAACACTTGCTTTGTTTGGTGTTAACTCGGTCTTTACATTTTTTAATAATATCGCTAATGGTTCATCAACAGGGACTTCAACTGGTACCAGACTCTGTGTTTTATTTGATTTGCGCTGTTGGGTTTGAAAAACATGAACTTCACGTTCTAAAACACCAGTACCAATTCCTTTAGTCAAAATTATAACTAGCACTTTCTTTCCATCTTGACTGATATCCTCATAGATAATTTCAGGAGACCAAGTAGGATTTGTTGTGTTTATCCAATAAGGTTTTGAAAGGATACTACCTTGATAATCAATTTTAAAATCTGTATATAATCCATTTAGCTTTTTTGCATAAAGAGTAACGCCAACTTTATCAGACTTGGCAATTTCATCATAGTCATTTGTCGTAGCTATCGCCTTCGGTAAAACAGCAAAAAGAGAGATAGCAATCATTAAAATAAGAATTTTTTTCATATGAAAACACCTCATTTTAGTGTTCTCGAAATTTTACTGTCTATTCCACTGATTAGCTAAGTTAATGGAGGAAAAAAACTCAAAATATTGGATTAATAATATAACAAAAATGGTTTTATTACCCGATATGACCCCTTTAATAAAACGAGCGCTGATCCTTATTACAGAATCGCGCCCGATTGTTGAATTAGTTGATAAAATCAAAAATATCAGTTTCTATTGTCCATTCCAAACGTCTTATCCACTCCTGTTGCACTTCTAATGGCGCATTTTTAATCTTATGTAGGATTTTCCATACTTTATAAACACAATAACCCTTTAATGTTTCAGAAGATAAAAAAATAGGGTTATTGGTTTTATATTGTTCAATAAAAACGCTGTTTAATGAATCCGCTTGTTTGGGATAGTGAAGTTTGGTAAACCAGCATACCCAACCTACATCATTTAAAGGGTTCGCCCATTCAGACCACTCCCAATCTAAAACAGTAAGGACGTTATCTTCGGTGTATAATACATTGTGCATTCCATAATCACCATGCGTTAAAACCCAATCCATTTTAGAATCATTGATTTTTTGTAATATCACTTTAGATTTTCTTTTTAGTTCTTCAGGAACAAAATCTAAACTCATTTTTATAGCGTGTAAGTCACATTCTTTTATTCCATTTGAGCTAAAATTATATTTTTTGGAATGTATGTTTTTAGCAAGAGATTTACCTAAACTTTTATATAACTCTTTTATTTTTTCAACACCTTTATCATCAAAAATTGCTTGACCATTTCTCCCTTCTCGGTATTCCATTACTGTTATTTGATTATCATTGGTTTCCAAAAGTTCATAAAATTTTGGTGCTATTCCTGTTTCTTGAATTAATTTCAAACAATTTATTTCATTATAAATATCCTGGCTAAAAGTATTAGCCACTTTAACAACTAATAAAGGATGTGTCCCATCTAATAAATAAGTTGTATTTGTATAACCTCCAGTTAAACGAATGGGAGAAAAATTACCATATTTATTTTTTAATTGCCTTTTTATTAGTTGTTCTGTCAAAATAACACTTCCAATCCTTCATTTAGTATTTCAATATTGCAACGATAAAAAAAAACCTCTTTAAAATAAACAAGAAAAACCCTTTCGGTTCTTAAATTAAGAGGCCATTTCATAAAGAAAGATTCATTTATCATTAAAGAATAGCGCCCGTTTGTTGAAGAACTTTGTTCGACTAAAAGTCCTTACGTGTAAAGGAAACTCGTTCAGCTGAAATAATAAAGTCAATTAACTCGTTCTCTCCATTTTCTAATAATGCATGAAATTCGTATTGATTATTAACTTTATACACTTCCTCATACAACCACCATGTATTTTCTAATAAACCATCTTGTTTTATTAGATGAAAATTTGCAAAGGTTACTTCATCTACATCTGTAAAACCACCTGAATTATCTAAGGTTAATGTTAAATTTGTGTCATTTTGAATTAAATTTATTACCTTACAATCATGGAATCGAAAATCCTCTACAATTTCTTTATCAAATGAAGTGGAGGCTTCTTTATAATAGCTTCTGTAATTCTCACGAATGGCATTTACTGACCTTTCATTTTCCTCACAAAATTTAGTTACAGCATTTATGACCTTACGGGATGCTGTATATAAAGCGAAAACTCTTAAATCAGCTATCTGTTCTAAAATCATTTGTGGTAATTGCCTTTTTAAAATCATCTGATTTACGTTGAAGGCGTTATGAAATTCTTCTGTTGCCTCTTCTTTATTAAAATCAATTGTATACATTTCTTCTCGTAAAGTAAGCCAAACCATTAATTCGCTATTGTAAAGCTGCTGAAAGTATTCTTCTGAAAATAATTCAGCCTTTTGATCTTCCACTAAATTAAGGTGGAAACTTGTTTTTTGACTCAACTCGAACCATTCTTTAGTAAAATATTTCATTATAAACCTCATCCTTCGTATACACTAAGAAATTTAGTGAAATTGTTCAACTACTTTTCTTGTATATTTATCTATTTATAACATAAATAACTAAATAATTTAAATACAAGTTATTCAATAATATGGCCCGATTGTTAAACAAATAAATACTCTACAAAATAGATCTTTTCATCAAACTTTTTTATAAATTTTCAATCTTAAAACGCCGTATAATTAATGTTCATACAAAAAGCCACAAAACGTTGATTTAACTACATTCGTGGCTTTTTCATGTGCGCCCAAACTTTGATTTGAGAACGTTATTTTGTATATGTTTGTATAACTTAAATAAATGTATCAATCGAACTTGATGTTGGTTTTACTTGCTGCTGTGCTTCTGCTTTTAATGCGCGCCACGTTTCTATATAAATAGCATCAAATTCACTTTCACGACGAAATTCTTCTTTTGTACCAATCGAATGCCAACCATTAGTGGAGGAATAAGTAGTTGTAATATTCCAATTCGCATCCTTTATCTCTAAATAGCTAACCTTACCACGCTGCATGAATGGTAATTGCCTTAACATTTGTGCTATCGAGCCTTTACGGTCAGGTGAGACTACAGATACAAAGCTGTTCTTAAGTGTCATATAGGAAGGATTTTTATGACCACCACACTTACCATTTTCAAAATCTTTTTTTGCCTGTGCGATAATCAAAACAGTTGGTTTCTTTCTGTATAAAATCAGCGTTTGCAACTTATCTTTTATCGAACTTTAATCAAAAGCTACAACAAACCTTGATAAAACATCCATAATCAAACTCTATTCTAAGTAACAATTGAACAACTTAAAGTAAACATCATAAACCTTAGCATTACTACATTCAAACTTGTTTAGCTAGAGTCTACTTATAATGAACATACTTATATTTTGTATAGAACTATTAATTATTTTTCTTCACTTTTTTTACCATCTTACATACTTTCGGTAGAATAGTGGTGGGAATACACTTTATTCCCAAATAAAATATTAAGCAAAGGGTAATTATTATTTATGACTGATTTTAGGCTTAGAATGAAGAAAAGTGTAGAAATTTTAGATATGAAGTTACAAGAAATTAATGATGCTAAAATGGCTATTGGGAGAAAAAAAAGGTTGGGGGATACAGAAAGAAATAAGTTGAACATGGAAACATTAACTTGGATTATAAATACAGATTCATTACTTTTTAAAAATGATAAAAATTATGAAGAATACAAGATTAATTTTCAGAAAAAAATAGAAAGCAATTTCAAACGGAGTTTAAAAAACATTCACTTACTTATATAAAAATGACAGAGAATGGCTTGAAGTCAATTTTCCTACACTACGTGATACCTTGCGCACACAAAAGCATCCAATTGTTACTGTAAATGATGCAAGATAAATTTGAAATTTAGAGAGAGGGATGTTACTTGAAAAGAAGCGTATTATATATTGAAGATAATGAGAAAATAGGCAGTTGGGTAAAAGAAGAATTGGAACAGCGAGGGTTTTCAGTTCAATGGCTGCTTTCAGGTGAAGGAGCCGAAAGAGAAGTAAATCAGCATGAATTAGTTATTTTGGATATCATGCTACCCGGGTTAGACGGATTTACTGTGGGAAAACGATTAAAGAAGGTAGCTCCTGCCGTTCCTATATTGCTGTTATCTGCTCGAACATCGATAGAAGATAAAGTAGATGGTTTAAAATTTGCTGATGACTATTTAACGAAACCCTTCCATACGGATGAATTAGTTGCAAGATTAGAAGTATTAATCCGTCGAAGTGGTGGAACACATTCCGAGCGCATTTCATTAGGAAATGATATTGAAGTAGATCCAGAAGTTCAAATGGTATACGACAAACGCACAGGTGAAGAAATTATATTAACAGGGAAACAACATCAAATATTAATGTACTTCTTACGCCATCCTAATCAGGTTTTACCCAAAGAACGAATCTACGAAGCCATTTGGCAAGAAGCTTATATTACTGGTGATAAAACAATAATTGTGCATATCCATCGATTGCGTCAAAAGTTGGAACGTCATCCAGATTCCCCAGGAATTATTGAAACGTTGAAGGGAATAGGCTATCGGGTGAAACTATGAAACAGAATAGATCATTATTTCGTCGTTTTCTAAAAGTGCATTTTCTATTTATCTTTTTTCCTCTTCTTGTGCTTATTTTCTTCACTTCGTTCGTTCCTGTTAGCAATGAAAAAGAAATGAATATGTTAAATCTGTTTTACTTTACCGTACTTTTGTTTGGTTTTATTATTGTCGCATTTGTTGTAATATCTTGGCTGTTCTTCTTGAGACTTCGTAAACGTCTCACCCGCTTACAGGAAGTCATGTCATTTTCAGCTAATAATAATTCATTTCCTAAACCAATATCTGTTCAAACGGATCGTATGGATGAAATAGACCAGTTAGGAAGTTCTTTTAATTGGATGATTCAGCAGCTTGAAGACAGTAGAAGGCGAGAATATGAAGAGGAATTATTACGCCATCGACTCATCGCGAATTTATCTCACGACTTACGAACGCCACTTACCATTTTGAGAGGACGTATCACCAGATTAAATAAAGAATCAATGAGTTTTGAAGGGCAAGACTCATTAGCAGAGATGAACCATACGATTACAAGAGTCGGAGATCTAATGGATGATTTACTTTCCTATACATTGCTTACATCAGGGAAACATCCTTTTCATCCCACTCCAACAGATATTGTACGATTAGTAAGAGCATCTGTCGCTGAGTGGTATCCTGCATTTGAAGAAAAAGAAATTCAGTTAGATGTTGATTTACCGACAGAGAAGACTTTTTATTGGGAAGCAGATCCTAAATGGATGACACGAGTTCTGGATAATTTATTTCAGAATATTCTTCGCCATGCAGCAGAGGGAAAATATACAAACATTGTGGTTGATGTAGAAAAAGAACAGATCATTGTTGCAGACAGAGGTCCAGGTATGGATAACTCTTCCTATGAGGGTGGGGCGGAGATTGGTTTATCGGCTTCAAATTATATGTTGAAAAAAATGAAGCTGAAAGCTGACTTTACATCAAATGAAAATGGTACAAGAGTAGCTATTGGTAGAGCTTAACCTAAAGTTAACCCAGAAGTAAACAACAAGATAACCGAGATGTAACTTTGCTTTTTTATAATTAGAACCATAACAGAAAGGAAGTGTTATGGTTGCTTACAATTAATAACTTAGTCAAACATCGCGGAACTCAAGAAATCTTATTAGGTATCAGTTTTAAAGCTAGACCAGGTAGAGTAACTGGTTTTTTGGGTCCAAATGGGGCAGGGAAAAGTTCAACACTTCGCATCCTGCTTGGATTAGATCGTGCCACCTCAGGAAGTGCACTCATTGATGGAGTGCCATTCGCAGAATTACAGAATCCTCTAGCAACAGTAGGTGCTGCACTTGATGGATTTGGAGCGCATCGTATGCGAACAGGACGGGCACACTTGCGTTGGATTGCTCGTGCCGCAGGATTACCTCGCTCACGTGTCGAGGAAGTTCTGGAAATAGTAGGTCTTAGTAATGCAGCTGGGAAAAGGGTCGGCAATTATTCCCTTGGCATGGGGAGAAGACTTGGAATGGCAGCAGCACTACTTGGGGATCCAAAAATATTGGTTTTAGATGAACCTGTAAACGGGCTCGACCCGGAAGGAATTCGTTGGATTCGGACATTTTTACGCGAACGTGCTGCGTCTGGAAAAACGGTGTTACTATCCAGTCATCTCATGGGAGAGCTGACAGAGACTGTTGATGATGTGGTGATTATTAATCATGGAAAAGTCGTTGCAGATGGAACATTGGAAGAAGTAATAGGGAACCATTCCACGCTGGAGGAAGCCTTTTTTGCCCTGACATCTGAAAATGCAGGTGATGTTGTATGAGAGCATTTAACGCGGAACTATCTAAATTGTTCTCCCTGCCGGGTATTTGGCTTGCCTTTCTTATTGGAGCATTTGCCCCAGCGGTCATTGCTGCCTTGGACAGTACAGCACAAAAAGAGGAGATTATAGCTGGAGTTAGCACACGACTATCGGAAGTTGGCTATATTGGTTTAGGTCTTGGCGTGCAAGGTATCATTATTCTTGGTGTGCTTGCTGTCAGCAGTGAGTATTTGACAGAGGGTAGTGAATCTGGTGGAGGGAATCAGATTACAACGAGTTTAACCGTTGTTTCATCCCGTTTCCACTTTTTGCTGGCAAAAGCAAGTGCAGTGACAGTGATCAGCATACTGCTTTCCATTGTTGCTATTCTAACAACTGTGTCAGCTACAAATCTTATTCTTGGTGAATACGCCCCTGCATTTGAAGCATCTAGACTGATCGGCGCGGTTTGTTACTGGATATTTACTGCTCTTTTAGCATTTGGGATTACGGTTCTAACTAAGAATGGCATTATCCCGCTTACTGTGCTTATGATAAATTCATCTGTTGTGACAGTCTCTTACCTCCTTACTAAGGTTACAAAATTAGCGTTTTACTTACCAGATAAGGCTGGCTTTGATATGTTTATGTTTACGAGCGACAGTTTTCACACCCCATTCACAGGTGGTTTAATCATGTTTGCTTGGGTAGCTGTTCTTTTCATTGTCGCAGCCATTGTATTCCATAGGAGGGACGTTACATCATGAGTGTCTCTTCTAGTAGAAAGATAACTCTAATCCTTGGTGCTGAACTGGAAAAATTAGTTACATTACCATTGGTATGGCTCACTCTTATGGGGACATTCATTCTAAATTTAGTTTTAGCAGCAGCTTTTACTTCTGCTGGTCTACAAGGGGCAGCAGGAACGCAAAGTATACTGAAAATAGGACTTGCTTCTATGGGCTATCTTCAAGCAGGGTTCATTATTCTAGGTATCTTAGCTACTTGTTCAGAGTATACGGGTGGACAGATTCGAACTACTTTAACTACGATCCCTTGGCGAGAGTTTCAACTATCCACGAAGCATTTAGCTTTGGCAATTGTAACCATTCCTATGGCGTTTATTATTGCTGCATCAGGTGTACTATATGCTTTTATTATGATGAGAGACACAGCATTAGTGATTGAAATAGATGCTATGATAAAAACTTTAGTAGGTGCAACCGGCTATCTAACATTAACCACCCTTCTCAGTGCAGCTATAGGTGTTGTACTCAGACGAACCACTCCTGCTTTAGTGGTACTGCTTGGTCATTATTTCATTGTCAGTCCATTATTGAGAAATTTTTTACCCGGTATTAAAAATTATTTTCCGGATACGGCAGGATATTATATGTATATGCCGCCTTCCTCTGACGAAATAAATGTCCTTACACCAATGCAAGGGACAGGTGTTTCTATGTTATGGACACTGATCTTTATTACAGTAGCTATTGTATCTTACCGTAAACGAGATGCCTAAGTTTAGGTTTCAGCTATTACCGGAAAAATACACAAGTGATTTATAAGATATACATAATAAACCTAAATAACGTTCCCAAATGCAATCTTGGTAAATATTCGAAAATAGAAATAACTACATTAATGGAGGTAGAAATGGAATCACAATTAAGTGTTGAAAGTGAAGTGAAAAATAATGATGTAAAAGCAATGATAGGGTTTCTACTCATATTTTATTTGGCATGGACAATTAAAGAATTATGGTTAATTGACTACATTTATTCGTTCGGTGAAATAATCTACCCATTATTAGAGGCGTTGGTTAAGGGGTTTGTATGGATTGTTCCAACTTGGTTATACATAAAATATTATTTACATACTAACCCATTTGACTACTTAAGAGTGAACGTTAATGTTAAAAGAGGTTTATTTTGGGGAGTAGTTCTTTCACTGTTAGTTGGCTTATATTTTGCATTTGAAACATATATTATTAATCAGCAATCATTTCAATTTTCATTATCCCTTGATGATTACCTTAATGGTTTTCTTATGGCAGGGCTAGCTGAAGAAATTGTTTTCAGGGGATTAATTTTACAAGAAATCAATAAAAAAATGGCTTTTTGGAAAGCAAATATTGTAACTGCTTTACTATTTTTGGTCATTCGCTACCCAATTTGGATTTACAATGCTGGATTCTATGATTTCTTTATAGCTGGGACCCATATATATGTTTTTGCATTAGGTTTACTTTTCGGTTTTGTCTATAAAAAGACAGGTTCATTATGGTCGGTTGTGTTGTTGCACGCGTTGCATAATTTTTTTGTTACTATTATTTAGTGAAAAATATATTATTAATTAACTAACGTGGTACTTTAGTGCAACAAGGATTTATAATGTATACATCAATAAACTAAAAAGCGTTCCCAAACGCAAGTTTTGTCGCACATTTAGAAGCCATCAATGTTGTTAAAACAACGTTTCGCGGCTTTTCTTATGAACATTATTTATACAGTTTTTTATACATGAAGCGTAAACACTTGATACACCAATATTTACACGGTTATGGCTTAACGTTTAAATCGTGTATATTTCCTAAGATTGTAATCAGCATTTTTCTGGCGCTAAAAGGGCAGTTTAATACAACAAGCATTCTTGTTAAGATTTGAATGGAAAATCACAGGAATCAATATTCGTATAATCGACTTATGAAACATCAAAACAAAAAAGAGTCAATCTACAAACATTTGTAGATTAACTCTGCCATTATGATTGAACAGTAACAATTTTAAAAAACAGCCATAATTTAAAAGTGCCTTCCTTTATACAATAGAGGCAGGCACTAGCTTTTTAAGCCTAAAATCAACTAATTTTATTTTATATACCAGCCCTACATAAATTTAGCTACTAACTTAAATATACTAGGGTACAATTGAGTTGTACAGGGTATAATTAAGTTGTACAGGGTACAATTGAGTTGTGTAGGGTACAATTAAGTTGTGTACACACAAAACATGTTAAATAACAAAAAAGATGTATACTTTTAAGCCCCAAATCATGCATTCATAATTAAAATACTTTTATTATGTAACAAAAAAGATGTATACTTTTAACACTTGAATTGTTTATAAATTTCAAACAAATGTTACAAAAAAGTTGTATACTATTTAATACTACTGTATTAATTCCTTAACTTCATTTTTATTGAGTAATTATTTTGGAGTATTATGTTCTTTAATAATATCATCTAAATATTTCTTAGCTTGTGGCTCTAGTTTCCTTAATCCACTTAGCGAAAGTATTTTATATCTTTTTAATTCAGTATCATCAAAATGAGTGGCAATGCAATTTTTGATAATTCTTATTTGATAATCTCCATGTGATTCTAAAACTGATTTTATAAAACTAAAAGTCATTTTGTATTTATTTACATACCTGGAATCTAAACCGATCCTCACCAAAATAGGTATCTTTGTTATTTTTATTAATTTATCAGCTTGTTTTTCATACTCAGACCATTTATTTATCACATATTTTGCTTTCTCTAAATATGCTAAGTCCTTCTCAAAATATGCTTCTTTACTTAATTTACTTCTTCCTCTCTTAGAAAGAGGCAAATTTTCATCTAACCATACCGCATCTTTACTTCTTAATTTTGTATATAGAGATTTATTTGCCGCAATTAATTCAGTACGTAATAAATTAGGGAATTTACGCCTTAGTTTAATCCATTCCCTTCGATTAATATTTTTTTGTATGTCCTCATTTTTTATAATAAGTTTTCGCTTCCGTGCCTTTTCTTGTTCAAAGGAATCGTGTCCAAATTTTATTATTTTTCTAACTGTTCCTTTTGCTTGTTTCGTTATTGTAGCAATCTCCGAAATAGGTACACCTCTACTAACCAATTTACTAAACTCTCTATTCCACACATCCCCTTTCTCTTTAATTCTAAAATGAAAGTTTTCAATATTAAGTGGGGAATTTTCTCCGATATTTAATATATATGTGAATCCACAATTACACTTAAATTCCCCTTGAAATTCCCCTTTATATTTATTAAATACTAAGTTTATATCTTTAATAGTTTCCATTGTATAATGATCCGAAAGTATATTCATACATGCCCATGGTCCGTTTCCGAAAGGTTTATAGCCGAATTCATTAGTCAAAAATTCTTGTACAGAATTCGAAAGCGCAACCATTAATAAGACATGTCTAATTGGATGAATATGTTTTATCCTCTCTATGCTTAAGTACGAAAGCCAATCATTTTTTAGTGGATTAGAGTTTAAAAGATCTAAGGCCTCTTCTCCAAACTTAGAAATCAATATCCCACCTAAATTCTTTTTTAAACTTGATAATGGAGTAGATATTCCTGCTATCTTAATACACTCAAAATATTTATTATAAAGTTCTTTACTATTAATATAGCCTACTTCATTTTCAAAAAAGTATTCAACGTTCTCAGATATACTTAAAAGTTTCTGAAAAGACCCATCAGTTAATTTAATTTCTTCTGCTACATATTCATTTGGTAATAAAAATTTATTTATAGGATTATTAATAGTATTTAATAAAGCATATCTTAAAGGCGTTTCATGTTTACTACATACATAGATTCCTTGAGTTTGGAAAATTCTATTCCAATAACTCTCACCATATTTCTCTATACTATCCTCAACACATCGTTCACAATCGAGTAGGAGGGGGTGACTAACCCCCGACCTCTCTCACCACCGTACGTACGGATCCGTATACGGCGGTTCAATTAAGATGAATAACGCAAG
>NZ_JBIWDH010000023.1:0-74100 GCF_044761885.1 Lysinibacillus sp. NPDC097231 | reverse complement strand
GGGGCGGAAACCCCCTAACACTTAGCACTCATCGTTTACGGCGTGGACTACCAGGGTATCTAATCCTGTTTGCTCCCCACGCTTTCGCGCCTCAGTGTCAGTTACAGACCAGATAGTCGCCTTCGCCACTGGTGTTCCTCCAAATCTCTACGCATTTCACCGCTACACTTGGAATTCCACTATCCTCTTCTGCACTCAAGTCTCCCAGTTTCCAATGACCCTCCACGGTTGAGCCGTGGGCTTTCACATCAGACTTAAGAAACCACCTGCGCGCGCTTTACGCCCAATAATTCCGGACAACGCTTGCCACCTACGTATTACCGCGGCTGCTGGCACGTAGTTAGCCGTGGCTTTCTAATAAGGTACCGTCAAGGTACAGCCAGTTACTACTGTACTTGTTCTTCCCTTACAACAGAGTTTTACGAACCGAAATCCTTCTTCACTCACGCGGCGTTGCTCCATCAGGCTTTCGCCCATTGTGGAAGATTCCCTACTGCTGCCTCCCGTAGGAGTCTGGGCCGTGTCTCAGTCCCAGTGTGGCCGATCACCCTCTCAGGTCGGCTACGCATCGTCGCCTTGGTGAGCCGTTACCTCACCAACTAGCTAATGCGCCGCGGGCCCATCCTATAGCGACAGCCGAGACCGTCTTTCAGTATTTCACCATGAGGTGAAATAGATTATTCGGTATTAGCCCCGGTTTCCCGGAGTTATCCCAAACTATAGGGTAGGTTGCCCACGTGTTACTCACCCGTCCGCCGCTAAATCAGAGGAAGCAAGCTTCCTCATCATTCGCTCGACTTGCATGTATTAGGCACGCCGCCAGCGTTCGTCCTGAGCCAGGATCAAACTCTCCATAAAAGAAATTTGATTAGCTCAAATTGTTTTGCTGGCATCTTTATGATGTCCAAAATTTGTTTTGTTCACTAACGAGGTTAGCTACTAAAAACTATATTGATTACGTTTTGCTTGTTCAGTTTTCAAGGTTCATTACTTCATTTTCAGTGTCACCTCTTGGCGACTCACTAATAATATCAAGAATCTATAACTATGTCAACACTTTCTCAAAAAAAACATTTCAGTAGTTTATATAATCTATTACTCATCTTTTATATCATTATGTTCAAAGGGTTTCAGTAAACGTAATCTTGTCGATAGAATAATTTTCACAGAGCTGAAACTCCTCTCAATTAATCCTTAATGTAATTGCATCCAGCGACTGAGAGACCAATATAACGTTTGCCTAAAGTTGTGTGTCACAGACGTTTCTCCTTTGCACAGAATTGCAACAGGACATGATGACTTCGTACTGATTCTCTCTACCTCAGTAGTTTTCCGACTACTCCTGAAATGGAACCATATCTATAATCATCCCACTACCGATGTGATTAAGGTCTTTTATTTCGTTACATAAACATTTGCCAATAATAGAAGTAAAAAATAAAAAAGGCAAACACCAAAGTTGATGGGTTGCCTTACAACAATTATAAATTTGTTATAATACGTGAAATATAGAAGGTACGATTTTTACCTAAATCAAAAATCTCACCTGAATGACTTAATTTAATTAATGGGCGAGTTGGTGCAAATTTATTTACAAACATTACTTCGCCACGTTCTAAATTAGATAGTTCCACTATTGTACCTATAGGTAGATCAGCAACAATATCTATAAGTGCTCGAACTACTTTTATATCAAACTTTCCAAATTCAGACTCATTAATCATTTCTATTACTTTAAAAGAAGATTGTTTTGATCTATACACTCGCTCACATGTCATTGCATGGAATACATCTGCAATAGCAATAATTTGGGCGAAAATAGAAATATTGGCGATTTTCTCACCCTTCGGATAGCCGCTTCCGTTTAAGCGCTCATGGTGCTGGAAAATAGCCTCTTTCATTGTATCCTTTAAAATCGTTAAATCTTTGACCATATTGTAACTATAAATTGGGTGCTTATAAATCTCATCAAACTCTTGCTCCGTTAAGGTTGTTTTTTTCTCACGGATACGTGGATGAATTTTTGCCATACCACAATCAGCTAGTAACCCTCCAATTGCAACTTGAATGGTCATCCCCCTGTCATAGTCTAATTTTTGTGCAATCACTGAAGAAATCAATGCTGTTGCTACACAATGATGGTATAAATAGTCCTTAGGATTCGAATACTCATTTAGATCAAAAATTATTGTACGGTCTTCTAATACCATTTCTATTAATGGCAAAATAATTGTACGTGCTTTCGCAATATCTACCTTTGCACCAGCTTCCCAATTTTTAAATTCCTTTTTGAATTGCTCTACAGAATTGTCATAGACCTTTTTAAAAGTTGGAATAGCCTCTGGTGGAATAACTAAATCCGTTTCTTTTATCTCTGATTGAATCTCAATACCATCTTTATAAACAGGTACTCTTGAAATATTAAAAGCAAAAAAAACTTGTAAATGCTCATGGGAAATTACTGTGTTTTTAAAAATTATCGGATATTGTGTATTAGCCAAAATATCTTCAGAAATTACTTTACCAACGCGCAACTCTGATATTGGGACAAATATAGTTTCCACGCAATTAACACCTCTTCACTATTTCACTTACTTAATCATTAAGGTTAAATATCATTTTATCATGGAATTCAAAATAATTACTTATTTTTCATGATTTATGCTAAAAAAACCGATGAACGACAAAACGGGTTGTCGTCATCGGTTTTTTCATTATTCCTCTATCTCATCATTTTCTTCATTGGACTCTTCTTCTTTTTCAACCTTCGCTACAGTTGCAACAAGTTCATCATCACCTAAACGAATTAAACGAACTCCTTGTGTGCTACGGCCAATTAATGAGATATCGTTCACATCCATACGGATTAGCATACCATTAATTGTGATAAGCATTAAATCCTCTGAACCATCAACAGTTTTTACAGCTACCATTGGGCCGTTTTTATCAGTGATTTGCATTGTTTTCAAACCTACACCACCACGGCTTTGCAAACGGTATTCTTCTTCAGAAGTACGCTTACCATACCCTTTTTCAGTAACAACTAAAATTTCCTGTCCTGGCTCTATGATTTCCATACCAACTACTTCGTCACCATCACGTAGTTTAATACCACGTACACCACCTGCAGTACGGCCCATTGAACGAATATCATCCTCTTGGAAACGTACAAGCATTCCATCACGAGTACCAATGATCACTTGCTTATCGCCATCCGTTAAACGAACAGAAATCAAATCATCATCTTCTCGTAAACTAATAGCGATTAAGCCATTTGTGCGGATGTTAGCAAATTGTGATACTGGTGTACGCTTTGTAATACCTGTCTTAGTAGTGAAGATAAAGTATGCATCTTCATCAAATGAACCAACACGGATCATTGCTGTTACTTTCTCACCTTTTTCTATATTGAGTAAGTTAACAATCGGTAAGCCTTTCGCTGTACGACCAAATTCCGGAATCTCATAACCTTTTGCTCTAAATACTTTTCCTTTTGAAGTGAAAAATAAAATAGTGTCGTGTGTAGATGTATTCATAAGATGTTCAACAAAATCATCTTCATTTGTACCCATACCTTGTACACCGCGACCACCACGTTTTTGACTGCGATATGTATTCGCAGCTAAACGTTTGATATAACCATTATGTGTTAAAGTTACGACTGAATTTTCAACTGGAATTAAATCCTCGTCTTCAATCATTTCTAAACCGCCAGATGTTATTTCAGTGCGGCGTTTATCATTAAAGCGTTCTTTCAACTCTAATATTTCAGTACGGATGATTTCAATAATCTTAGCTTCATCTGCTAAGATTGCTTTTAATTCAGCGATTAGTACTTGAAGCTCTTGATATTCCGCTTCAATTTTTTCACGCTCTAAACCACTTAAACGGACTAAACGCATATCTAAAATTGCTTGTGCTTGACGTTCAGATAAATTGAATCGCTCCATCAATTGTGGTTTCGCTTCATCACCACTGCGAGAACCACGAATAATAGCAATAATTTCGTCGATATGATCAAGTGCAATACGCAAACCTTCTAAAATATGCGCACGATCTTCAGCTTTCCTTAAGTCAAATTCCGTACGACGACGAATAATAACCTTTTGGTGCTCTAAATAGTGATACAGCATTTCTTTTAAGCTCATTACTTTTGGCTGTCCATTTACTAATGACAGCATGTTAATACCGAAGCTCGACTGCATTGCTGTTTGTTTATATAAATTATTTAATACTACATTAGCATTTGCATCTTTACGTACTTCAATGACTACTCGCATACCACGTCGGTCAGATTCATCACGTAGACTTGTAATACCATCAATTTTTTTATCGCGCACAAGCTCTGCTATTTTTTCAATAAGCTTAGCTTTATTCACTTGGTATGGTAATTCATGAATAAGAATTGTTTCCTTACCATTTGATTTTTGTTCAATCTCTACTTTTGCACGAATAATAATGGAGCCGCGCCCCGTTTCGTAAGCGCGACGAATACCGCTTCGACCTAAAATTAATCCACCAGTTGGAAAATCAGGTCCAGGGATGATTTCCATTAATTCTTCAGTTGTAATAGCAGGATTTTCAGAAAGTGCTATTACTGCATCAATCGTTTCACCAAGTTGATGTGGCGGAATATTTGTCGCCATACCAACCGCAATCCCTGCTGCTCCGTTCACTAATAAGTTTGGATAGCGACTTGGAAGGACAACCGGTTCCTTTTCAGAACCATCATAGTTATCTGTATAATCAATTGTATCTTTATTGATATCACGAAGCATCTCCATTGCAATACGGGACATACGTGATTCTGTATAACGCATTGCTGCTGCTCCGTCACCATCGACAGATCCAAAGTTACCATGACCATCAACAAGCATGTATCGATAGCTGAAATCTTGCGCCATACGTACCATTGCATCATAGATGGAAGAGTCACCATGTGGATGGTACTTACCCATTACATCCCCAACAATACGTGCTGATTTTTTGTACGCTTTATCTGCTGTATTCCCTAACTCTTGCATGCCATATAAAATACGGCGATGTACAGGTTTTAATCCATCACGTACGTCTGGCAATGCACGAGAAACGATTACACTCATCGCATAATCGAGGAAGGATGTTTCAATTTCTTCTGTTATATTAACTCCTTTAACACCGGAGCGTTCTTGTTCTGACAAAGTGTAGACCTCCTCTCAAGAAAAATTAAATATCTAAATTAGCGTATACAGCATTTTCTTCGATAAATTGACGACGAGGTTCAACTTCATCGCCCATTAAACGCTCAAATGCTTGGTTAGCTTTAATTGCATCATCTAATTCAACTTGTAACAATGTGCGGTGCTCAGGATCCATTGTTGTTTCCCAAAGTTGTTCAGCATTCATCTCACCAAGACCTTTGTATCGTTGAACATTTGGTTTTGGCATTTTTGGTAGTCGTTCTAAAATTGCTTTTAAAGTTTCTTCATCATAGCAGTATTCAACATGCTTACCTTGCTTAACTTGATAAAGAGGTGGCTGCGCAATATAAATATAGCCTGCCTCTATTAGAGGTCTAAGGAAACGGAAGAAGAATGTTAAAAGCAATGTTCGGATATGCGCACCATCGACATCGGCATCTGTCATAATAATGATCTTATGATAACGAGCCTTTTCTAAATTAAACTCTTCACCAATACCTGTACCAAACGCAGTAATCATTGCGCGGATTTCGGCATTCGATAATATTTTATCCAATCGTGCTTTTTCAACGTTAAGGATTTTACCACGCAATGGTAAGATTGCTTGGAAATGTCGGTCACGTCCAGATTTTGCCGACCCACCGGCAGAATCACCCTCAACGATATAAATTTCACAGTCTGCTGGATTTGTAGATGAACAGTCAGCTAATTTACCTGGTAAACTTGAAACTTCAAGTGCATTTTTGCGACGTGTAAATTCACGAGCTTTTTTAGCAGCAACACGCGCACGAGCAGCCATTAAACCTTTCTCTACAACCTTACGAGCAACAGTTGGATTTTCTAGCATAAAACGTTCAAAGCCATCTGAGAATAGAGAATTAGTAATTTGGCTCACTTCAGAGTTACCCAGTTTTGTTTTTGTTTGCCCCTCAAATTGTGGATCAGGATGTTTAACTGAAACAATAGCTGTTAACCCTTCACGAACATCCTCACCAGTAAGATTTGCATCTGACTCTTTTAAAAGTCCGTTTTTTCGCGCGTAATCATTAATAACACGAGTCAGTGCTGTTTTAAATCCAGACTCATGTGTACCGCCTTCGTACGTATTAATGTTATTAGCAAATGAAAAAATATTAGAGGTAAATCCAGCATTATATTGCATTGCAATTTCAACTGAAATTCCATCTTTTTCTCCAAGAACATCAATAGGTTCATGAATTGGCTCTTTAGATTGATTCAAATGCTCAACATATGAACGAATACCACCTTCATAATGATACGTAGTAGAACGTTCCTCACCTTCACGTTCGTCAGCAATCGTAATCTTTATGCCTCGATTTAAATAAGCTAATTCACGAATACGATGGGCTAAAATATCATATTCATAAACGGTAGTTTCTTTAAATATTTCTGGATCAGCTTTAAAGCGTGTAGTTGTTCCATTACGGTCTGTATCACCAATAACTGTTAGCTCTTGAATAGTTTTCCCGCGTTCAAATTTAATCTCATGAATATGATCTTCACGATGAACTTGAACGATTGTCTCAACTGACAAAGCATTTACAACAGATGCCCCTACACCGTGAAGACCACCAGATACTTTGTAACCTCCACCACCGAACTTACCACCAGCATGTAGCACTGTCATAATAACCTCTACAGCAGGCTTACCCATCTTTTCTTGAATGCTTACTGGAATACCACGACCATTGTCTTCTACGCGAATCCAATTGTCTTTTTCAATCGTTACTCTTATATCCGTACAAAATCCTGCTAGTGCTTCATCTATACTATTATCAACAATTTCCCATACTAAATGGTGAAGCCCTTTTGAGCTTGTTGAACCGATATACATCCCTGGTCTTTTACGTACCGCTTCTAAACCTTCTAATACCTGTATCTGATCGGCTTCATAAGCTTGGTCTTGTAAACCTTCGTTCTCTATAGCCACGGCTTTCATCTACTCCTTCATAACATCATTGTGTGTAAATGAATGAACAGTCAACCGAGCTGACTATTACCATTCTTTTGTAATCTAAAAAACTACCCAGCTAACTTTCTTCAATCGCTCCTTGTTTCACGTGGAACAGTTGTGCATGCTCCATCGTCTCATGATGAATTCCATCAACACTTGTAGTCGTAACAAAGGTCTGAACTTCACCTTGAATGGTATTTAATAAATGCGATTGGCGATAATCGTCGAGTTCCGACAATACATCATCTAAAAGTAATATGGGTGTTTCATTTGTTTCTTGTTTAATTAACTCAATTTCAGCAAGTTTTAATGACAGGGCGGTTGTACGTTGCTGTCCTTGTGAGCCATACGTCTGCACATCATAGCCATTTACTAAAAACTGCAAATCATCTCGATGTGGACCAACTAGTGTTACACCTCGATCAAATTCACGTTCCTTAGCTTCTCTCAACTTTTTATGCAAGAAGCTTTCAATTTCACTGGAAGTATGCTCTTTATCAATACCAGCGACTGTACGATATTTAATAACTAACGTTTCCTTCCCTTGTGAAATACCAGCATGAATCGGCTCTGCCCACTCCTGCAATAAATCCATAAATTGAAATCTTTTTCGAATAATTTGGGTAGCTGCGTGAATATATTGTTCATTATAGACCTCATACATCACGTCATCAGACATAACTTTGCCTTGATTCATTTTTAAAAAATGGTTACGTTGTTTTAATACTTTCTGAAAGGTTAATAAATCATGTAAATAGACAGGCGAAATTTGCCCAATCTCCATATCAATAAAACGTCGACGTATTTGTGGACTCCCTTTAACAACGTTTAAATCTTCGGGCGCAAACATAACGACATTCATTTGGCCAATATAATGACTTAGGCGACTTTGTTCTATATGATTTATTTTTCCTTTTTTGCCTTTTTTAGAAATTGTAAGCTCAATCGGTAAAATACCATGCCTTTTTTGAACGGCCCCTTCTATTTTACCATAGTCTGAATCCCAACGTATCAATTCTTTATCGTTCGTCGTTCGATGGGATTTAGCCATCGCCAATACGTATATAGATTCCATAACATTTGTTTTTCCTTGCGCATTTTCACCAATGAAAACATTAATTTTTGGAGAGAAGTTTAAAGCTAAGGCATCATAGTTACGGTAATTTATAAGTTTTAACTGCTCTATATGCATAATCTACTGACCAGCGGATCCAACGATACGAAATCGACCACATCCAGGAATATTTATAATGTCTCCATCACGTAATTTACGACCACGGCGATCATCCACTTCTCCATTTACATATACTTCATTTTCTTGTAAAAACCACTTTGCCATGCCACCAGAACTAATAGCATCGGTCATTTTTAAAAGCTGCCCTAACGTGACAAACTCCACATCAATTTCAATGTCCTTCATAGCTGTGTTCCCCTCCAAATCCAAACTGTCTATCTCTCTATCATACCTAAAAATTCGTCATAAGTAAAAAAAGATAGCCGCAATTAGCGACTATCCAAACGTTTTTCAGAGCTTATTTAGCTTAAAAATGTGGAGTTATCCACTCCATCAAAAGTAGTTTAATTTTTAATAAGTGCGTACAGGTAAAATCAACTGTAATATCGCATCATCATGAACAGAGCGTAAAATAAATGGTCTCATTGCTCCAGTAAATTGAATGACTACATCTTGACCATCGATTGCTTTTAATGCTTCCATCATATATTTTGCACTGAAAGAAATTTTTAAGCTCTCTCCTTCTAATGCTTCAACAGGGATTTCTTCTTGAACTTTACCGATTTCTGGAGAATTAGAAGAAACTTCGACAGCTTGATTATCTAAAATTTCAAAACGCACAACGTTATTACGATCACCACGGGCAACAAGGGATGCACGATCGATAGCCTGCAATAATGCTTTACCGTTAATCGTTATATTTGTTTGATATTCCTCAGGGATTAAACGTGTTGTATCTGGGTAATTACCTTCAAGTAAACGAGAGAAGAATAGTACTTCTCCAGTTTTAAATAATACTTGTTGGCTAGTAATAACAATTTGGACAAGGTTAGTTGAATCCTCTAAAACTTTATTTAACTCATTTAAACTTTTACCAGGAATTACGACACTGTGTTCAACTTCAGGTAAATTTTCCAACTGCACTTTACGTCTTGCTAAACGGTGACTATCTGTTGCAACACAGATTAATGTTTCGTTTTTGATTTGCCAGTTTACACCTGTCAACACCGGTCTACTTTCTGAAGTGGCAACAGCGAATACTGTTTCACGGATAATCGACTTTAATAAGTCAGCAGGAATAGTAAATTTTTGATCTTCCGTTAATTCAGGTAATAAAGGATATTCAGTAGCATCAGAGCCAATTAAATGGAATTCTGATTTACCTGAACGAATATGAGTTTGGAAACCAGGTGTTACTTGTATTTCTACCTCATTTGTTGGTAACTTACGTACAATTTCGTTAAACATACGTGCTTGAACAACAATTGATCCTGTTTCTGTAATATGAATAATTTGTTGACCATCTTCTTCAACTGGAATAAATGTTTGAATCGTGATATCTGCATCACTACCTGTTAAGCGAATACCCTCATCTGTCACATCAATTTTAATCCCCGTTAAGATTGGAATCGTTGTTTTGGAACTTACGGCTTTCATGACATCATTTAAACCTTCTAATAAACGGTCACGTAAAATATCAAATTTCATTCATTTTCCCTCACATATTTATATTATTTATTTATATAAAATAAAAAAGATATAGTAATAGGTCCTGTGGATTTGTGGATAAGTATCTTTAAGTGAATAAAATCAGTCTATCCACATGTAGATAGACTGTGTATAAGTTTGTGTTTAAATAATTGAGTTGTCCACAGTATTATTTCCCTAGCATGCTTCGAATTTGTTTAATATCTTGTTGCAGCTGAACCTCACTTTTTAACATAGAAGATATCTTTTCGTGAGCATGGATAACAGTCGTATGATCACGTCCACCAAATTCTTCGCCAATTTTCGGCAACGAAAAATCGGTTAATTCGCGGGATAAATACATTGCAACTTGCCGTGGGAAAGCAATTAACTTTGTTCGTTTTTTAGCGGCAAAATCCTCTAAACGAATATTAAAATGCTCTCCTACTGCATTTTGAATGTCTAATATTGTGACAGTTCGTGGCTTCGAATTAGGAATGATATCCTTTAATGCTTCAGCAGCCAAAGTCGCGTTAATATCCTTGTTAACAAGGGATGAATAGGCAACGACGCGAATAAGCGCACCTTCAAGCTCCCTAATATTGGAGTCAATCTGGTTCGCAATATAGAGCATGACTTCATTTGGTACATCAAGACCATCAGCCTTTGCCTTTTTTCGAAGAATGGCAATACGAGTTTCCAAATCAGGTGGTGCAATATCAGTGATTAATCCCCATTCAAAACGGGAACGTAAACGATCTTCCAAAGTCGGAATTTCCTTTGGTGGACGGTCACTAGAAATAACGATTTGTTTTGATTCTTCATGCAATGTATTAAAAGTATGGAAAAATTCTTCCTGAGTTGATTCTTTTCCAGCTAGGAATTGAATATCATCAATTAGCAGTACATCTACATTGCGGTATTTATTGCGGAAATCGAGTGCTTTATTATCTCGAATTGAGTTAATAAATTCATTTGTAAATTTTTCAGATGATAAATATACAACCTTAGCATTTGGATTATGTTCCAAAACATAATGGCCAATTGCATGCATTAAATGTGTTTTGCCAAGCCCTACTCCCCCATAAATAAAAAATGGGTTATAAGCCTTCGCAGGCGCTTCTGCGACAGCTAGCGAAGCAGCATGTGCAAAGCGGTTACCAGAGCCAATAACAAAAGTATCAAACGTATACTTCGGGTTTAACATACCTGGTGAAATATCATGATGATCGTTATTTTTTGCTTGGATAATCGGCGCTGGTAAATCAAAATCGTCCGAATCCTGGTTTTTTTGAACAACAAACTTAATAAGCAAGTCTTCGCCTGTAAGCTCCGTTAATATACCTGTAATCAAATGAATATAATGATTCTCAAGCCAGTCTCGAGCAAACGAATTTGGCGCGGCAATAGTCACTGTAGATCCACTACCATTGTAGGAAAGTAGTTTTGTAGACTTTAGCCACGTCTCGAAGCTTGGTTTAGAAATTTTTTGTTCAACTTGAGCCAGGACATTATTCCATAGTTCTTCTAAATGTTCCAAGCTGCTAATCTCCTTTACAGTTCAATACAATTAAAAAATAGCGCATTTATAGAAATGGTAAATACGTTCATTTAACAACTCGTCCACAAAATCACAAGTTGTGGATAAAAGTTAACCAAAGGCTGTGATAAAAATTATCCACAGCATATTAACAGTTGTGGATAATTTAAAAGTTCATTTCAGTTTTCAACAAAGTGAAGCACAGTAATCGTATCAGAAAAACAAAGCTATTTCAATAGTTTGTGAAACTTATCCACATACCGTTCATTTATGCACTTCCTAGTTGTCCACAAGCACTGCTTATGTGAAAAAGCTGTAGATAAATGTTGTGGATAAAAAATAATGCAAAAAATACTATACACAACTTTGTGTAAAAAAAACAAGTACTCTGTGGATAATTTATCTTTATTCAATAAATATGTTTCTAACAGATAAGTTTTTGTAATGTATTTAGTAGGTGTCCAAGCATCTATTGAAAAAAGAAGGACCTAGCCCATTAACTTCATTCCTGTGAAAACAGCTAACTGATCTACATTTTGCAGGCCTCAACACTATTTTTATCTGCGCAACAGCGTTAATTACCCAAGGAAATTGAAAGTAGAAAATGATAGACATAGATTCAATTAACAAAGAAATTTATGAAATTCATTGACAAAATAGCTAGATACTTTATATAATGTTCAGGTCTGTATGTTGAAAAATTCAACTTTCATTCAGGAGGTGTCTATATAAATGAAACGTACTTACCAACCAAAAAAACGTAAGCACAGCAAAGTTCACGGTTTCCGCGCACGTATGAGCACGAAAAACGGTCGCAAAGTTCTTGCTGCTCGTCGTCGTAAAGGAAGAAAAGTTTTATCAGCATAAAATAAGTCCACTGAGCCACATCAGTGGTCTTTTTTTTCTTTATTTTTGGTAAACCTAGAAATGAGGATCAATAAGATATTATCTAGTAGCAGGTGAAAGTAATGAAAAAACGCCAAAGAGTGAAAAAAAACGAAGATTTTCAAAAGGTGTTTAAAAAGGGTAAATCTTTCGCTAATCGTCAGTTTGTCGTTTATTTTTTAATGAAAGAGGGACAAACAGAATTTCGTGTAGGTTTATCGGTTAGTAAAAAGCTTGGGAATGCGGTAACACGCAACCAAATTAAACGCTATATTCGACAAAGTATCCATGAATTAAAGGATGAGATAAAGCCGAATATGGACTATGTTATTATCGCCAGACAACCGGCGGCCACTATGGATTTTCATGAAGTGAAACAAAGTTTGCAGCATGTACTACGAATCGCAAAGGTATTGAAGAAAGCGTAATACGGAGGGCAGCCAAAGTGGTGAAGAAGCATTTTTCAACAAGCATTTTTACTCGAAATCGAAGCGGTGAAAATACACCAAGGGGTATTTTGATGATATTTCACAGTAATAAATGTTAAATTAGTAACATTGCTCAATAAGTATGTGAATATTGTTAGAATATTTAGTAGAGTGAAACGTTACATGCGTGATAAAATAACTGATAACTTTATTCGGTAGCAGGAAACTGAAAATGAATAAAGCACAACGCATATAGATTTAGAAAAAGTGAATAGTATTTGTAGGGGGAAGAAGGTTGAAGAAACAACTTTGGGTAATTTTGTCGCTAGTATCAGTAGCATTACTTCTTTCTGGTTGTACGGAATTCAATGAACCAATCTCCAAAGAAAGCACAGGCTTCTGGAATGAATTTATTGTTTGGCCTTTAGTATCAGCGATAAAATACTTTGCTGATTTGCTCGGTTCATATGCATGGGGTATCATTGCGGTAACGATTATTATTCGTTTAGCAGTTCTTCCATTGATGATTAAACAAACAAAGAGCTCTAAAAAAATGCAAGAAATTCAACCTAAATTGAAAGAATTGCAAAAGAAGTACGCTTCTAAGGATGCACAGACACAGCAACAGTATCAGCAAGAGATGATGAAGCTCATGGGTGAGTCTGGTGTAAACCCAGTCTCTGGATGTTTACCAGCATTCATTCAAATGCCAATTTTATTTGGTTTCTATCATGCAATTAGTCGTATGAATGCTACACCTGACTTTATTTTAGGGAATTTCTTTATTTTCCCACTAGCAGATCCTGCACCAGCATTAGCGATTACTGCAGGTTTAATGCAATTTATCGTATTACGTACGGGCCCAGCAATGGACAACCCACAAATGAAAATAATGATGTACATTATGCCATTCATGATTATCGCTTTCGGTATGACATTACCAGCAGCTTTATCACTATACTGGGTAATCGGTAACATTATCTCGATTATTCAAAACCTGTTTATTTATAAACCTTGGAATAAAGATAAAACACAACCTGCTCAAAATGGAGGGGCTAAAAAGTGAAACAACTTACGCAAATAGGCGCAACAACACAAGAAGCGATCTCATTGGCGTTACAGAAACTTGGCAAAACCCGTGAACAAGTAGATGTTGAAGTTTTACAAGAAGGTAAAAAAGGATTTTTAGGTTTTGGGGCACGTACTGCTGAAGTACGTGTGACAGTAAGGGAAGTACAGGTTCCAACAATTGACACAGCAAAAGCTGAACAGCCAGATACAACTCAATTGGACGAGCCAACAGTAGTAGATGATGTTGAAACAATAAGTTCACAAGTTTCTGAACAACCAAGTGAAATCGAAGCTATTCAACAAGTCGTAGAGGAACAAAAAGAAGAAGAAGAAGCCTTGATAGATCCTATTGAAGAAGCCAAAGCTTACTTAATAAATATAGCTAAGCAATTGGATATTCCTGATCTTGAAATTGAAACGACACGCGAAGGGAAATATGTATTACTTCAACTAAAATGCGAGAAAGCTGCGCTGCTTATCGGGAAACGTGGCCAAACATTAAATTCCCTACAGCAATTAACACAACTTGTGTTAAATAAAAGTGCTAAGCAATTCTTGATGGTGAAATTAGACGTAGAAAACTATCGTGAACGTCGTCAGGAGGCTTTAGAGTTACTTGCAGATCGTATGGCGGATAAAGCACTTCGCTTAAATCAACGTGTGGCATTTGAGCCGATGCAGTCGTACGAAAGAAAAATTATTCATAATCAACTGGCTAATCGCCTTGATATTGAAACATACTCAGAAGGAGCGGAGCCTAATCGTTATTTAGTAATTGAGCCAGTAAAGAACGATTAAACTTCGTAAAAAACATACAGACAAAGCTAAAGTCATTTTATCGTCATGATAAGATGACTTTTTTATGTTTGAAAAACTAGTATGTCAATGAAATTAAGGTGTCCTATTAAATAAAGCGTGGCTCTTCGGCAAAACGAGGGGGAATTGGTGCTTTCCCATAGGAAGCTTTGCTTGTGCGAAAGCGAAGCGACAGCATTTTGATTTTTTTATCTGTTAAAGTAACGAACTATAGATTTTTAATTGTGGACAACCAAGGGCATAGTGTTCGTTTAGGCTAAAGAATTAAATTTTCTAGTATTCGCATTTTTTGTCGAATACGTGCTATAATGCAAAGCTTTCTAATTATCCACAATTGGAAATTATCCTTACTTTAGATTTTGCAAAAAATATGTTAGTCTAAGGTGTTAGTAAGTATTGGTCGGTTTTTATTTATCCACATGTGGATAACGTTAAGGAGGTCATTGAATGGAGTTCGATACAATTGCTGCGATATCCACACCAATGGGAGAAGGAGCTATTGCAATTGTTCGCTTAAGTGGGGACGATGCAGTTGCAATTGCAGATAAAATATTCAAATCGCCTGGTGGGAAAAGTTTAACTACTAAGGCTTCACATACGATTCATTATGGACATTTGGTCGATCCAAAAACAAATGAGGTTGTAGAGGAAGTAATGCTGTCATTAATGCGCGGACCAAAAACATTCACTCGTGAGGATGTAGTTGAAATAAACTGTCATGGGGGACTTGTTTCGGTAAATCGTGTGCTGAAGCTAGCATTAACAAATGGAGCCAGACTTGCTGAACCCGGTGAATTTACAAAACGAGCATTTTTAAATGGACGAATCGATTTATCACAGGCTGAAGCAGTAATGGATTTAATAAGAGCGAAAACTGATAGAGCGATGAATGTAGCGTTAGGACAAATGGATGGCAAATTATCGCGGCTAATTGGTGACTTACGCCAAGCATTACTAGAGACATTAGCACAAGTAGAGGTTAATATAGATTATCCGGAGTACGATGATGTAGAAGAAATGACAGTACCTGTATTAGTGGAAAAATGTACATGGGTACGAAATGAAATTATGAAACTTCTACAAACATCTTCTCAAGGAAAAATATTACGAGAGGGTCTATCAACTGTTATTTTGGGCCGCCCAAATGTCGGGAAATCATCTCTTTTAAATAGTTTAGTACAGGAAAATAAGGCCATTGTGACAGATATTGCAGGGACAACTCGTGATATTATAGAAGAGTACGTGAATGTGCGTGGTGTACCACTTCGTTTAGTGGATACAGCTGGGATTCGAGAGACTGAGGATATCGTTGAACGAATTGGCGTTGAACGTTCACGTGAGGCTTTGCGTAGCGCAGATTTAATATTATTTGTTTTAAACTACGCAGAAGAATTGACGGCTGAGGATGAGCGTCTTTTCGAAACAATTGAGGCGATGGATTACATCGTTATCGTCAATAAAACAGATCTTCCGCAAAAAATTGATTTAGCACGCGTAAAAAAGTTAGCAGGCAACCATCGCATTGTGACAACTTCCCTTTTACAGGAAGAAGGCATCACAGAGTTAGAGGAAGCAATTGCCGCGTTATTCTTTGAAGGGCAAATTGAAGCGGGGGATTTAACATATGTTTCAAATGCAAGACATATTGCATTACTACACCAAGCACAAGCAACGGTTGAGGATGCATTAGCAGCTGCACAAGCAGATGTACCAGTTGATATGGTACAAATAGATGTAACAAGAACATGGGAAATACTTGGTGAAATTATTGGTGATACAGTACAAGAAAGCCTAATTAATCAGCTATTTTCACAGTTCTGTTTAGGAAAATAATTTTACTACAGAAAGGAAGATACGAGCATGCCAACAAAATATGAGGCAGGCACGTTTGATGTTATCGTAATTGGCGCAGGTCATGCAGGTTCAGAAGCTGCTCATGCTGCTGCCAAAATGGGTGCTAACACACTGATGTTAACAATCAATATAGATATGATTGCATTTATGCCATGCAATCCATCCATTGGTGGTCCTGCCAAAGGAATCGTAGTACGAGAAATTGATGCTTTAGGTGGCGTCATGGGGAAAGTTATCGATAAAACTCATATTCAAATGCGTATGTTGAATACAGGGAAAGGCCCAGCAGTACGTGCTTTACGTGCACAAGCGGACAAAGTTTTATATCAACAAGAAATGAAACGTACGTTGGAGGAAACTGAAAATTTAACAATCCACCAAGGAATGGTGGAAGAGCTAATTATTGAAGATGGCGAAGTAAAAGGTGTAATCACACAAATTGGTGCCGTTTACCGTGCTAAAACAGTTGTTATCACAACAGGTACATTTCTACGTGGAGAAATCATTATTGGAGACATTAAGTATTCAAGTGGTCCAAACAACCAACAACCGTCAATCCGTTTAGCAGACAATTTAAAAGAGCTTGACTTTGACCTTGTGCGTTTTAAAACAGGTACACCACCACGAGTGAATAACCGTACAATTGATTATACTAAAACGGAGATACAGCCAGGAGATGACGTTCCTCGTGCATTCAGCTTTGAAACAACGGAATTCATCATGGATCAACTTCCTTGTTGGTTGACTTATACAAGTCCAGAAACTCATGAAATTATCGAGGCTAACCTCCATTTATCACCGATGTACTCGGGGATGATTAAAGGTACAGGTCCACGTTACTGCCCTTCCATTGAAGACAAAGTTGTGCGATTTAACGATAAACCGCGCCACCAAATCTTCTTAGAGCCAGAAGGTCGCAATACACGTGAAGTATATGTACAAGGTTTATCAACTAGTTTGCCAGAGCATGTACAAACACGTTTACTTAAATCAATTCCAGGCTTAGAAAATGCAGAAATGATGCGTGCTGGCTATGCTATTGAGTACGATGCAATCGTGCCAACACAATTATGGCCAACTTTAGAAACAAAACGTATAAAAGGCTTATATACAGCTGGTCAAATTAACGGAACATCTGGTTATGAGGAAGCAGCTGCGCAAGGCTTAATGGCAGGGATGAATGCTGCTGCAAATGTACTTGATAAAGAAGAACTGATCTTAAGTCGTTCAGATGCCTATATTGGGGTATTAATTGATGATTTAGTAACAAAAGGCACAAATGAGCCGTACCGTTTACTAACATCTCGTGCTGAATATCGTTTACTTCTTCGTCATGATAATGCAGATTTACGTTTAGTTGAGCTAGCTTATAAAATGGGTATGATTCCGGAAGAAAGATATGCAAAATTCAATGAGAAAAAAGAGCTGATTGAAAACGAGATTGCACGTCTTCGTGAAGTTATTATTAAGCCAAATGAAGCAACACAAGCAGTTATTCGCTCAGTGGGGGGCAGTGAGTTAAAAGATGGTATTCGTGGAGCGGATTTATTAAAACGTCCAGAAATGCATTATGAATTGATTTCTTCATTAATTCCAGCAGACATTGAATTTTCGGATGAAGTGAAGGAACAAATTGAAATTCAGCTTAAATATGAAGGTTATATTGAAAAAGCATTGCAACAAGTTGAAAAGCTTCATAAAATGGAAAATAAAAAAATCCCAGAAAATATTGATTATGATGCTATTTCAGGTCTAGCAACAGAAGCGCGACAAAAATTAAAACAAGTTACGCCGCTTTCTATTGCTCAAGCATCACGAATCTCTGGTGTAAACCCAGCAGATATTTCAATATTACTCGTTTATATTGAGCAAGGTAAAATCGCACGTGTAAGCGGCGAATAATCAAGAACAGTAAAGTGAATAAGGGGCGGGCATACCTTTGTGCCCGCTTCCTATTTTTCAGGCTATGTTATGCATGTCTTTTAGAGGGTAACAGAGAATTAAATTTTGTTATACGCAGACGTACATTAGCACAGCCATATTATAAAGGAGACTTTACATGAACGAACAACAATTTATTGAGGCATTGAAAGACAAGGGTATCGAACTTTCCCAAAAGCAAATAGCTCAATTCAAAAAATACTTTGAACTCCTTGTTGAGTGGAATGAAAAGATGAACTTAACTGCCATTACCGATTTAGAAGGTGTTTATTTAAAGCACTTTTATGATTCGATTAGTGCCTCATTCTATTTTGATTTTACAAAAGTAACAACAGTTTGTGATGTAGGGGCAGGGGCTGGTTTCCCGAGCATTCCAATTAAAATCTGTTACCCACATTTACATGTAACAATAGTTGATTCTTTAAATAAAAGAATTACATTTTTAAATCATTTAAGTGATGAGTTACAATTAGAGAATATGCATTTTGTACATGCTCGAGCAGAGGAATTTGGTCAAAATGCAAAATATCGTGAGCAGTTTGATGTTGTAACAGCACGTGCAGTAGCCCGTTTATCGGTCTTATCAGAGCTATGTGTACCACTAGCAAAACAAGGTGGATATTTTGTTGCTTTAAAAGCGGCAGCAGGAGCAGAAGAATTAAAAAATGCAAAAAAAGCATTGACTGCATTAGGTGTTACACTGAAAGAAGAATTTTCTTTCCAGTTACCTGTTGAAGAAAGTGACCGCATTTTATATATCTTTGATAAAATAAAAGGAACACCTAAAAAATATCCGCGTAAACCAGGTGTACCAAATAAAACACCGATTCAATAATTAGTGTTTCATGTGAAACTTCTCAAAGTAGAAAATATTTTTTCTATTTTGAGCATACATACTAGTTATGGATGGTTCACGCAAATGACATCTATGAACTATATACATTTTAGGAAATATAATAAATAATAATAGAATGACACAGAGCAAGATAGTTACTTAAAGGTGGTGCCACTTGGATGAAAAGTCCTTTTTCACGTTTTTTTGGAGGCGGGAATAAAACTGAGCCTATTGTGAAAAATGAAGTAGAACAAGCAGAGGCGGTTCATACAGCAGAAGAAGTTATAAAGTTGCCGATTGATCAAATTGTGCCTAACCGATTTCAGCCACGTACTATATTTGATGATGAAAAAATTGAAGAATTATCAAGAACCATTCATACGCATGGTGTAATTCAGCCAATTGTTGTACGTAAAACAGCAGAAAATCAATATGAGATTATTGCTGGTGAGCGTCGTTATCGAGCAATGAAAAAGCTACAATGGACAGAGGTTCCAGCAATTGTACGAAATTTAACTGATAAGGAAACAGCTTCTATCGCGTTAATTGAGAACCTCCAGCGTGAGGAGTTAACTGCAATTGAAGAAGCTGTTGCCTATCAAAAATTATTAGAGCTTCATGAGCTGACACAAGAAGCACTAGCCCAACGACTTGGAAAAGGACAATCCACGGTAGCCAATAAATTACGTTTATTAAAGCTGCCTGAAGAAGTGCAGCAAGCTATTTTGAAGCGTGAAATTTCTGAACGACATGCACGTGCATTAATTGCGATTAAAGATCAGCCATTACAATTAGAGGTTTTGCAACAAACGATTGAAAATGATTGGAATGTTCGTCAATTAGAAGAGCAGATTCATATGTTATTGCATCCAGAGGCAGTAGATCAAGAGGAAGCGGCTCCAAAAAAGGCCAAGCCTAAGCGTAAGGCAATTAGTAAAGACGTCCGTATTGCCTTAAATACTATTAAACAATCGTTGTCTATGGTAACGAAGAGCGGTATAACGGTTAAGACTGAAGAAGAAGATACAGAAGAATATTATCAAATTACAGTGAAAATACCTAAAAAGAAAAAGTCTTGAGTACAAGGGTTAAAAATTATTTTTAAAAAATAATTTATTGATTTTTATGGTGTCATCAAAGTTGAGGATGATAGTTGTATAATGTATATCAAAGTTGATTGGAGTGGGGGTAGGGCGATTCCTTGGAGCGCAAGCGAATATGGGAACGAAGACTAAAAACATCACGTTCTGTAATAACCCCTTCGTTATCCACCGCTTCGTTAGCACTGCGCTTTCGTACAGAAAACGTTTGTTTGCCCTGGCGTCCCCAGGAAAGTGCCAGCCGGAACGAAAATCAACCCAAAATTATGGTGATAAGCCACTTTTATATTTTCATACAGTGGGGGCATCTCAGTAATATTTCTGAGATGCCCTCTTTTTTGTATATATTCTTAATATTTTATACAACTCTTTTCTATTTTTTTGATAGAATGAGAATAGATAGCGGTATTGAACAGTGATTTTACAAATGATTTGTCAAAGCGAACTTTGATAGATGAAAGCAGGTGCTTTTAAATGGGTAGAATTATAGCAATCGCCAATCAAAAGGGTGGCGTAGGGAAAACAACGACATCGGTCAATTTGAGCGCTTGTCTAGCATACTTAGGAAAGAAAGTGCTATTAATTGATACTGATCCACAGGGCAATACAACGAGTGGACTCGGCATTAATAAAGGAGAACTTCATGGCTGTATTTATGATGTATTAATTGATGATGAAAACGTTGAGAATGTCATTCAAGAAACAAATGTAGAAAACTTAGCAATCGTTCCGGCAACCATCTCACTCGCTGGAGCAGAAATTGAATTAGTTTCGACAATTTCAAGAGAAGTGCGTTTAAAGCATGCACTTCAAAATGTAAAAGAAGATTATGATTATATTATTATTGATTGCCCACCTTCGTTAGGGCTTTTAACAATTAACGCTTTAACTGCATCAGATGCTTTGATTATTCCAGTACAATGTGAATATTACGCGTTAGAGGGGTTAAGTCAGCTATTATCAACTGTCCGTTTAGTGCAGAAACATTTAAATCAGCAACTATATATTGATGGTGTATTATTGACGATGCTTGATGCACGAACAAACCTAGGCTTACAAGTTATTGATGAAGTAAAAAAATATTTCCAAGATAAAGTATACAAAACAATAATTCCTCGTAATGTCCGATTAAGTGAGGCTCCAAGTCATGGACAGCCAATTATCATTTATGACGCAAAATCAAGAGGTGCAGAAGTTTATCTAGAGATGGCGAGGGAAGTGATTAAAAATGGCTAAGGGTTTAGGAAAAGGCATTGGTGCATTATTTCCTGGAGAGTCTTTAGAACATAGTGGGCAAGTGGAAGAAATACAATTAGAGCTTATCGTTGCAAACCCATTTCAGCCTCGTAAAATTTTCGATGAAGAAGCCTTACAAGAATTAGCAGACTCTATACAGGAGCATGGTATTTTACAACCAATTGCTGTACGTAAAAAAGGACGTAAATTTGAAATTGTTGCTGGGGAACGTCGTTATAGAGCGACTCAATTAGCAGGGTTAGAGGTTATTCCAGCCATTATAAAAGAGTTATCAGATGCCCAAATGATGGAGCTAGCTATTTTAGAAAATCTACAGCGTGAAGATTTGACAGTTATTGAAGAGGCTGAGGCATATCAAAGTCTAATGGAAAACCTACATTTAACACAAGAGGAGTTATCCAAGCGATTAGGGAAGAGTAGACCACATATCGCCAATCATGTTCGTTTACTAGCTTTACCCGAGGATGTTCGAGTATTGATGAATAATGGCACATTATCGATGGGACAAGGTCGTGCACTACTTGGATTAAAGAATAAAAGAAGAATATCTGAAGTGGCAAATAAGGTTATTAAACAAGGCCTAAATGTTCGTCAGGTAGAAATGCTAGTACAAAATTTAAATGAAGAAGTTTCACGTGAAACAAACCAATCGAAGAAAAAGGACATATTTGTTGCAGCTAAAGAGACACAATTACGTGATTATTTTGGAACAAATGTTCAAATTAAGAAAGTGAACAATAAAGGGAAAATAGAAATTGAATTTTACTCTGAAGATGATTTAGAACGGATTTTAGAAATACTAAACTTACAAGATGAGTAGAGGGAAGTTTCTATAATGCAATCAGAGCGCCGAGCTATAAGGCGCTCTCTATTTTTCTAGAGAGAAGGAAGGTTGGGACGTGGTATTACTAGGAACATTAATTAACGCTTTGCTAATTATAGCAGGTGCATTTGTGGGGCGGATTTTCAAAAATATTCCTGAATCGATGAAATCCACTGTATTATCGATTATTGGTTTAGCAGTTGCGCTTTTAGGAATTAAAATGGGCTTTGAAAGTGATAACTTTATTATTTTAGTGGTAAGTTTAGTAGTAGGTACAGTGATTGGTGAGTGGTTAGATCTAGATAAGCAAATGAATCGACTTGGAAAATGGGTAGAATCTTTATTCAGCAAAAAGCGTACTAATAATAATCAAATTAGCATAGCAGAGGGTTTTGTAACTGCCTCATTAATATTCGTAGTGGGCTCTATGGCGGTCATAGGTGCACTCGATAGTGGTCTGCGCAATGACCATAATGTGCTAATTACGAAAGGATTAATCGATGGATTTACATCGGTAATATTAGCATCTACATTAGGTATTGGCGTATTACTATCCGCAATACCAGTTTTTGTATATCAAGGGATAATTGCACTATTTGCAGGCGTTATTAGTTCATATATACCAGAGGCTGCATTACAAATGTACATTACAGAAATGACTGCTGTAGGTGGTGTCATGATTTTGGCTATTGGTTTAAATATAGCAGGCTTAACCAAGATCAAGGCTGCTAACTTGTTGCCAGGTATCATCGTTGTCGGTATTATGGTTGCTATCTTCTATATTTTTCAGTGAGTAACGATGTGCAGCAAGTAAAAGAGCTCTTGAAAGTTTTTCTGCCATAGCATAGGAAATATGAAGTCTTGTATTTTGTAAAACAAGCATTTCCATAAAGCCTCCAATATTGACTATCCCCTTAACGGAAATGTCACCGATTGGAGGTAGTTGTTTTTTTACAGCTTTCCCTGGAAAAATAGGTCCATTCTGTACAGAAATGTGTCCAACATTTTGTTCACTACCAAGACATGCATCAATCGCAATAATGAATGGTTTTGTAGTATCATTGTGTAGCTGTTGCAAAGTAGTGTCTAAATTAAGAGCATGTAAAGGATCTTCTAAAGAACCTACAACTTCATATGGAAAACTAACAGACCTTTTTAGGAAGCTACCTGTTAATGGCCCAAGTGTATCTCCTGTACAACGGTCACTTCCAATACAACAGAAGATCAAACGTTCATGATGAAACGGTATATGTTCTAAAAATAATGTACTTAATTGCCAAACAGCATTTTTACTTTCATGATGAAGAGAATAAGGAAGTAACAATTTTGGTATAGTATTCATAAAAAAACTCACTTTCCTTTTTATTTGAGAAGTGCTCGATTTTTATGCAGTATACGCAAATTTTTAGCAAGTTATTCAAGAGGTGGTAATAATGGATTGGTTTAGTGAAAAGGTATTAAGTAACTTATGGGACAAGCTGATGTCAGAGAAGCTTTGGGAAGCGATAATAACTGCTTCAATTAAGATAACGGTTGTTTTGATCGCATCGTGGTTAGCTGTCCGATTAGGTAAAAAATTTATTAAAAAAGTGTTTTTAATGCGTATGCGTTCACCTTTAGACCATTCAGAACGTCGACAAAAAACAATTTCAAGATTATTACAAAGTGTCATTTCCTATGCTGTTTATTTTTCAGCAATCGTTGCCATTCTTTCTATCTTAAACATTAAGATAGCAGGGTTGCTAGCTGGAGCAGGGATTGTCGGTTTAGCAATCGGTTTTGGTGCGCAAAGTTTAGTGAAGGATATCATTACTGGATTCTTTATTATTTTTGAAGATCAGTTTGGTGTTGGTGATTATATAAAAATAAATGCAGCTGAAGGAACTGTTGTAGAGATAGGCTTACGTACAACAAAGATTAATGGTTCCACAGGGGAGCAATTTATTATTCCGAATGGTTCGATTGGTGATGTTGTCAATTACTCTGTCAACAACTCAAAAATTTATATAGATTTACAAATGACGACCGATGCCAATTTTGAAAGAGCCGAATCTATTATTAAAAAGTATTTAGATACTTTACCTGAAATTCATAAGGAACTTGTAGCAGTACCTGTCTTTTTAGGTGTACAAAATGTTAAGGGCACAGAGGTAACGATTCGTATAGCAGCAGAAACATTACCACAGCAACAATACGGAGTGGCACGTACTATTCGTCGAGATGTTACAAAACTCTTTGAAGAAAATAATATACCGATGGCTCATCCTAAAATGATGTTGTATGGTGGTAGTGGAAAAGAAGATGGGGGGAATGAATAATATGGAAGCAAAGAAATTTGGTCTAAATGATATTGTTGAAATGAAAAAGCAACACCCATGTGGCACAAATAAGTGGAAAATTATTCGCATGGGAGCAGACGTACGAATTAAATGTGAAGGCTGTCAACATAGTGTGATGATTCCGCGTCGTGAATTTGAGAAGAAGATTAAGAAGGTTTTAATTTCTGCCAGTGAAGACTAGTTTCATGTGTATTAGACTTTTTATGAGTGAATCAATATAATAGATAGGGTTATATAGTGATTAATCGGTGGGGATTTTCTGCATCTGCATCCCCGCAGCATCCGTTACTACGGAATAAAAGAGCAAATTTGAACTGAATTATAGAAAGGTTGTGTCCATTCATGGCATTAACAGCTGGAATCGTTGGTTTACCGAACGTTGGAAAATCGACATTATTTAACGCAATTACAAAAGCGGGCGCATTGGCTGCAAACTATCCATTCGCAACAATCGATCCGAACGTCGGTATTGTTGAAGTACCAGATGCACGTTTAGATAAATTAACGGAATTAGTAATACCGAAAAAAACAGTACCAACAGCATTTGAATTCACAGATATTGCTGGAATCGTAAAGGGTGCTTCAAAAGGCGAAGGCCTAGGAAACAAATTCCTTGCCCATATTCGTGAGGTAGATGCAATTTGCCAAGTTGTACGTTGCTTCGTAGATGAAAATATTACGCACGTTTCAGGTGCGGTTGATCCAATTGATGATATTGAGGTTATTAATTTAGAGCTTGCACTTGCCGACTTAGAATCTGTTGATAAACGTATACAACGTGTAAGCAAAATGGCTAAGCAAAAAGACAAAGAAGCAATGATCGAAGAACCGATTCTTTTAAAAATTAAAGAACAATTAGAAAATGGTCGACCTGCACGTGCTGCAGAACTTTCAGATGATGAACTTAAAGTTATTAAAGGGCTTCATCTTTTAACAATTAAACCTATGCTTTATGTAGCAAACGTTTCAGAAGATGAAGTAGCTGATGCAGATAATAACGAATATGTGCAAAAAGTACGTGAGTATGCAGCTGCTGAAGGAGCTCAAGTTATTACAATCTGTGCAAAAATCGAAGAAGAAATTTCTGAGCTTGATGATGAAGAAAAAGCTATGTTCTTAGAAGAGCTAGGGATTAAAGAATCTGGCTTAGATCAATTAATCCGCACGTCATATGATTTACTTGGACTAGCAACTTACTTTACTGCAGGGGTACAAGAAGTACGTGCATGGACATTCCGTAAAGGTATGAAGGCACCACAATGTGCTGGAATCATTCATACAGACTTCGAGCGTGGATTCATTCGTGCAGAAACAGTTGCTTTCGATGATTTAGTAGAGGCTGGTTCTCAAGCCGCTGCTAAAGAAGCTGGTAAAGTACGTCTTGAGGGTAAAGATTATGTTGTACAAGACGGAGATATAATGTTATTCCGCTTTAATGTATAAAATATAAAACAAGGGCAATCTTTCTATGGATTGCCTTTTTTGTTTATTTAGAAATCGCTTGTGTATGTAGAGCCCACTGAAAGTTGTCTTTCATTTTTTAGATGCTTCATTCTTTTCTTGAGGTATAAATACATAAAGCTTTGGTAAATGGGGGTCGTCCTGTATTAATGCCTTTTTAGGATATTTACGTAATTCTTTATACATTGCAAAATCACCCACTGCCCCAGCTATTAAAAAAGCCCCCACTAATACTAAAACAGTACTGTTAAGGTAGAAACCTGCAATCGTTGGAAGGACGCCAGTTGTCCAAAATGGAAGTAATAAAGCCTTCTTCATTGCATGATTTGGTAATGGTTGTTCTGTTGTTGCGTACGCTATACCAAGTTCTAAATTGAGGCCATACTTTAAAGATTTAAAAGGTACGCCCCCGAAAACCATAAAACCAATTAAATGAAAGGCTTCATGTAATACTATGAAAACGATATATAGGATGGTAAAAAGTGTAGCCCCACTAATCATATTCCAAAATGAAAAATAAAAATCTTTAAAGCAAATATATTGGATAGCCATAAATAATATGACAAGACCACTTGTGACAACAATATTGTCCATCATTAGTTTTTTCATATCTAGTTCAATGACAATAGGTTCTTTATTCGGTAGCATGAAAGCTCTCCTTTCATGGATCAATTAAATTCATTATATAGAATGAAATATATATTTGCGACTTGAAAGACATGTACCTATATGTTACAATTCATTGATGTGAGTAATAATTATTACTTGCTCCTTGCTCCCTGTGTACAGGAGAGCCTAAGTCCATAAGGAGGTGTAAACAGATGAGAAAATACGAATTAATGTACATCGTACGTCCGAACATTGAAGACGAAGCGAAGAAAGCTTTAGTTGAACGTTTCAACGAAATCTTAACTTCTAACGGTGCAGAAGTCATCGAATCAAAAGAGTGGGGCAAACGCCGCTTAGCTTATGAAATTCAAGACTTCCGTGAAGGTTACTACCAAATCGTGAAAGTAAACGCTACTTCAGATGCTATCAACGAATACACACGTCTTGCTAACATCAGCGAAGATATCATTCGTCACATTGCAGTTCGCGAAGAAGCATAATCATTTATTTTTAACTAAATGCTGAAAAAGGAGGTTGTATTCTGATGATAAACCGTGTCGTATTAGTTGGAAGACTAACAAAAGATCCTGAGCTACGCTATACGCCGAATGGTATTGCGTCTACACGATTTACAGTTGCTGTAAATCGAACATTCTCAAACCAACAAGGTGATCGCGAAGCTGATTTCATTAGCTGCGTTGCATGGCGCAAACAGGCTGAAAACCTAGCGAACTTCATGCGAAAAGGAAGTTTAATTGGGGTAGAAGGTCGTATCCAAACAGGCAGTTATGAAGGACAAGACGGTAAGCGAGTATACACAACAGATGTCGTGGCAGATAGCGTACAGTTTTTAGAACCTCGTAATGGTGGTGGTGCTCCTGCATCTCCTCAATACGGTGGACAGACTTACGGTAATAATCAACCGTCATATGGCGGTGGTCAACCACAGCAGCAATTTGGTGGCGCTATGCCTGGTCAAGGTTCATTTGGCGGCGATGCTTATCAGCAAAATCAACCACCTATGAATCAGCCGAATTATACACGTGTAGATGAAGATCCATTTGCTAATAGCAAAGGACCAATAGAGGTATCTGAGGATGATCTTCCATTCTAATATTTCTAAACTAAAATAAAAATGATAAAGGAGGAGACATACTATGGCACCACGTCGCGGAGGCCGCAAACGCCGTAAAGTTTGCTACTTCACTGCTAATAACATTACGCATATCGACTATAAAGATGTGGATTTATTAAAAAAATTCATCTCTGAGCGCGGTAAAATCTTACCACGTCGCGTAACTGGCACTAGCGCTAAGTACCAACGTAAATTAACTTCAGCTATCAAAGTTTCTCGTATCATGGGATTACTTCCATTCGTAGCAGAAGACAAATAAGATTGATGTCGCCAAGGTGTTGACCTTGCATCAATTTCTAAAACCAGCATGTTTCGATATTCGTATCGGTGTATGCTGGTTTTTTATTGTTGAGACAAATGTAGTTGGAGTGTTTCAACTAGCTTAAAAAATTCCTTGTTATCATGCATTTGTTATTGTCTTTCGGTAAAAAATCTTCTATATAGGTATGTAGTTTACTCTTTTAGTCATCGGTTCTACAAAAATAATGACAAAGCATATAGTTGTTCTTAGCGTTTTTTGTTCAATAACACAAAAAAATGGTACAATAAAGGTTAGTAAGTTTGACTGAAAAAAGGAAGGTTTTCAATGCCGAATAATCAAACAAAGGCGCTTGTTCAAGGCTCAATGATGGTCGCAATCTTTACGATTCTGATGCTTATTTCTGCATATGTGCCATTCATTTTTATGGTAGCTTTATTATTTGCTCCATTACCAATTGCGTGGTATAGCGCGAATTACAAGCGTTCCTCATCAATACTTGTAGCAGTAGTAGGCTGTATTTTAACTGTTTTAACTAGTGGCATAACTATGGTGCCATTTGCCTTTATCTTAGCGTTACTTGGTGTTGTGATGGGTAATGCAATCCAACAAAAGAAAAGTAAACTCTATCTTTTCATGTCATCTGGGATTGCCTTACTCTTGTCAATGGCAATAGTCTTTGTAGCATTTGTACAGTTTGCAGGTATCAATATGATTGACATGAGCTTAGAGCTTGTACTTGAAAATTATGAGCAATCAAATGAACTTGCAAAAAGTGTGACAGGTCAAGTAATGTTTCAGCCAGAGCAACTTGAGGCAATGTTAAAAACAATTGAGCTGACAATGCCTGCTACAGTAACAATTTCAGCATTTTTTGCAGCGTTTATTATAGTAACGTTAAATTTACCGGTATTAAAGCGTCTTGGTTTAGTGGTACCTAAATTTACACCTTTCCAAAATATGCGTTTACCAAGATCTATTTTATGGTATTACATGATTGTCTTATGCATTAATTTATTTATGCGTCCAGAAGTTGGTTCTACGCTTGATATTATTGTTTTAAACGTTTCTTATATTTTATGGATATTATTAATCCTTCAAGGGATTTCCTTTATACATTATTTCATTTCTAAAAAAGGAATGCCGAATGGTGTGAAATGGGTAGCTACCCTGTTAGCCCTACCACTATCATCCTTTATGATATTGCTTGGCATTGTAGATTTAGGTTTCGACGTTCGTTCACTTGTGAAAGGGAAAACTAAAGAATAAGGGGCTGATGTAATGGGAACTTTTAGAAAACGACCAATTCGCTATCCGCTTTTTGTTCTTTCCATTTTTGGCATTGTAACGTTCGTACTTTTATGTCTTTGGAATATTGGAATAGGTATTGGTTTTGGAATAGGCTTTGTTCTGATAATGGCTTATACGTGGAAGGTAGAAAAGGTTACTTTTGTAGAAACAGAAAAGCATATTGAATCCATCTCCTTCCGCATGAAAAAGGTCGGAGAAGAGGCATTACTTGAAATGCCAATCGGTATTTTACTTGTAAATGAGGAATATGAAATAGAATGGTCGAATCCGTATATGCAAGGCGTTTTAAATATGGAAACATTAGTAGGGAAGGGAATTGTAGATATATCCGATGATATCTATGTGCTAATGAAGACCGAGGAGACGAATGAAGCTACGATTACACTGCGTGATCGTAAATATCGGGTTTTTTATAAAAAAGAGGAGAGTCTGCTATATTTCTTCGATATCACTGAGCAGATAGCAATTGAAAAGCAATACTTTGCAGATCGTACAGTCATTGCGATTTTATTTGTAGATAATTATGATGAAATTACACAAGCAATGGATGATCAGCCGCGTAGTTTAACTAATACAATGGTGACATCAATAGTAAATGATTGGGCGGCTGAACACGGTGTATTTGTAAAACGAATATCATCTGATCGTTTTTTAGCTGTTTTAAACGAATCGATTTTAACAGAGCTTGAAAAGAAAAAATTTGCGATTTTAGATACGATTCGAGAAAAAACAGCACAAAAAAATCTCTCATTAACACTGAGTATTGGTGTTGGCGCAGGATCGTCTTCATTGGTGGAGCTTGGTGAATTAGCACAATCAAGTCTAGATCTGGTTTTAGGCCGTGGTGGTGATCAGGTTGCCATCAAGCAACCAACAGGAAAGCTAAAATTCTATGGCGGGAAGACGAACCCAGTTGAAAAGCGTACACGCGTTAGAGCACGTGTTATTTCACATGCACTACGTGATTTAATCCAGGATAGTGATCAAGTATTTGTAATGGGACATAAAAACCCCGATATGGACTCTATTGGTGCCTCTGTAGGTGTACGTAAGATGGCGCAAATGAATGATGTCAAAGGCTATGTCATTATAGATTTTGATGAGTTAAACGGAAGTGTAACGCGTTTAATGAATGAAATTGAGAGTAAGTCGGATTTCTATGAGAATTTCCTAACACCAGAGGAAGCTGCGACAAAGATGACAGAAAAGTCGTTGCTCATTATTGTCGATACCCATAAACCGAATTTAGTTATCGATTCACACCTATTGAAATTGGCCGAAAAGGTTGTTGTAATTGACCATCACCGTAGGAGTGAAGATTTTATAGAAAATCCAACTCTTGTTTATATGGAACCATATGCCTCGTCTACAGCAGAGCTTGTGACAGAGTTACTTGAGTATCAACCAAAGCGTGCGAAGATTAATATGCTAGAGGCTACAGCATTATTAGCAGGAATAATTGTAGATACAAAGAGTTTTACACTTCGTACTGGAGCCCGTACTTTTGAAGCGGCTTCTTATTTACGAACAAACGGTGCTGATACAGTGCTTGTACAGCGTCTATTAAAAGAAGATATAGATACGTACATTGAGCGTTCTAAAATAGTGCAAACTGTTCAGTTTGTAAAGCCAGGGATCGCTATTGCTGTAGGTGAGGAATTAAAAGTGTATGATTCTGTATTAATCGCACAAACAGCAGATATTTTACTAACAATGAAAGATGTCGGTGCTTCTTTTGTCATTGCGCATCGTGCAGATGGCAAAATCGGAATAAGTGCAAGATCGCTTGGCGAAGTAAATGTACAGCTAATTATGGAAAAACTTGGCGGTGGCGGGCATTTAACAAATGCAGCTTGCCAAATGGATGTAAGTTCCATTGATGGAGTGAGAAAATATTTAGAAGAGGCCATAAATGAGGTACTCGAAGGGAGTTCGGAATCATGAAAGTAGTATTTTTAAAAGATGTTAAAGGAAAAGGAAAAAAAGGAGAAGTTAAAAATGTAGCAGATGGCTATGCACAAAACTTCTTAATCAAAAATGGTTTTGCTGCCGAAGCAAATCCTCAAGCATTAAGTCAATTAGAAGGTCAAAAGAAATTAGAAGCTAAAAACGCTGCAGCAGAATTGGCTGAGGCGAAAGCATTAAAAGAAAAAGTAGAGACTTTAACAGTAGAACTAAAAGCAAAATCAGGTGAAGGTGGTCGCCTATTTGGTTCAATATCTACAAAGCAAATTGCCGATGCACTACACAAAGTACATGGCATTAAAATTGATAAACGTAAAATGACTTTAAATGAGGGAATTCGTGCACTAGGCTTTACAAATGTACCTGTAAAACTACATCATGAAGTATCTGCAACATTAAAAGTACATGTAACGGAAGAATAAGGGGCGACAATCCATGAACGAACCGATGATGGATCGCGTTCCACCGCATAACCGGGAAGCGGAACAATCGGTTATCGGTGCAATTTTTCTTGATCCTCAGTCGTTAATCACTGCATCTGAAATTTTACTAGCAGATGATTTTTATCATAATGCACATAAGAAAATTTTCGAAACGATGCTACGTTTAAGTGATCAAGGAAAAGCGATAGATGTTGTAACAGTTACTGAAGAATTATCAGCTAAAAAAGAAATTGAGGACGTTGGCGGGCTATCGTATTTACTAGAGCTCGCCAATGCTGTCCCTACAGCTGCTAACGTCGCGCATTATGCGAAAATTGTCGAAGAAAAGGCTCTGTTACGTCGTTTAATCCGTGTAGCTACTAAAATTGTAGAAGATGGCTATACACGTGAGGATGAGGTAGAGGCATTACTAGGTGAAGCAGAGAAGAAAATGATGGAGGTAGCCAATCGTAAAAATGCGGGTGACTTTAAGCATGTCAAAGACGTATTGGTGGAAACCTTTGATAACATTGAGCGGCTTCAATCACAAAAAGGTGATGTTACAGGTATCCCGACAGGCTTTCGTGATTTAGACAATATTACAGCTGGCTTCCAACGTAACGATTTAATAATCGTCGCGGCACGTCCATCTGTAGGGAAAACAGCCTTTGCATTAAATGTCGCGCAAAGTGTTGCCGTTCAGGCACGCGAAAATGTAGCAATATTCTCCCTAGAGATGGGTGCTGAGCAATTAGTTATGCGTATGCTTTGTGCAGAAGGAAATATTGATGCGCAAGTTTTGCGTACAGGTGCGTTAACTACGGAAGATTGGGGTAAACTAACTATGGCAATGGGGAGTTTATCGAATTCCGGAATTTTTATTGATGATACACCAGGTGTACGAATCAATGAAATTCGAGCAAAATGTCGACGTTTAGCACAGGAGCATGGGCTCGGAATGATTTTGATCGATTATTTACAGCTCATTCAAGGTAGTGGTAAGCCAGGCGAAAACCGTCAGCAAGAGGTATCAGAAATTTCGCGTTCATTAAAAGGATTGGCACGGGAATTAAAGGTTCCAGTTATTGCATTATCACAGCTATCTCGTGGCGTTGAGCAACGTCAAGATAAGCGACCAATGATGAGTGACTTACGTGAATCGGGAAGTATTGAGCAAGATGCTGATATTGTTGCCTTCTTATATCGTGATGATTATTACGATAAAGAGTCCGAGAGTAAAAATATGATTGAAATTATTATTGCTAAACAACGTAACGGCCCAACAGGTACGGTTACACTTGCGTTTAAAAAAGAATTCAATAAATTTATTAACGTGGACTGGTCACAAATGCCACCACCACCACGGGAATAATAATATTTAGATTACGCTAAGACGGAATTAATCTGAATGTTAGATAATATTCATATCATTCTGTTATTAAACACGAACGTTGGATCAATTTTTTTGATTTTATGTTCGTGTTTTTAACTATTTTTTGTTGACTAGGCATTTCTATCATTGTTACAATAATTAACGGCTTAAAAATTGAGATACAAAACGTATCTAACGGAGGTGCTGATTATGACATCAGTTGTAGTTGTAGGAACACAGTGGGGAGACGAAGGGAAAGGTAAAATTACAGATTTCCTTTCGCAAAAAGCCGAAGCAATCGCTCGCTTTGCAGGTGGTGATAATGCAGGACATACCATTAAATTTGATGGTGAGACATATAAACTACATTTAATTCCATCCGGTATTTTTTATAATGAAAAAACTTCAGTAATTGGAAATGGATTAGTTGTTAATCCAAAGTCATTAGTAACTGAGCTTAGAGGTTTACAAGAGCGTGGCATAAATACTGACAATCTACGTATTTCTAATCGGGCACATGTTATTTTACCATATCATATAAAACAAGATATCGCTGATGAAGAAAGTCGTGGCGATAAAAAAATTGGTACGACTTGTAAAGGGATTGGTCCTTGCTATCAAGATAAAGTAGCACGTATCGGTATCCGTATGGCTGATTTACTAGACAAGGACGTATTTGAAGAAAAACTACGTCACAATTTAGCAATTAAAAATAAGTTATTCGAGAAGTTCTACGAAGTAGAAGGTGTAACGTTCGAAGAAATTTTCGAAGAATATTATAGCTACGGGCAAGAAATTGCAAAATATGTAACAGATACGTCGAAAATCTTAAATGATGTACTTGATGAAGGCGGCAAAGTGTTATTTGAAGGAGCACAAGGTATTTTACTTGATGTCGATCAAGGTACGTATCCATTTGTAACATCTTCAAATCCTGTTGCCGGTGGAGTGGCAATTGGTGCTGGTATTGGCCCATCACGAGTTTCAAGTGTTATTGGTGTGTGTAAGGCCTATACATCTCGTGTTGGTGATGGTCCATTCCCAACGGAATTGTTTGATGAAGTAGGTCAGCAAATCCGTGAAGTAGGGCGCGAATATGGAACAACAACAGGCCGTCCACGACGTGTAGGTTGGTTTGATACGGTAGTAGTACGTCATTCACGCCGAGTAAGTGGTATTACACATCTTGCGCTAAATTCAATTGATGTTTTATCTGGCTTAGAAACAGTGAAGATTTGTACGGCGTATAAGTATAAAGATGAAACAATTACAGAATATCCAGCAAATCTTCATATTATTGAACAATGCGAGCCAATTTATGAAGAACTTCCTGGTTGGTCAGAGGATATTACAGGCTGCAGAACTTTAGAAGAGCTACCTGAGAATGCACGACGCTATGTAGAACGTGTTAGCGAATTAACAGGCATTCAAATTGCTACTTTCTCTGTTGGTCCTGCACGTGAGCAAACGAACGTTTTAATAGACGTTTGGGAAGCATAATAAAATGAAAAAATGGGCGTACCATATGCGGTACGTCCATTTTTTTTAGTGAATATCCTTCTTTTTGAAGCGACCACCTTTAACCTCTGCGATATTACCAATTGCCAAGAATGCATGATCGTCAATTTCAGCGACAATCGATTTAAGCTTCGATTCCTCTAAGCGAGTAATGACAGTGAAAATGACTTTTTTATCGTTACCAGTATAGGCACCTTCACCATGAAGGAAGGTTACGCCCCGCCCGAGTCGGTCCATAATGGTCTGCCCGATTTCATCAATTTCATCACTGATGATGTAAACCGATTTCGATTCTTCCATCCCTTGAATGACAATATCAATCATTTTATAGGCAATATAATAAGCTATGATGGAGTACATCGCTTGTTCCCATGTGAATATAAATCCAGCAACCGTAAAAATAATCACATTAAAGAACATAATAATTTCACCAACGGAGAACGGTGTATTTTTATTAAATAAAATGGCCAAAATTTCTGTACCATCTAAAGATCCACCATAACGAATGACGATACCGACACCAATACCTAAAATCATGCCTCCAAAAACTGTTGCCAATAGTGTATCTTGAGTAAATTGATGTAGATTATGTAAGAGAAGTGTTGTTAATGAGAGCACTGTAATACCAAGTCCTGTAGAAAATGCAAAAGTTTTACCGATTTGTTTATAGCCTAAAAAGATAAAAGGTAAGTTTAAAATGAAGATGAAAATACCAAGAGGTAAATTTAATAAATGGGAAGTGATAATGGAAACACCTACGATTCCACCATCCATAATGTGGTTTGGTACTAAAAATAACTCTAGTCCCACAGCCATTATTATAGCACCTAGTGCCACCATAATGATCCTTGTTATAATTTTTCGACCCTTATTTTTCTGTGGCCTCACTAATCTAGGTGTTATCTCAGTGGTTTGTGAATCACTCAATTTAATCGCTCCAATCAACTAGTATATCCTTCTTCTATATTTTATCGGAATATTGAAAAACTAAAAAGTGATAAGTCTAAAATCATGCTAAAAAAATATGAAAAGTATACTTATGGCTTATACAAAAAAAGACATGTAACGAACAAGTATATTGCTTTAACTCCTCTCCGATACCTGACGCAATTATGGCACATAAAACACCTGTTGCCCAATTGTCTTAGGCATCCCACTGCCAAATACTCAGCTAGAATGGAAGTCTATCTAACTTAAAGAAAAGAACGCTTTGAAATACCTAATACTTTTATAGTTATACATTTATTAGCAACTATAGGAAATAGAAGCTATGTAACAATTTGTAGATAAATAATACATTTATATTACAAAAAGATGAAATCATCCAAACGGTATTTTCTATATGGTACAGTATAGTGGTGCAAAATATCCTTGTAGGTAATTAATACTACTAAAGGATGAAGTTGGAAGGGGCTTTATTGATGAGTTCGTTTTGGAATAAAAAAGAAGAAAACAATAGATTCACTTACAATTTTTCTTCATTTAAAAAGGTATCCATTATTGCTGTTCTAATGACAGGTTTAACGATTAATGTAGGTTTTGCAAAAGCAAATCATAAAGAAGATTTAAATAAAATTTTTCACGTTTATGTGGGAAATAAATATATTGGTGCAGTATCTAATGAAAAAGGCATTCAAGAAATCATCGCATCAAAAGAAAAAGAAATGAGTCAACAATACAAAGAATTGTCTATTGATGCTAGCTCAGGTGTTAAAATCATCCCAGAGCAAGTGTTTAGTAATGAAACAAAAGATGCAGAAACTTTGGAGAAATTTGAGCAATCTTTGGTGGCTCAAGCTCCAGCTTTTACATTATTTGTAGATAACAAGCCTGTTGTCAATTTAAAAGATGCAAAATCCTATGAAGATACTATTCGTATGCTAAAGCTACAATATGTTTCACAGCAGGAGTTAAATAGTTTATATGCTAATCAGCAGTCTACTAATATACCACCGTTACAATCTGGTGAAACGCGCCTTTTAGAGGTTGCTTTTAAAGAAGGGGTTACAGGTGTTACACAAAAAGTAGCGCCGGATGCTATTGTATCACCTGAGGAAGCAGTGAAATACTTAATGACAGGTTCTCTTGAGCAAGAAACATATAAAATTCAATCAGGAGATGTACTTGGCTCGGTTGCCCAAAAGCACGACTTAACGACAGCAGAGCTACTGGCATTAAATCCTGATATCACGGCTGATACAGTTTTACAAATAGGACAAGCATTAAATGTAACAGTTGCCAAGCCATTTGTAACACTTGAGCTAAAACAGGAAAAGAAAGTTAAAGATACAATTTCGTTCAAGAACATAGTTAAAGAAGATCCGACGATGTATAAAGGTGAGAAAGTTATTAAACAACAAGGCGTTGATGGAAAAAAAGAAACAACTTATCTATTAACAACTGAAAATGGAACTCGCACATCGAAAATAGCGTCAGAAGAAGAAATCTTAACACAACCAGTTGATCAGATTGAAGTGGTTGGTACGAAGGTGATTTCTTCTCGTGGTACTGGTGAATTTGCTTGGCCAGCAGTAGGCGGTTATATTTCAAGTGGAATGGGTCAACGTTGGGGAGAGTTCCATCGAGGTATTGATATTGCCCGTCCTAGTAACTATAATATTTTAGCTTCAGATAATGGTGTAGTTGTTGCAGCTGGCTCCTCGGGTAGCTATGGTAATCGTATCGTAATTGATCATAATAATGGTTATACAACACTTTACGGGCATTTATCTTCAATTAACGTTGAAGTTGGAAATGTAGTAGAAAAAGGTTCTGTTATTGGTATTATGGGCTCTACCGGAAATTCAACAGGTACACATCTACACTTTGAAGTTGAGAAAAATGGTGCGTTAGAGAATCCATTATCATATGTAGGCCGTTAATCAGATTAAATAGAAGGCAGTCCACCTATTGGGCTGTCTTTTTGTATACTTCTTATCTATTATTTCCCGAGAAATATTTGTCGAAATATAGTTCGAAATAATATCGTTGAATTGTCTTTGAATTTAGATTAATGCATAGAAGCTAAAAGCATGATAGAGTTAAGAGTAGTGACTTTACAAATACACAATGTTTAAGAATAGATAAATAGCGAAAGGGAGAAAATGTATGAACAAAACGATTTTAGTTGTTGACGATGAAAAACCAATCGCAGATATTTTACAGTTTAATTTAATTAAAGAAGGCTACAAAGTTATTTGTGCTTATGATGGAGATGAAGCACTTGAAAAGGTTGAGGAAGAGCAACCAGACTTAATGCTTTTAGATATAATGTTACCAAAACGTGATGGTATGGAAGTTTGTAGAGAAGTGCGTAAAAAATATGATTTCCCTATCATTATGTTAACTGCAAAAGGCTCTGAGATTGATAAAGTATTGGGGTTAGAAATGGGTGCAGACGATTATGTGACAAAGCCTTTTAGTACACGTGAGCTGATTGCGCGTGTAAAGGCAAATATGCGTCGTTTACAAGTGGTAGCCTCTGCTACCGAAGAGGCTGAAGAAGAATCCAACGAAATTGTAGTAGGTTCTCTTGTTATTCAGCCCGATGCGTATCTAGTATTAAAGCGTGATGAGGCAATTGAACTTACACATCGTGAATTTGAGCTATTACATTATTTAGGTAAACATATTGGTCAAGTAATGACGCGTGAGCATCTATTGCAAACTGTATGGGGCTATGATTATTTCGGTGATGTACGGACAGTAGATGTAACGATTCGTCGTTTACGTGAAAAAATAGAGGACAACCCTAGTCACCCAGCTTGGATTGTAACACGCCGTGGTGTAGGTTATTATTTACGAAATCCTGAACAGGAGTAAAAGGGATGCAAAAAGTAAGCTTCTTTAAATCGATTCATGTCAAGCTGGTACTGATTTATATTTTATTAATCATGCTTGCTTTGCAAATAATAGGTATCTATTTTGCACGTGAATTAGAGCAAAATTTAAAAAGCAATTTCCAAGATTCAATTTTTCAGCGTGTCGATTTGATGCAATATAGTATTCGTGAAGAAATCTTAAAGGAACGCGATGAAAGTATGCCATCTCTTGAAGAAAGCCTGAAAGAAATTGTAATGGAGTTTTCCGCAGGTTTAAAGGATGTTTCTAATGGCGATATTCTAGAAATTCGCGTTATTGATGATAGACAGCGTATTCGTGCAACATCTGAGATAGACAACCAAAATTTGATTGGACAGCGCTCGAATAATGATCTCGTACGTCGAGCAATTTCTGCAGAAACATTATTTGATATCATCAAGCTAGATAATAAAACAAGAAATCGAGTATGGGTGTTAGCTTCCCCAATTCGAAATGGTGCAGGCCCTGATGATGAAATAATAGGGGTACTCTATATAGAAGCTAATATTGAATCTGTTTTCGAACAAGTGAATGACATTAACCGTATTTTCCTCGGTGGTACCGCAGTGTCCTTAGTGATTACTATTTTTTTAGGAATTTTGGTGGCACGAACAATTACACAGCCAATTGCAGATATGCGTAAGCAGGCACAGGCAATGGCCAAAGGAAACTATTCAAGAAAAGTGCGAGTTTATGGTACAGATGAGATAGGACAGCTTGCTATAACCTTTAATCATTTGACGAATCGCTTGCAGGAGGCACAATCTACTACAGATGCAGAACGGCGAAAGCTTGATTCTGTCCTTAGTAATATGACAGATGGTGTTATTGCAACAGATCGAAAAGGGCGTATCATTCTTATTAATGATCCCGCATTAGAACTGCTGCATATTTCAAGAGATATTACACTAGGTCGTCCGATTGCGTCAGTTTTAGGCATTGATCAAGAGTATAGTTTTGAGGATTTGATTCACATGAACGATGCGGTGAATTTGAATTTCAGTACTGCAGACGCACCGTATATTTTACGTGCCAATTTCTCAGTTATTCAAAAAGAAACTGGCTTTATTAACGGTCTCATTACTGTACTGCATGATATTACGGAGCAAGAAAAGATAGAGATGGATCGTCGAGAATTCGTATCAAATGTGTCTCATGAACTACGGACACCATTAACAACGATGCGTAGCTATTTAGAGGCGTTAGCAGATGGTGCATGGAAAGATGAAAACATTGCTCCAACATTTTTGAATGTCACACAAACAGAGACAGAGCGTATGATCCGCTTAGTGAATGACTTATTGCAGTTATCACGAATGGATAGTGCGGATTATGAGCTGAATAAAGACATTGTTCTATTCAATTCGTTCTTTAACCGAATTATTGACCGCTTTGAAATGTCTAAGTCAGACAAAGTGATGTTTGAACGTTTATTCCCTGAGGCATCTTATTATGTAGAAATTGATACTGATAAAGTGACACAGGTTATCGATAATATCATTTCAAATGCTATTAAGTATTCACCAGATGGAGGTAATGTTCGTTTTGGCTTTACAGTGCAAGGGGATATGCTGAAGGTCATGATTTCTGATGATGGTATGGGAATTCCTAAAGAAAATGTGGGACGAATTTTTGATCGTTTCTATCGTGTTGATCGTGCTAGAGCTCGTTCTATGGGGGGCACAGGCTTAGGACTAGCTATTGCCAGGGAAATGATTGAAGCTCACGGTGGTAAAATCTGGGCCGAAAGTGAAGAAGGGCATGGGACAACAATTTTCTTCTTGTTACCGTATGATGATGATTTTGACGAGGCAGGTGAGTGGGAATGAAATATCTAGAACCAGTTAAATCAGTTGTATTATTCCTACTCGTTATGCTTAGTGTGGTTTTAACCTTTATGATTTGGACATATACACCAGATTATAAATATATTGAAAAAACTGAAGGAAAAGAAATCCTAATTGGAACACAAAAACAAATGGCGGATGTAATTCGGCCTTATAAAGCTATTTACCGTTTTGATGAGGAATTTACTGGAACTGTATCTAATGGTGCAATGGTCGATATTATGAAAGCCTTTGAAGGCTGGAATATCCTAGATTTAGTGCGCGTTAACAATAACCTTTCGACCAACTCTGTAAACGAGATGATTCGTGATAATAATCGTATGACTGTCTTTTTTACTGGCGAGATTCCTTTTTCGGCCTTTAGTTCAATTTTTCAGTTTGCCGATAAGGAGCTTCCGGAAACAACCTTCAATCGTATGATTATAGATTGGAGTAATTATAGTAACAAAGAATTACAGGTATTTTTCATTAGTAGCAATAATGAATCATTGATGCGTTCACATGTAAGTCTACAAAATGCTAATCAATTTGTACGAGAGGTTATTGAGCCAGCAAAAACATACAGCACTTTTAAAGAAATAGAGCGCGATGGTTTTACCTCATTGTACACTGCCAACGATAAAATTGAATCAGCAAAATATACTTATATTATTGAAGATATGCCACCTGATTGGTTTAAAAATATTTTATTTACAAACCCAAACATTGTTCAGCGCACTGTTGAAAGTGAGAACTTAGAGAAATTTTCCGATGGTATGTCATGGATGACAATGGATTCGAAATTGAAATCATTGAACTATGTATATCCAGCCGCAGAAAGCAGTGTAAGAATAGAGCCTTCTAAGCTTTTGAATGATAGTTTTGAATTTATCAATGAACATGGGGGCTTTACAGCAGATTATCGTTACGTATCAACAAGTACAACTAAAAACCAATTAGATTATCAGCTGTATTTACAAGGATTACCTGTTTATAGTGACCAGGCTATAAGTCGAATTACAACAGTTTGGGGAAATAGTCGTATTTTTCGCTACAAACGTCCATACTTTTCTTTAAATATACCCATTGAGTCCGAAAAGGAAATTAAAGAACTGCTATCGGGATCGGAAATCGTGGAAAAGATTCAAAAGCTTAATAACATTGCATTATCGGATATAGATGAAATCGTTGTGGGATACTATTTAACGCAAGATCAAAGTAGGCGAATAATGACATTAGAGCCATGCTGGTTTGTTATTCATAACGGTATATCGACGAGAGTGACACCTGAACTATTAGGAGGTGTCAAAAATGGATTGGAATAGAACAAAATCTATCTTCATATTCGTTTTTTTAATCTTAAATATCTTCTTGTATTGGTTGTATCTAAATCGCTATAATGAAGCGCAGAGTATAGAGATACCGGGTGAAAAAACAATAGAAGCCCGTTTGAAAGAAGATAATATTACGTATGGAGCACTACCAAATGGTAATGAATCTGCTTCTTATATTTCAGGTAAAGTGCATAAATTTACTCAAGCCGATTTTACCGATAGGAATCAGCAGTTCATTGATGGGATACCTGCACGTGTTGTTTTTGTAAACCCTGTAAAATTGCGAAATATTAATGATGATACAAGCTTTACAGAGTTTATCCATAATAATGTTAAAGAAGGAGATTCCTATGCATTATGGAAGGTGGATCGAGAGGAACGAGTCGCGATCTTCTTCCAAAAAAAGAGCAATCGAATGTTTTATTACAATGAGAGTGCATTATTAAAAGTACAATGGAATACAGACAACGAAGTTACAATGTATGAACAAACATTGCTTGATAATATCCAAGAAGTGGAGGAACAGGAGACTGTCATACCACCACTTCAAATTATCCAAACATTGTATGGAAAAGGGCTATTAAAGCCAGAATCTCGTATTACGCAAATGAAGTTAGGTTACTCAACATTTAGTCATTTAACACAAACCCAACTGTTAGTGCCAACATGGGAAGTACAAGTGAAAATAGATGGAGAAACAGAAGAATATTTTGTCAATGCTAGTGAAGGGAATGTAATTGAAATCCAAGGAGACAAGCAAGAGGGCGAAGAAGAAGACTGGGGAGTTGAATGATGCGATTTAGTGTTTTAGCAAGTGGCAGTACAGGCAATTCGATTTATGTAGAGAACGATGATCATGCTTTTATTGTCGATGCTGGTTTGAGTGGTAAAAAAATGGAGCAGCTATTTACAAAAATTGACCGCAATATGAAACAGCTAAGTGGCATTTTCGTTACACATGAGCATAGTGATCATATTAAAGGAATAGGTGTATTGGCACGTAAATACAATGTGCCAATTTATGCAAACGCCAAGACATGGCAGGCGATGGACGGGCTTGTGGGTGAAATTCCAATAGAGCAACGTTTTGAATTTGAAATGGATACAGTAAAGCATTTCGGCTCAGTAGCGGTTGAATCCTTTGCCGTATCGCACGATGCAGCAGATCCAATGTTTTATACTTTTCATGAAAATGGACGTAAGCTTGTAATTATTACGGATACAGGCTATGTCAGCGATCGTATGAAGGGCATTATTCGAGGAGCTGATTCCTTTGTATTTGAAAGTAACCACGATGTAAATATGCTGCAAATGGGGCGTTACCCATGGTCTATTAAACGCCGTATTTTAAGTGATGTAGGACACGTTTCAAATGAGGATGCGGCCATAGCGATGAGCGAGGTAGTATTTGAAAAACAAACGAATATTTATTTATCGCATTTAAGTAAGGATAATAACATGAAAGAGCTTGCGCGCATGAGTGTCACACAAACTTTGCAATCCTGTGGCATTATTGTAGGTGAGTATATAAATTTATTTGATACAGATGCAGAAGAACCGACGAAATTAGTAACAGTTTAACTTCTTTCATCAGAAGTCTCCCACCTCTATAGGTGGTGGAGATGAATGCGGATTTAAGCTACTTTTCAGAGGATGTCCAAACACCTGCTGAAAGAAGTTAAAGCCCCTGGCGGATGTCACGGAATCGGAAAGGAGTTCTTTGTGCAAACACAAAGACGATTCCGGACGCAATTACGCCAAGGCATAATTGATTAAGTAGCATGAGTTTGTCATTGCAACTTTATACAATTAAAAAATAGATTTTTATGAGGCTGTCCGATAGCATTTTATAGAAAATGCTTTGGACAGCCATTTTTATGCCTATTTTATTTATTTTTCATCTAATTTTAATGTTTGAATCGTAATATTAGGGTAACAACTAAATAGTACTAGATGAAAGGATGAGGAGTATGAGCTATTTTCAAGATGATGATAAAAACAATGATTTCCTAAAAAATGATGAAATACAGAAATCACCTCTTCAGGAGCGCCTCGAACAAGAAGAGCGGGAAGTACAAGAGAAGCGTCTTAAAAAGAAAGGCGGCGGTGGAGGTAAAGGTGGTTATTTATTTACCGGTTTTATCGGTGTTATCATAGGCGCTTTACTCGTTTGGCTCATGATGCCTGGACTTGTCAATCAAATGCCAGGTACAACTGCAAGCAGCACAGCTAAAAATAATGAAACAACTACCATTAATCAAGTTGCAACAGAAGTGACAACTGATGTTACGGCAGCAGTAGAGAAGGCTTCAGATGCTGTTGTAGGGATCACAAATATTCAAGAAGTGTCAAGTGGCGGATTATGGAGTCCACAATCCACATCAGACGAGCCTGCTGGAAGCGGTTCAGGTGTTATTTACAAAGTTCAAGGTGATACAGCCTTTATCGTGACAAATAACCATGTTATTGAAGGTGCAAAACAGTTAGAAGTAACAATGCCAGATGGATCGAAAGAAGTAGCTCAATTAGTTGGTCACGATATTTGGACAGACTTAGCAGTCATTTCAATTAGCTCTAAAGATGTTAAGAAAGTAGCGACATTTGGTAACTCAGATGTATTAAAACAAGGTGAAACGGTAATCGCGATTGGTAACCCGCTAGGCTTAGAATTCTATGGTTCTGTTACTACAGGTGTTGTTTCTGGTAAGGATCGTTCTGTGCCAATTGATTTGAACAATGATGGCTCAGTAGATTGGCAGCAAGAAGTATTACAAACAGACGCAGCCATCAATCCTGGTAATAGTGGTGGTGCACTTGTTAACCTTGCTGGTGAATTGGTCGGCATTAACTCCATGAAAATTTCGGAATCCTCTGTTGAGGGTTTAGGCTTCTCAATTCCGATTAACTCAGCAATTCCAATCATCGAGGAATTGGAGGCAAATGGTGAAATGAAACGTCCAACAATGGGTGTTTCATTAAAAGACTTAACGGATATTCCATCATTCTACCAACAACAAATGTTAAAATTACCGGATAACGTAACAACAGGTGTTGTTATTACAGACGTTGTGGCGAACTCTCCAGCTTCAAAAGCAGGCGTTCAACAATTCGATGTAATTGTTGAAATAGATGGCAAAAAGATCGATACATCAATCGATTTACGCAAACATTTGTATAACGACAAAAAAATTGGTGATCAATTAACGATGAAAGTATATCGCCAAGGTAAATTAGTGGAGCTATCACTAACTTTAACAAATAGTAATTCATTATAATATTAAAAATCGGTGGGGAACGTATTAGCTCCACCGATTTTTTTTGCATATTCGGAAGCAAAGCAGATGGGATTATTAAGAACGTTTTAGAAAATATTGTGGATAACTAGAAAATTGTGAATAATAACTTTACACAGCAATTAGCGAGAGAAAGCCTTTTCTTCCATACTTGCTTGTCCTTTGTTACAATAGATTGTGGATAACATAGACCGATTTGTGAATAAGTTTGTGGAAATTTCGGAAAACAAGGAGACATGAGAAAATGGAAAAATACAGCTGTGAAAACCATATAGACCACGCTTTAGACATGTTTGTAGCAGAGCAAAAAGAGTTCCCAATTATGGATAGAGTTGATGAGGAAGAAAAGTTATCCACAAAATGTAGCTACTGTGAACAGCCTGCGGAATATATTGTATCAAGTAAATAACTTTACACAATATATAGAAATGACATGTGGATATGTTGATAAGTTTTGTGGATAATTTGTTTGTAAATGAATTGTAAAGGTGGATAACGTGTGAATATAACGATTGTATCAGTCGGAAAACTAAAAGAAAAGTACTTAAAAATGGGCATAGAAGAATACGTTAAACGCCTCGGCGGCTACGCAAAGATTGACCTAATCGAGGTGCCAGACGAAAAAGCACCCGAGCAGCTAAGCGATGCCGAAATGGACATCGTCAAGAAAAAAGAGGGTGACCGTATTTTATCTAAAATCAGCCCGGATACATATGTTATCGCTCTAGCCATCAACGGCAAAATGAAAACCTCTGAACAAATGGCGGCAGATCTCGAATCCCTTATGACTTACGGCAAAAGCAAAATCGCCTTCGTCATCGGTGGCTCCCTCGGTTTACACGATGATGTATTGCAGCGAGCCGATGAACAGCAATCATTTGGCAAAATGACATTACCACATCAGCTAATGAAGCTTGTATTGGTAGAGCAGATTTATCGAAGTTTTAGAATTATGAAGGGTGAACCGTATCATAAGTAAGTGCGGTTTTCTGTTTTATTGATAATTAATTGTTAGTAAAACAGAAAATAGCTGTGAGATGACAGTCCAACTAAGAAATTAGGTGGGCTGTTTTTATTTTTTGTTATGTATATAGATTTGGGAAAATGTTTCAGCATTTGCTAATATAAAAGATAACAGAAAGTTCTTCAATGAGGGGATGATGTTATTGGATATTAGACAAATTATTAAGGCAGGAGAAACAAATACTGTTGAATTTAAAAGTTGGAAAAAAACACCGAATTACAAGGAGATGATTGAGCTTTTAGTAAAGGAAGCTGTAGGACTTACAAATACAAAGGGAGGTATCATATTAGTTGGAGTTGAAGATGATGGAGAGATTACAGGATGTACAAAATTTGATACTCAAAAGATTGTAGAAGCTATTTATGATACCGAAATTATTTACAGACATTGAAGTTTATAAATTGGATGACAAAGAAATAATAAGTATTAGCGTTGAAAAATCTTCAGAAATAATTTCTACTTCAAATGGTATTACATATAGAAGACTTGGGAAGAATACGAAACCGTATTATCCATCAGAATATAGTTCCAATAAAATAGAAGGTTTTAAAGGAGACTATTCAGCAAAAATTATCGAGCATTCTTGTGAAGCAGATATAGATTTTGTTGAAGTCGAAAATTTAAAACGCAAGTTACAATCACGAGACAAAGACTCAACACTATATAATTTAGATGATTTGACTTTTTTAAAGGATCTTGAATTAATAAAAATTATAGAAGATGAAATTAAACTGACTGTAGCTGGTGTTTTATTTGTAGGAACAGAAGCTGCCATTATAAAGTATTTACCGCAAGCAGAAATATTAGTCTTAAGTTATAAAGAAGGGAAAACAGAGTACTACAAGAGATTAGACTTAAAAGTGCCATTGGTTAGAGCAATAGATAGAATTCAGCAAGTATTTGAGGACAGAAATAGTATTGAAAATATTCAAGTGGGTTTATTTAAATTAGAAGTTCAAGATTATCCAATTAATGTTTTTCAAGAAGCTCTATTGAACGCTATGACACATAGAGACTATGAAAATACATCCTCAATTATTATTAAATTTTATCCGACAGAAATTGTTATGGAAAACCCAGGCTCTTTCCCAGAAGGTATAGATAGTAATAATATTATTAGCCATCCATCTACACCAAGAAATAAACTAATAGCTGAGATATTCCAGAAATTAAAGTATGTTCAGAGATCGGGTCAAGGTGTAGATATTATTTTTAAGGACATGCTAGCTTTAGGAAAGTCTGCTCCAGATTATACTTTATATAATAATGCTGTAAAATTAATATTACGTAGTAGTTTAGAGGACGTTGAGTTTCTAAAGTTCATTACTAAGGAAGAAGAAAATTTGGGTGAATTTACAGTTCAGGAAATTTGTATTTTAAAATATATAAAAGAAAATAAAACCATTACGCTGTCAAAGGCTGCTGAAGTTGCACAAATTAATAAGCAATCAGTAACAACAGTGTTGAATAATCTATGTCAAAAGAAAAATATACTCCAGAGAGAAAAAAGAAATAGCTATATGTTTACTCATCGTGTATATGCTGAATTTGATGATCAAATCGAATATATAAAAGATAAAGATTTTGATGAGATTCAGGCTGAAGCTATGATTGTTGATTATCTAAAGAAAAATGATTTTATAACAAGGTCTGATGTAGAAATTTTATGTGGTTTTTCATCAACTAGTAGTAAAAGAGTTTTACAAAAATTAAGAAATCAAGGACAAATAGAATTGATAGGGAAGGGTAAAGCTAGTAAATATATTTTAAAGTAATTGGTGGACCGAATCCAAAGTTTTTGGACCGATTGATGGACCGAATCCAAAGTTTTTGGACCGATTGATGGACCGAATCCAAGTTTTTGGACCGATTGATGGACCAAATCCAAAGTTTTTGGACCGATTGATGGACCGAATCCAGAGTTTTGGACCGATTGATGGACCGAATCCAAAGTTTTTGGACCGATTGATGGACCAAATCCAAAGCTTTTGGACTGATTGGTAGTTCAAATCAAGAATTAAAACTGCATTTAGAGATAGTGCGGTGAACCGTACCATAAGTAAGTGCGGTTGTTTTAAAAAACAGGCACATTCGCATGAAGCGAATGTGACCTATTTGATTCGTATTTCTTAATTATAGCTTCAACAAATAACGCAAGCTTTGACATAGGAATATTTAAAACGTTTTTTGATAAAATATTTAAAGAGATAGATACACATTACGAAATACTAGAACCACATCAGATCCCCGAGGATTTTGCAGTTCCACATAATTCCCCTGTGTTTAACTATTTTAAAGTTGTAATTATTCAAGTTATAAACAAAAAGGACGGATGTAATGAAATATAATAAATCAATTATGCTAAAGCTTATCAATGAACATCGAGTGTTGCATGATGAATTAAAAAAGCTAAAATCTGAAATGGGTTTAGAGAAAAATTTTGCAGTAAAGGCATTGTATCATTCATATGTTGCGGGGGATGGTCCTTATATGAAAGAATACCAGGATTTAGAGCGATTATAATAAATCGCGGTGCCACACTAGTAGTGATATGTGTTATCTGATCACGTGCTTTAATAGACGAACCCTATCCGATGTAAAGGTCAGTTCAAAAAGCCTACTTTCTCGAAAGTGAGTGAGTTTAATAAAAGGAACATCAAGATCATTATATTTAAATAATCTTGATGTTCTTTTTATAGTCTATTTATAGACTTTATAAGCGGATAGTTATTCAATATACAAAAACTGTATTTTGCAAACGATTTAAGCAGTATAATATATAGAGTAAATTATTATGTAGCTAGATAAGCTATAACTATAAAAATTTGCAGTAATAAATTATACGTATATAAACTATTTATTATAATGCAAGTTAAACTCTATTTATAAAGGAGTTATGACTAACATGTTCGTAAGGTTAAGGAAATCTTTTTATAGAATCATTAATAAAATTTTCACCGAAACAGTTATTGAAGTGTTGTTCATGGGAGCAATTTTAGTAGCTATCTATTTCTCATTAGATTTAAATGGTCAAAACTTTTTTAGTAAAGTCGATGTAACGGTATTTTTAGCCGTTATCGTTGCATTTATCGTTAATATGGTAAAAACATCGGTTTCTAGATTTATTCGTAAAAAAATTGAGGATTTTAATAAGCTTTCAGATGACTATAATTACTTAATTAAACAGTACCCTTGCGAGAAAAACTTAATAAAATATGATAATACAGTTGAAATTAACCGTTTTTTATATAGAAAAACGTTAAAAAAATATAAAGATGGCACCGCAAAATTTCCTGTAATTATAGAGCGTATTTTACATGATGTTAAATTTGTAATAGAAGACAAGCCTCAAGAGCAATACGAGTTACCTGAGCGCATAAAAGAAAATTATGAAACCATTATGCAGGCACATGAGTTTTCAGATGTATATAACCAGTTAAATATTCGTTTAAATGATTATGAATATGACAAAGCAACAAATAGTTTAAAGCTGGTTACCACAAGAACTACTTATTTTGATTCTTTAGTTACGAACCGTGCAATGGATTATAAATGGGGATTAAAAAGTAGTAATCGTGAAATTTATGATTTTGGACCATACGTAAATCGACTGAAAGAATCTAAGCTTTCGAACCATTTAGGTTTTAATGGCTTTGTAGAAACATCAGACGGTAAAATTGTATTCGTAAATCGCAGTAATAATGTTTCAATTGGTAAAGGAACACTGGGGAATAGTGTTGGAGCATCATTAAAAACAATGTACGCGCTTAATGAAGACAAAGAGTTTACAGAGAATGGCTTAGTTGAAAGTATGATTAAAGAAATACATGATGAACTAAAGCTGGAACGTAAAGATTTTGATTTTTCATCAAAAAACATTATTGCAATATACAGAGATTTAGTAGAAGGTGGAAAGCCGCAGCTATTGTTTTATGTAAAGACGACTAAATCTTCAAACGAAGTAAATGAAACGTTTATAAATGCTACGAAAAAAACAGACAAGGCTTATATGCAAACTAAATTAGCAATGGATGGTAATGAACTAGTTTTCATTGATCGTAACCGATTAAATGAAGTCTATATAACGCCAGAAATGATTATTTTTGAAGGTAGATCATATTTAACGATGCCAAGTGCTTCAGCAGCCATTGTTATTTTAATGAATTACCTTGAGGAATGTGAAAAGAAATGAATATTGTGGAGAAAAGTTTAGTAGGAAAGCATGTAGACCAGTCTTTGTGTGAAGATGGTATTTTTATTAGTAATGATTTTATCGCTGTTATTGATGGTGTTACGTCTAAAGGGGAATTACGCTGGAATGGTCATAAAAGCGGTGTATATGCGAAAGATTTAATTATGAATTTGCTAAAAAATATACCGAGTGATATTTCGAATGTAGCTTTATTTAACAGTATTAACGAATTATTTAAGAATGAGTTCGTTAAAAGAAACATTACTGATTCAATTAACGAGTATTTACGAGCATCTTTAATTATTTATAGTGGGCATTATAAAGAAATTTGGTCGTATGGTGATTGCCAGTGTATGATCAATGCACAATATTATCCTCATACGAAAAAAGTAGATGAATATATTGCTAATATACGTGCCCTCTTTATTGATTCGTATATAGAAAGTAATTTAAAAGTAGAGAAAAATTATATAAATACATTAAGTAGAGAAGCAATTAATGTATTTATACAGAGACAATTATATTTAGAAAATAAAAATAGTGAGTTTTCATACGGTGTACTAAATGGACAACCAATTAATAGAAATTATTTAAATGTATATGCCGTTGTGAATGGCGCAGAAGTTATTTTAGCAAGTGATGGTTACCCGAGGCTATTTAGTACGTTAATAGAAAGTGAACAGTATTTAAAGGGAATTTTAGTAGAAGATCCCTTATGTTACAAGCAATACAAATCAACAAAAGGTGTAGAAGAAGGTCAATTAAGTTTTGATGATAGAGCATATATTAAATTTATAACGGAATAAATCAAATTTAAATATAGCAAATGGCGTATTCACTAAATAATACTCTTTAGCAATCTTTTAGTCGCGATCCTATTCATAAATTGTATATATTTAAACGAAAAGGACCGTTACAAGAAGAGTTAAAGGTTTAGTAACTAGGCTTGATTTTGGGGACCAAAGATTGAATATATAAAAACCGCCAGTTAAACTGGTGAGGTGAACCGTATCATAAGTAAGTGAGTTTTTTTTGAAAAACAGAGACAGCACCATTCCATTATGCGTGGATGGTGCTGTTTTTAGTAAACAATATTATAAATTTGAACTTTAATCAGCTACAATCTAGCTTTTAATTTTCATTATCTTGCCATTCTTCATGGGATGTTACAAAAAAGAGCCCATAGTAACATCAAATGTTTATAAATAATAAAAATAAAATCAACAGTAAATTAACATTCACATAGTTTAATAGAACTGTACAAAAGGATTCTACTAGGGGGCTTATTAGATGATTAATAACAAACTTGTGAAAAAAGGTGCTACTTTAGCACTTGCTCTAGCTATTACAGTTCCAGCACTATCACCGACAGCAGTGAACGCTCAGAAAAATGTAACAATAGAAGCTGTTAAATTTAATGGAATGAAAGCACCATCAACTATTGAAGAAATGGTAAAAACGTATACAACCGCAACAATTGATGTGAAATATAGCAATGGAAAGGTAAAAACATTTCCGTTGTCCTACAACTACCTATTTAAATCGGAAGATAAGGTAGCGACTGTTAAAGGGAAAAAAATCCCTGCAGGTACACCAATTGATGTAAAAGGAAATCCAATTAAGGATCCAAGCAGTACAGACGGAAAATACTTTGTTTCCGATGCTCCGGATTCAAACAGCTTAATGCTCCCTATTAATGGGAAACTTTATATGGTTACACATTATGAATATCAAACTATTGATGCTGCTGGTAAATCAGCATACGGTTTAGTTCCTGCATCTATGTCTTTAACTGAGTTGGAACAGGACAAAAAAACAGGTGAATTGAAACCTGTAAAAGTAGAAAAAATTGATTTTTCAGCAGTAAATGGACTTTGGATTCCATGTAACGGATCATTATCTCCTTGGAATACACATTTAGGTTCTGAAGAGTACGAACCAGATGCACGACTTTTCTTAGATCCAACTTCGAAAGTAAGAAGTCAAGTTGAAACATTCTCTCAACTCTATTTTGGAGATAAAGCAAAGGCTAATCCTTATTTCTATGGGTACACTCCTGAAATTACAGTAGAAAAGAACGGGAAAACATCAGTTGTAAAGCATTATAGTACAGGACGCTTCTCTCATGAGTTAGCGAAAGTCATGCCTGATAACAAAACTGTTTTTTACGGGGATGATGGTGGTAATACAGGAATGTTTATGTATGTGGCCGACAAAGCAAAAGATTTATCATCAGGTACATTATATGCAGCCAAATTTAAACAAATTGGTACTGAAAACGGTGGTTCAGGAGATTTACAATGGATTAATTTAGGACATGCAACTGATAAAGAAGTGAAAGCTATTATTGATAGCGGCATTACATTCAATGATCTTTTTGAAATTTCAGATGCACCTAGAGATGGTTTTACAGCTATTAAAACATATTCAAATGAAGGTAAAGTTGAGTATTTAAAACTTAAACCTGGCAAAGAAAAAGCAGCAGCCTTCTTAGAAACTCGCCGTTACGCAGCCATTCTTGGTGCGACTACAGAATTTAACAAAATGGAAGGTGTAGCACTAAACGAAAAGGATAAAAAAGTATATATCGCAATTTCCGATCAAAGTAAGGCTATGGAAAAGGATTCAACAGGAAAAGACCCAGCAGACCATATTCAATTACCAAAAATTAAAGCTGGTGTAACTTATCAATTAGATTTGCAAGGTGGTCAAAAGGATAACGAAGGAAAGGCTATTAATAGCTCTTATGTAGCACTATCAATGTCTGGATTAGTTGTTGGTGAAGATTTAATAGAAGCTGATTCATTTGGAAACACTGCAAATGTAGATAAAGTAGCCAATCCAGATAACTTAAGTTTCTCTGAATCAATGAGAACACTCTTTATTGGTGAAGATAGTGGAGCTCACACAAATAACTACGTTTGGGCATATAATGTTGATACGAAAGAATTAGATCGTGTCTTATCTGTTCCAGCAGGAGCGGAAGCAACTGGATTATTTGCTGCCGATGACCGCAATGGATTCTCATACATTTTCAGCAATTTCCAGCATCCTGGTGATGAAGTAGATACTAAGTCAATTACAGCTGTTAATAAAGATGAATTACTTAAAGCTGTTGACGAACAAATTGGAATTAATAAAACAGGTGGTATTGGTTATATCTCGGGTCTGCCTTCTTTAACAAATATGCCAGATTTCACTGCACTTGATGCTCCTAAAGTAGATAAAGTAACAGCAAAATCTAAAGCAGTTACAGGTACAACTGAAAAAGATGCTACTGTACAAGTTTATAACGGAAAAACATTATTAGGGGAAGCAAAAGCAAATTCAAAAGGGAAATTCACGGTGAAGATGAAAGCCCAAAAAGCAGATACAAGCCTAACTGTTGTGGTTAAAGACAAGGCTGGAAATAAAATTGAATCAACAATCATAAAAGTTGCTTCTAAATAACAAACACTTACAGAGTTAATCAATAGAGAGTTCTATATCGCCGTATTAATATAGTAATAAACGGAACAGGAGCGAAAATTAACTCGCTCCTATTCCGTTTATTTAAGAAGTTCTAGAACCCCTTGGCTCATTTGATTAATTTGAGCCATCATAGATTGAGAGGACTGTAGCAAAACTTGGTCTTTTTGTAATTTAGAAATCTCTTTTGCCATATCCGTATCACGTAATTTAGACTCTGCAGAAGTTAGATTTTCTTTGGCGTTACTAACATTATTTAAAATATGTTCTAATGCATTTTGATAAGCACCATATTTAGAACGCTCTTTTGATACATATAAACTGGCATTATCAATGTAGGCAAGTGATCTTTCAGCATTTTCACGTGTTAATACATTAAGTTCATTAATGCCAAGGGAAGTTGTTCGTGCATCTGTTAATACAACTTTAAAATGATGTCCTGCATTTGGTCCGACTTGTAGTATCAAATGATCTGGATCAACTGTTGATGGTGTCCAAGTACTTTCGGTTACAGATGGTGGTATACCTAATCCGTAAAATGTATTAACTTCAAAAGATTCACCTGGTGCAAGAGCACGTTCATTCCATTTTAATGCATAACCGCTATCTCCGACATCAAGATTGTTTTCTGTCCAAGTTGGTGATTGTATATTTGAATATTGTCCAACGCGAAATTCATCTGGAGATAGTATGATATTTTCCCCTGTAATTGTTCCTTTAGCTTTTAACTCAGCATTTCCAGTATTGTTAAATACTTCAAATGAATCTGGGACATTTCCTGCCTCATAACATTTTTCACTAACCAACTGTTGATTATTGACGATAAATGGTGCTCTATCATCATTATCTAGCATTGTATCCATATGAAAATAGAATCCGACGTTTTGCGAATCGTTACTTGTGTTTTCAATACTATATTTAAATTCAAATTGATCTTCTTTTAATTTTACATATTGTGTGATTTGTATATTATTAATGGAATAAACGGTTTTAAATGTGCCATTCGATAAAGTAGTAGGATATAAAATATTTGCTTTTAAAGAGCTAGAACTTCCATTTAATAATAGAGAGGGCAGGGTTGTTCCTTGACCAGCTCCATAAATTAAAACTTTATTATCATCATTTTCACTACCTGGATACCCTTGATTTGTACGCAAATCAAAGCTACCATCTGGGGCAACATTTAGAGCAAGATATTTATTCATTATATAATTATCGGCTCCTTCAATTTCGAAGTAGCCTGCTAACTTATCTTGACGTAAAGGGTGAATGGTATTGAATTCAGTATTATTTGCTATGTCGTTAATTCCCTTTTTTATTGCATCTATTTCCTGTTGAATAAGTGCTCGATCTTGATCTGTTAATGTATCATTACATGCTTGGATCGCTAGTTCACGCATACGTAGTAAATTTGGATCTTGAATTTGTGCAAGTCCTGATTCAGCAGTTTGAATAAGTGATATACCAGCTAATCCATTTTGCTCAGCTTGTTCGAGACCTCGAATTTGACCTCTCATCTTTTCGCTTATCCCAAGTCCAGCGGCATTATCGGCAGCTTTATTAATCTGATAACCAGAGGATAATTTATTAAGGGTTTTATTTAGTTCTGTATTCGTTTGATTATATCGATTGTGAGTAAATAGACCTTTATTATTTTGAATTAGCATATCTTTTCTCCTGAAATTAAGTAGATATATTATATCACTTAAAACCAAGATTAAACAATTGATAAATTATATGGCTCTTCACCATAACTTGTGGTTGACTTCCGCTCTGCCAGTGTGCTTTCCAGGGGGCGTCCGATGAGCCGCTTCGCTTCGCTGCAGGGTCTCATCTGTGACGCTTAATCCCCTAGGAGTCACACTGGCCATATGCGTCAAGTTAAGGATAACAGGATTACATAACCTCATTTGGTGGTAAAGAAAAGTACAACCACTAACATGAGGAGGAATGTATGATGAAACCGACACATGCACCCTATTCTTTAAAGCAGCTGTTCTCGGTATTGCCGCCCAAAAGAACTTCACCAGATTGCTACAACGACTAACTTTATACAAAGAACACGAAAATTAACCCTTTCTGCCTTCATGAAGCTCCTCTTTGAACAATCAAAAGGCTTATCGCACCCTTCTCTCACGACCCTTTGTGCGCATTTAAGCAAGCAACAGGTCTACATGACGAAAGAAGGGCTGAACCAACGATTCAATGAAAAGACCGTATGTTTTCTTCAGACCATTTTTCAACGCTTGTTTGCTCAACAATCGACACTATCATTGGCCAAGATGCCAATGAAGACCCACTATCCTTTTACGCGGATACGTATTCTTGATGGCACATCGATTAAATTGCCAGCTACTTGTTTGGCTACTTATCCTAGTACAGTTGGAGCAGGCATTAAATTTCAAATGGAGTTTGATTACCTCACAGGAAGTTTCCCATATATCGAACTACAAGCCGGTAAGGCAGGCGATTGCCCCTCTGGTATGAAGCGTTTAGAGACGGTCGAGAAAGGCGATTTACTGTTACAAGATCTTGGTTATTTTCAATATAAACTGTTTCAAAAAATCGATGAAAAAGAAGCGTTTTTTATTTCTCATGCACGTGTGGATACTACGTATTTTGTGGATCATCCCAATCCCCCTCGACACCCCGATGGACGTATTCGAAAGATGTATGCTTATGAACGGCTATATTTAGAAAAGGAGTGGTCAACACTGAAACGAGGGGAAATGCGTGAATATCCGCGTGTGTATTTGGGGAAAGAGGAAAAATTACCGACGCGTTTGATTCTCTATCGCTTCACTAAAAAAGAACAACAACGACAAGAATATCGAATTAAACGCCGTGCCCAAACTAAGCCTGGTCAAATTAAGCAAAAATCCAAAGCATTGTCGGGCATTTCTACCTTAATTACGAATCTACCACAAGCAATCACGGCCGAAGAAGTAGTACAATTCTATCGGTATCGTTGGCAAATTGAGTTATTATTCAAAACATGGAAAAGTGATTTCAAGGCAGCCGACTTCCGAAAAATGAAACAGGCAAGATGGGAATGCCATATCTATGCAGAACTGATTATTCTCTTAATTAGCACTTTATTTGCCTATCAATTCCGTATTTATTTTTGGCAGGAAAAGAAAATTCTTCTGAGTGAACGACTAACCATGCGAGCTATCCAGCCAAAAATAGGGGTACTTTGGCGCGCTCGTGATCAACCAAGCTGGCAAAGTACCCTACAAGAAATAGAATGCATCCTGTTTACGATTGGACGAAAGCGCACCACCCAAAAAAACAATTAAGAGGTTGGAGAGATGAGATTCCAACAAATACGCATTTTTCGGAAGGAAAAATGTGTATTTTGTGATGCTCGTTCATTCAGGATACTTTTTATTTTCCCTGTTTATCAAAAAATGAAACCCATTTCAAGCAATAGCGGCACAAAAAATGACCGATAGATGGGATAGTAGACAAACAACCTTGCTTAACTTGACGCATATGGTCACACTGGCGCCGCTCCAGTCAATTACTATTAACAATTAAAAATGTCAACCACATCTTTTGGTGATGAACCAATTATATAACAATATATAAAAACGCACTTAAAAAACCACCTTAAATGCTTTTGAACTGCGTTTTAGGCGGTTTTAAGATAGGAAGCGAAATAATGTTTTTTCTGGAATTTCAATTGTATTGATATTTAAATCTCCCAATGGCTAGATACTTCATAATTATATTTCGTTGTTAAGTAGCCACCTACAATGAAGGTTTGATCATGTTCTTCTAATTCATTTACAGTTGGTATTTCAATTTTAGTTCCAAATATAACTTGCTAATCTCAATAGGTTTACCTACTTTTAATTTGATGTCGTTTTATCTTCTATTTATACATAGTATATAATAAATATATTAAAACCGTAAAAATTAGAGGCTTTGAGAGGAGCTGAGACAATGTTCGAACAAATTGATTTAAAAAAGCAGCAGTTGGATGCCAAACGACCACTGCCTAAATATACAGTTCAAAGCCTACGAGAGAAATTATTTTTAGAATGGACATACAACTCAAACGCAATCGAAGGTAATACTTTAACGATTAACGAAATAAAAGTAGTTCTTGAAGGCATTACAGTCGGTGGCAAAACGATGCGAGAGCATTTAGAAGTTATTAACCACCGAGATGCAATTTCTTATGTTGAAGATATTGTTCGAAAAGAAGAGTCTTTTTCAGAGTGGCAAATAAAAAATCTACACCGCTTAGTATTAAAAGGAATCGATGAGGGTTATGCAGGTGTGTATCGCGATCAGCAAGTGTTTATTTCAGGTGCTGTTCATACACCGCCTCCGCCTTTCAAAATTCAGGAGCAAATGGATACTTTAATGAGTTGGTACGATGGGGAAGCACAAGCATTACATCCAATTGTTCGTGGTGCGATGTTACATGCAATTTTTGTTGGAATTCACCCATTCATTGATGGAAATGGTCGTACATCAAGATTGTTATTAAATTTAGAGTTAATGAAATCGGGCTATCCACCAATTATTATTCGAGTAGAAAATCGCTTGGCGTATTACAATGCATTAGACAAAGGACATACAACAGAGGATTATGGGGACTTTGTTGAGCTTGTTGCGAAGGAAGTTGAGGCTTCGTTAGATTTATATTTGAGTGCCGTATAAAAACCATACTTAGTAACATCATGTAGAACCGTATCAAGTGATAGTAAAACAGAAGGTTTGAACTTATTGTATAAAAAAGTGAATAAACAAATAAAAGTCGCCATTTATAACGTCTTGGCGACTTTTTTGTTGTAGGTCTAAAGTTGAGATATAATTGTTACTTTGTGTAAATATTGACATTTATTTTTCGGACAACTAAGCTTAATTGAAAATAGAGCTGGGGGAGGGACTGCCAGTGGAATTCATTAAATTAAATTGTCCGAATTGTAATGGAAAAATTGAATATAAAGAGGAACAATCATTCAAATGTCCTTTTTGTGAAACTGAAATAATGTTGAAGGAGAATAAAGTCTATTATGTTGATCAGACGATTAATAATTATTATGGTACAACTTCTGCGAATAAAGCTACACATCCCAAAACAAATTTAAAAGCGCTTTTAATGGTACCGATTGTAATCCTTTGTGCAATCCTTGGCTATTTTCTTTTGAGCGGCAATGAAACAGAATACGGCAATCATGAGGAAAAGTATGTTCGAAAAATGCCTGAAAGTGAAGTTCTTTTATTCTTTTTAAAAGATATTTTTGATAAAGGTGAGGCTATGCCGACTAAAGAAGAAATCGCAAGTATCCGTTATTTGACTGCCTACTATTCTGAAAATCAGTGGCATTTTGATTACAGTCTTGACGATCCATTTACAAATAAGCAAGCCGAAATTTCTAACTATATTATTATGGATAAGTTATTAAATACGCAAAAAATCGAACAAAAAGATTTTGAAGCCTTCACTGGTCTGACGGTATTGAATTTGATGGGCGATTATGAAATATCACAAAATGAAAAGGTAAGCTTCCGACATCTGGAAGATTTAAAAAGCTATACAGGTAGCTTTAATGAATCATTTAGTAAAATTGCTGAATATTTTAGCGATAAGTCTAATGTTGTAGAGCTCTCTATCCAAATTCGAAGTAATGATGAACTTGCTTTATTATTAGAGTTTCCTAATCTTCAATCACTTGAAATTTCGTATTACACCGAGACGGTTACAGACTTCCCTCTTTTGAATCAACTGCCATTAAAATCATTGTCTTTAAGATCTGCCAATGATTTGAAGTGGTTATCTTCATTAACTGATTTAGAGTCGTTAGCAATAGATATTAGTGAAGCAACAGATTTTAGCTCGTTCTATTCACTGAATCAATTACAAGAATTGAAGCTTACATCAATAAGAAATTTAAAAACGCTTGATTTTATACAAAACATGCCCAACTTGCAATCGCTTGATCTTGAAAATATGGATATTACAAATTTAGAACGCCTTAGAAATAAGTCTTCATTGACAAAGCTGCGTTTAGCTTCTCTTTATAAATTAGAATTGCTCGATATTGTGAACAGCCTGACTTCACTGACCGATTTATCGATAACTGGTTATAGTGGCCAAATAGCATCGGTTGTAGCACCCCATTTAAAGAAAGCGGAATTAACAAGTACTTTCCTACCCAAGCTAGAGGCACCTGCTTTAAAAGATTTGACTGTTGTTATAAGTGGGGCACAGTCGTATTTGAATGGAGCAGATTTACTGAAATACCCACAACTAGAACAACTTATAGCAATGGAGTCTGGCGATTTTATAGGCATCCGTTCTTTAAATCGTCTACCAAATCTGCAAACAATAAATTTAAATGAGACAGCTTTTTATGAAGAGACAAGTGAATTATTCAATTTACAGCATGTAAAAACGTTAAATTGTAATGAGTGTAGATTTCAAATTAATAGTCAAAATTCGTTTAACAATAATATACTGGAACATTTAACTTTGAATGATGTATCTTTTCGAATAGATAATGGTGACTGGGTGCATGAAATTGATAAGGTTATGCCTTACTTTGCTGGCCTTGCAGCCCTGCGTTCATTCACTATACAAGATAGTTCACTACAATCATTAAGTTTTATGGAAAATTGGCAACAAATTGAGGTACTTCATTTGGAAAATAACGCCGTTTCAAATGTGGAGCCTTTAGTGAATCTGCCTAATTTGAAAAAGTTATATATTTTAGGAAATCAGGTGCAAAATAAATCTGTTCTAGACAAAGGAATTGTGATTTATTGAGGTAATGTGCTTTTTTTAAAATCTCACTTAATCGATCAGGAGAACCGTATCACAAGTAATTTAAGTTTTTGAAGACATGCTCAAGAAAGCTTGTGTATTTTCTTTTACAGTTGTTCTATTGCATATGGGTGAGACCAACGTTCACTATTGTGTAAGGAAGTTCATATTTTCGTATGACCTCTATTTAAGATATTCGGTTCCCTTTAAAATTTAAAAAGGGTAATTGTAAAATAAATTTAATTTAATTTAATAAACTGATAACACAAAGCGAAAATTCCTAACGTGATTTTTCGCTTTTATACTATAGTGAATTGTAAAACTTTTGAGTATTCACAAGGTTAAATCTAGATTATGGGTATGATCCATATTTAAGTTAAATTTTTCTATTATTTCACAGTTATTTTCATCTTATTTCACATCTGCGCTGTATTATTAGAAATTGAAAGGAGAATGTAAACATTGAAAAAACTATTCGTATTAGTAGCTATATTGTTAAGTATCTTCACCGTAGGTTTTATAGACAATTATCACAAAATGAATGCTGAGGCAGCTGAGTCTAGTTTAGAAAAAGATGTACCTAAAAATACAAATTGCGCATTTTGTAATATGGTTGTGTACCAAAAAAAAGATAAAATGGGTGTTTTTTCAGCACAGGCAATTAATAAGAAAGGTAAGGTGGTTTATTACGATGACATTGGTTGTCTTTTATACGATGAAGTAAAAAATAAAACAACAAATAAAAAGTATGTTCGTGATTACAAAACATTGAAGTGGGTTCAAGCTGAAAAGGCGACTTATGTTAAAACATCGCTAGCTTCACCAATGGACGATGGTTATATATATTTTGATAAGGCAGCTGATGCGAAGAATTATATAGCCAAACATTCAGGTACAAAGATTGTCCCGTTTAAAACTGTTCAAAAAGAGAGTGTTCAGAAATATCAATAAGTATGTGTAAAAACACAATAAAATTAGAAAGGAAAATATATAAAATGGGAAAATATTTAAGATTTGGTTTGCTTATATGTATAATTTTAGTAGCATTTTTAAATGGTAATCAAAATTCAACTGCATTTGCAGCAACTACAGATGTCCAAGCTATTAAAAATGGAGGAGTAGTTTATTATAAGAATGTATTTTCTTTGTTATATGATGAATTAAATGAAGGGGTCACACTCACAAAAAAAGTTCAGGATTATAGTACAAAAAAATGGGTTGCGTTAGATTCAGTAACTATTGTTAAAACTAATGCTTCAAAATATATTTATTTCTCAGAAGAAGCAGATGCAGATAAATATATAAAAGCTTATAAAACGAAAAACAACGTAACATTAAAAAAGGTTGATTTAAATACAATTAAAACTAGTGCTCTGGAAAAATATAATAAAGAGGCACCAAGTATTGTATTAAATGCGAGCACGACAAATCAAACGAATACAGATGTCACAGTGAATGTCGATGTTACAGATAATAAGAAAGTGACCTTGAAAAAATGGTTAATTGGTACAAAGCCTGCAAATAAATTTTCGATTGCTGGCACAGGCAAAACATTGACAGATAACTCATTTACAGTAAGTGAAAATGGAACATATACAGTTTATGCTTTAGACAATGATGGTAATAAAAGAACAAAATCAATCATAATAACAAATATCGATAGAACGGCACCAGCAATAACACTTTCAATACCTGAAAGTGATGTAACAGCAGTAAGTAAAAAAATACAAGTTTCAACTACTGACGATACTGGGATTCATGATCAAAAATGGGCATATGGAAATAAAGAGGTAGAATACTTCGTAGATAAAGGTTCAAGAATAGCACCATTACAAAATGCAAATCAAAAGGATAAAATTATTGCGCTAAAAAATGGTGTTTATACGGTGTATGCTGAAGACAAATTTGGGAATAAAGCAGTTAAAACAATTACTATCGATGGAATTTCTGAATTTACAGAAGTAACACAAACGGGTGTACATTGTGAAGTATGTCGTATGGATCTTTATAACACTGACCCAAATAAAGTGTATTCTGCCAAAGCGATTGACCAAGAAGGAACTACACATTATTTTTGTAGAATCGGATGCATGTACCATCAAGAACATGCAAATGGTATAGCATTTACTAATAAATATGTTCGTGATTATAGTGCAGCAGCACCACGCTTAAATAACTGGATTGCAGTTGAAAATGCAGTAACTGTAAAATTTAAAAATGGTGAAACAGCCAAAGGAATCATGGGTTGGAATCTTTTCCACTTCGCAGATTTATCAAGTACAGCAAGCTACCTAGGTGTGAGCAAAGAAAATGTAGTAGCTGAAAAATTAGAAAATATCGCTGAATATACGAAAACGAATAATAAGGGAATGAATTATCAATACGAGGTTGATAAAGTAGCACAGTAGTAAATATTTACCTTCTTAACTTATAGAAATTCATACTTTTCTAAATATAAGTGAATAAAAGAGGCTGCATAGGAAGTTTTTACTTCTATACAGCCTTTTTTAATTCTTATTTAATGTGTCACTAGACATGCATTTTACAAGATTAATACTAAAAAATTCAATCATGTTTGCCACAGATTTGACTGGGCATAAACATGATCAAGATGCGAAGAAAGGGTTAGTTCGTTAACTTTTTATAGCTAGGCCACTAAATGAAATGGGTCCAACAATGTCTGCTTGTGTGTTGGGTGTAATATTCTCAACGGTAAGCTGATAGAAGTTAGGGCCAGCTATTAAATTGGAATCAATGGCTTGGAATGTAAAGGTGTAGTTTTGTTCTGAATCAGCTGATTCTACCCCATCTTGAGTATTAAAGATTTCTTTCCCATTACGGAAGATTCTGAATACAACTTGAGAAATATTCGTAATTCCTGCCACACCCACAGTTGAAATTAGCTCAACGCGATTATTTCTTGTAGCAATAGCGGGGATGTTTATTTGAATCGATGCTAAAATAACTCTAAATGGAGCTTGTGGAATTGTAAAAGCATTGTCTGGGTTAAAACTGCTTAGAGGTTCAGTTGCTTGGTAATCAAGGACTTGCACCATATTATCACCTCCTTTTGTTAGGATACTATAAGATATGCTTTTTAATAGAGCTTGGTTGTACAGTAAACTAAGTCGTGCTATTTTCTAATCTTTGTTTATTTAAACTGTACTGGATTCTCATAGAGTTTGGTGTTTAGTGTAAGCCCTTAAAAACATTTAGGGTTTAGAGACTAGGTAAAAGAAATAAAGGGGAACAATGAGGAAGAACTAGGGTATGGGCCTTAGTTCTTTTATTTATTGAAAGCGTAAAATCACACTTCGAATAGTAAAGGTGAGTATATCATAAGTAGTTAAATTCCTATTAGAATGTAAAAATCTTATACACTCGTTCAGTATTTTGATATATAATTTTTCCATTATTTTAAAAAATCGCAATATTTTTGAGTTATTGTGAGAAGAAATTTGATTTTTTGCGATATTTTAAGTGTAGGGCATTAACGGTTTAAGAAAGGGTGTTTGTATGAGGATAACAAGTGAAAACTTTATAAAGCATCTTAAGAAAAAGCGAGAAGAAGCACTTCAATATGTAATAGACGAATATGTCGGTATCGTAAAAGCAGTAATATACAATGCTCTAAAATCTTATAATGATCCTCAAATAATAGAAGAATGTGTAAGTGATACATTTTTGGGTGTTTATGAAAATGCTAAGCAATTTAAAGGAGATAAAGAGGATTTTAGAAAATGGATTTGCACGATAGCAAAGTTTAAAGCAATTACTAAACAAAGAAAATTATCTAAAACACCATTTTTTTATGAGATAGATGAAAAAAATGATGCTGTCAAATCCGCTGAAGAAGAATATTTGATAAAGACATCTACAGAAGAGTTACTAAAAATGATGAGCCAATTAGAGCAATTAGACCGTGATATTTTTACGATGAAATACTTCTTAAATATGAAAAACGAAGAAATTGCTGAGCATTATGGTTTAACAAAAGCCGCTATTGATAACCGATTATATCGTGGAAAAAAAAGGTTGCAACAGATTCGCTTAGGAGGAAGTGTGATATGAAAAAGTTATATGAACAATTTAATCGTGTAAATATAAATATTAATATAGAACCGATGGAAGTGAGCACTCTTGAGAAAGAGCGAATTAAAAAAAATGTAATGAAAACAAAGAAGAAAAAGCACCTTACAAGAAATCTTGTAGCTGTAGCTACCTTTTTTATTGCTTCTAGTATTACAATCGGCTATACATTCCCTACATTTGCAGCAAACATTCCGATAATCGGAAATATATTTGAGCTATTCATTGATGACGAGAGATATGTATTCGACAATTATAACGAGCATTCTAAAAATATTGAAATGAGCCAAGCAAGCAATGATGTAGAAGTAACGGTAACAGATGCCGTTTACGATGGAGAAAATATTACGATTGCTTACACAATAAAAAGTGAAAGGAATTTAGGGGAAAGGCCAATCTTAGAGGGTGAAGATGGTGAACTAACTGCTGATGAATTTGGAAATCGATATAAATATAGTGGATATGCGACCAATTATATAGTTCAAAAAATAAATGACAATGAGTATGCTGTTTTATATATTTTTGAACTACTTGAAGGTTCGAAACCAGAAGAAGTTCACATTAATTTTCGAGGAGATCGAATTGTTGATTTAAATAATGGGAATAATTCAGTAGCAGGAAACTGGGCATTTAATTTCAATTTAGCTAAGCTTGAAAGTGAAACTCAACTAATTACAAAAGACAGTATGAAAACGGAAGCTGAGGGTTTAAAGGTAGCAGTTACAAAAATAACAAAAACACCTATTTCTACAGCACTTTATTTTTCAGAAGAGGTTTTAGTAGCAAAAGATGATGGAGATTGGCGTGGCGTATTAATCGACTATATTATGTCCGATAATTTAGGAAATGAGTATAATATTGTTCACTTTAGAGGGGCAGGTCATAGTACAGATTTCGAAGGACGTAAAAATTTCTCACGTATTATAGCAAAAAGTTTTGATGAACAAGCAACATCGATAATGATTACTCCTGTAGTAGGTGTTTACAAAATCAAAGACAGTACGGGAGCACTGGAACTTATAAAAGAACCATATACGATTAAACCAATTATAGTTCCTATCCATAAAGAATAAAAAATGTTATTAGAATAACCATACATGACTGAAGCTTGCTTATGTCAATGAATGTAAAGGTAGTTTTTAGATGGAGAACTAAGGTATGAGCCTATGTTCCTACATTTTTTATCAATTTTATAACCTGGGAAATAATAAGCTATTTCATCTCATTTGGTTATTTCCTTTTTCATTCATGCATATTTTCTGGATATTTCATAATACTACAGCTATACCGTATTTATTATTTGTCATGAAGGGAAGATGCATAAATTGGCTAAGCACTCAGATACAAGTTGGAAGCAGGACCATCCTAGTACTTTGTTTAGTAACTCTGTTCAAAAGGCAGATCGTTTATTAAAGCATGCACAGTCACATCCGGAGGAAATAGCGATAGAGCATGCTTTCAATCAAATAGGACATGCAGAAAATGCACGTTTCAATGCAGAGCAATATGGGGAGCATTTGGATACAGTTCAGCAAAATAAAGAGTACCTAGAGGAGATTAAGCAGCAATTACATGACATGAAAGAAAACATAAAAGAGAAATAGGATATACAGATTTAAACGGCTTTAGTCCTGTTGTTTAGGGAATTAGCCGTTTAAATTTTTTTCAAAGAAATTAACACCAAACGATTATTTTATATGGCGTGGTTTGCCCAGGAATACTTCTTGTAGTAGGGCCATAGATGACAATAAGATTTCGATTTGCAGGATATTTTGAAAAAGGCTGACCATTTTTAAGTAAGATAATAGTGGAAGGGGAGAGATTTAATTGTAATTGGCCATCACTACTCACTAACTGACTATTAAAAAAGTCTACTTTAACATTTTGGTAGTTGCTTTCCTTTACCACGATCAGTGCCCGATACTGTGGTGGGTATATCAAAGGTACAGGTGCATCTCCATCATAATATCCAGTAATCTGATCACCGAGAGTAACAATTTCTTGGTTTACAAAATAAGAAGAAGGTGAGACGACAAAATTGACGATACCGCCAGCACTATCTCCTACTGTCATAAGCTTATAACAACCTTCCCTTTCCCCATTTTGCCCAATTGTAAAATCCTCAATCTGTGTAACCATTCCACGGAAAAATTTAAAATTTACCATAATTACTCCCTTCTCTGCTCTACAACTAAACATAAAAGTATCATTTTATTTTATGTAGCATTTCCAATAAGGGTGATAGAGAATCAACTGGACTTCTACTTTTATCATGAAGAGGGTTAGTATATATTTAGTATGCTTGGATCAATACGTAATTTACTAACTAACATGTTATTTTTTCAGAGGAGTGGAATCTATTGAACTGGATTTCTAAAAATAAGAAACCTTTTATATTTTTAATGATTGTTATTATTTTCATTGCTGGATTACTTGATATTAAATATGAAGGATTATTCTTTCAAATATTACCCGAATCCATTCAAACCTATTTGGCGAACATTTTTTAGATAAGAAATAGCTATTGTACTGGAATATTAGACTTTTAATCCCTTTATAACAATTTAAAAAGTTTTATCTTCATTCAGCAAATGTTTTTTGCGCGAAAGTACAGTGACAGATACAGAAGACTCCAGGTGGTGAGATGAATGCTATTTTGATTACTTTTTAAGTGGTTGTCCAATTAAGAATAATACCTACAATCCTAGCCCATCCTTGTATGTGCTAGGATTATTTTTTATCTTCATTCAGCAAATGTTTTTTTGTATCGAAAGCGTAGCGGCAAATGTTTTATGCGCGAAAGCATAGCGACAGCGCAGATACAGAAGACTCCCACCTTTTGCTTGAGGTGAGATGAATGCGGTTTTTATTCCTTTTCAGTGGGTGTCCAAACACCTACTGAAATAGTGGAACTCAGGCTAAAAACTTCACATCCTGTGAAAACGCCTGAATGACCAACATCGTGTTGGACCAAAGCCTCCGGGGGATGTCACGGATTTTCAAAGGAATGAATTGTGCAGGCACAATTCAAAATCCAGACGCAATTACGCCAAGGCGAAATTGATGAAAAATAATGACCATATGTGCAACCAATCTTGTAGATCTCCTACTATATAGGTAAGAGCAAAATCAAAGGAGAAAAATTAAAATGGAAGATGAAAGCATAGTTTATTTATACTTACAGCGTTCACAGCAAGCTATTTTGGAAACGAAGAAGAAATACGGGGCTTACTGCCGAGTGATTGCGAGGAATATACTTTCAAATTATAGTGATATTGAAGAATGCGAAAATGATACATACCTGGCAGCATGGAATACAATACCGCCTAATATTCCTAGAAAATTCTCCGTATTTCTCGGAAGGATTACCCGTAATATTGCACTTGATAAACATGGTTATAATACGGCGAAAAAGAGGAATAGTGAGTTCGAAGTTATTCTAGCAGAGCTGGAGGAATGTATTGCCTCCATTCATACTGTAGAAGCAGAGTACGAGGCTGGTGAAATAGCAAATTATATTAACAAATTTTTATACACTATTGATGTACAATCCAGAAATATCTTTATTAAAAGATATTGGTATTCAGATTCAATCGCAGAGCTTTCTAGGCAATTTGATATGAGTAGTAGTAAAGTGAAGTCCATATTATTTAGGACAAGAAATAAACTTAGATTTTATCTGGAAAAGGAGGGGGTAAACATATGAAAAAAGAAGATTTGTATAAAGAGATAGGATTAATTGATGAGGAATTAATTGAAGCGGCTAGGCAAGGCGGAATAGAGAAAAGAAAAAAACGTATCTCTAAAAAGTGGGTGGCTGTAGCTTTATGTCTGATGATTTTTAGCTCAGTCTCTACTGCTTCATTGGCGGCAGCATACTATAAAAATCAAAATGCAGAGCTCTACATTCGCTATTTGACAGCAGAAGATATGGAGCTAGTGCCAGCTACTAAATATGATGCGGATAAATTTCTTAGTGCTTTAAAAAGTGATAATGATGAATATGTCTATATTGCCATTAATAGGCTGATAGAGAGCTTTAATGACCCAAAAATGAAAAATAAAGCACTAACAGCAATCAAGCCCTTTATGAAAAGTGATAACAAAAAGATCGCTGATGCGGCTACCTTTGCAGTCGATATTTTGTCACAAAGTTATCAAAGTCAGTATGTTTATAAATTTGCGGATGGTAGCATAATGTTTACGTTATTTAACAACTACTCTGATTACGGAAGTCAAAATGTCATTTGGAGAATAAAAAATAATGTACTTGAAACGTATTTTAGTTTCTCTAATCCATCTATGTATATTAAAGAAATCATTCCCTCACCCAATCAAAAATTAGTTGCGATAGTAACATGCTCTAACAAAAGTGAATTCGTTGAAGTGATGAATGTCGAAGAAAGAATGCATAGTCCAGAGTTAGTAGAATCAGCAAGAGTCAAATATGGTGCACAAAAAGCATTAGATACTTGGATTCGTATAGATCATGAGAATTATAGTTATGTAAATAACATCAGATGGAAGGACAATGATATTTTAGAGTTTGAGAGTAGCCTTTCATACAATGATACGGCGACTATAGAAAATGTGATTGTCAGTTATGAATTTAAGCACAAGGTTATGAAGGTTGAAGAATTTAACGGTAATTGATGGGTAATATTGGTATATTAAAAATAGAAGTAACAGAAGACTTATTTTAAAATGAGTTTTCTGTTATTTTTTTATAGATATACATATTATTTTTTTCCCCCAATGTTTTTTATTCGTAGTTGTCACAAATCCCTATTGATTTCAGTTATATAAGTTAGAAAGGAGGGATACAAGTGACTGCACCGGAGAAATTCCTAGAGAATGCCGATTTAGATATAAAATCTATTGTGGAACAAGTTCAAACAGGTGATACCCAAGCCTATACCGAAATCATACGTCGTTTTCAAAAACAAATCTATATTTACTGCTACTATCTACTAGGAAGCAAAGAAGAAGCAGAGGATGCTTCACAGGACATTTTTATAAAAGGGTTGGAGAATATCAGTAACTTTTCTTATACTGTCTCTTTTTCAGCATGGCTTTATAAAATTGCCCATCATCACTGTATCGATTTAATCAAAAAGAAAAACAAAGGCAACAAATTTTGGACAGGTTTTAAAAAGGACTACGCTTACGATCAGTCTCAAAGACAAACATATAGCTACGACGATATCATTCATGAGTTATTAGAAAAATTAAAGGTGGACGAAAAAAGAATTCTGCTCCTTCGCTCCATAGAGGAGTATAGCTTTGATGAAATTGGCTCTATTATGGATCTAAAACCAACAACTGTGCGAAAAAAATATGAACGATTACGTAAAAAATTAATGAAAGAAACTAAGTTAGGAGGAGAAATTTATGAGCACTCGTTCAAAACTGGAGGATAAAGAGTTAGATCAGTTAGAAAGATTTATACGAGAAACACCCTTAGAAATTGATCTTGTTGATCGTACAATGAACAAATTCGAAAGCAATCGTTATACAAAGCAGCCAGAAAGATCTAGAACCCATAAGAAAATGCGTCAAAGAGTAATGATGATAACAGCCTCAGCCGCAATGGTTTTTAGCCTTTTATTTGTCACTAGCTTAATTTCACCAACGATGGCTGCGACGCTAAAAGAAGTTCCCATACTATCATCTATTTTTAAATTTGCGGGTGATCTTGGCCTGAAAACGGCTGATGAAAAAGGACTCTCAACGAAACTTCATACAAGTGTTACTTCTGAGGGCTTTACATTAAATGTATCGGAAGTAGTGTATGACGGTACGCGTGTTTCAATTGCTATTGAACGCCCCCATATAGAAAATGAGAAAGAAACTTTACAGGATAGTATTAGTGGTATCGATATGTTCATTAATGATGCTCCTATTAATTCCTTTGCCAATGAAAATTCACTTCGTCATATCGGATATTATATTAAACCAGGTAAAGATAATGATTCTGTAATTATTGAATTTTCGGATCTTAGCAATCAAGGAGGTCGCCCTTTCCCAGAACAGTTTGATTTAACATTGAGTACTACAATAACGGGTATACAGAACCCTTTAATAATTGATATTCCTGTGATAACTAAAATCGAAGACAACGTAACTTTACAACCTAATGTAAGTCGACAATATGATAATATTCATTTTACTATTGAAAAGATCCAGCTTACTCCTATTACAACTAATATAACGACAAGAACCATTTTAACAGACAATTCACCCGTCGCAGAGCTAACAATGGGAATAGATGTTGTTGATGAACAAGGGCATAAACTAGAACTAATAGGTGGCCGTGGTTCGTATGAGTCAAATGGTAGCGATATGATTATGGATCATCGATACACACCTTTTGAATCCATTCCAAAGACAATAACCCTTAAGCCATATATACATCTCTTTAATGAATATCCAAAAGGTACTTTTCAAATGGATGAAAATAATAAACCAAAGATTCAATACATTCCTGAGCTAGAGGTTACAATACCTATTAATTCATAAAAATAAAAAGGTCGAGAAAGTAAGGTTTGCGCCTCGCTTTCTCGACCTTTATTTCAAATTGTCCAGAAAGAATAAACACCAAATACAGCCCCAATAAATTAGAAAACTTTAACTGACCAGTATGATTGTATTAGATTATTTTAAAATAATAAATGGATGAAAAAATGACACGAAATTTGGTCAAACCAAAAAATATGATGAATGAAATGAGCCGAAATTAGAAAAAATAAAAAGAGTGTTTTAAATAGCATCCATGAAACAGATAAGCTGAGATTGAAGGAGTTAATATGGGGCTTCTAAAAATGACTAAACATATAGCAAGAGATTTATGCTCCTATTATTAGCAATAATTTTAAAATAACACTGGATAATTTAAAGAAAATTCGGTATATTTAAATGTGGAGTGGAGCTAGTACAAAAACAAGACTAGTTCCATGTTTTTGTGTTATTATATAGATATAATAATCAAAAAGACTTATTTATATGAAAGCGCTAACCATTTTTAGGTTAATAATTCCATAAACACAAAAAAATAACTGGCATTATGGATAAGTAAATAAGGGGTTTTTTGCTTGAATTATGAACGAGAAGTCTCGAAAAAAACGGATAACTCTCATATAAATAGTTGATATTTTATTCTTGAACTAATTGTGATAAACTGCAATAAGGTAATAATTGATACAGAATAGGTGTGCTCCTTGGTTGCTCTATGGCTTACTGTGACATCTAAGCGGGAGAGCTTACATCCTTTCTGCAAATCTTAATATATAAGGAAGGTAAAAATGAGTAACAGACAAATTAAATCAGATGTTATCTTAATTGGTGCCGGAATCATGAGTGCTACTTTGGGGACAATTCTCAAAGAATTAGCGCCAGATTGGAAAATTACAGTGTTTGAGCAGCTCGATAAAGCTGGTGAAGAAAGTTCTCACGAATTAAATAATGCGGGAACTGGGCATGCGGCACTTTGTGAGCTTAACTACACTTCAGAGAAAAAAGACGGATCAATCGATATTAGCAAAGCGATTAACGTTAATGAACAGTTCCAGGTTTCAAGACAATTTTGGTCTTATCTTGTGAACAACCAACTGATCAGTAATCCACAAGACTTCATTATGCCTTTACCTCACATGAGTTTAGTACAAGGTAAAGACAATGTAGAGTTTCTAAAAAAACGTCATGAAACGATGACAAAAAATCCTTTATTCCAAGGTATGGAATTTTCTGATGACCCAGAAAAACTAAAGGAATGGATTCCACTTATTATGCAGGATCGTCCAGCAGATGAAGCGATCGCTGCGACAAAAATTGACACTGGTACAGATGTTAACTTTGGTGCATTAACACGTATGTTATTCGATCACTTAAAAACTAAAGACGTTGACATCAACTACAATCATAGTGTTGAAAGCATGAAACGTAATAGCGATGGTTCATGGGAAGTACGAGTGCACGACAAGAATGGCTGTAAAATGGAATACCATACAGCAAAATTTGTCTTCCTTGGAGCTGGTGGAGGAAGCCTAGAATTATTACAAAAAACAGGTATTCCTGAAGGAAAACACATTGGTGGATTCCCAATCAGTGGGTTATTCTTAGTATGTAAAAACCAAGAAGTTGCTGAACAACATCATGCGAAAGTATACGGAAAAGCTAAAGTTGGTGCTCCACCAATGTCTGTTCCGCATCTTGATACACGTTATATTGATAACAAAAAATCATTACTATTTGGACCGTTCGCAGGTTTCTCACCTAAGTTTTTAAAAACAGGTTCAAATATGGATTTATTTGCTTCTATAAAACCGCATAATATTACAACGTTATTAGCGGCAGGGGTTAAAGAAATGGGATTAACAAAATATTTAATCCAACAACTTATGTTATCTAAAGAACAACGAATGGAAGAGCTACGTGAATTCATCCCGAATGCTAAGAGCGATGATTGGGATATTATTGTAGCTGGTCAACGTGTACAAGTTATCAAAGATACTGAAGCTGGTGGTAAAGGTACACTTCAATTCGGTACGGAAGTTGTAAGTGCTGACGATGGCTCAATCGCTGCATTACTTGGAGCTTCTCCGGGTGCTTCTACTGCTGTACACGTTATGCTTGAGGTAATCAATAAATGCTTCCCTCAACATGTTAAAGAATGGGAAGCGAAAATTAAAGAAATGATCCCATCTTATGGCAAATCATTAGCAGAAAATCCAGAGCTGTTTAAAGAAATTACTGCATCAACAGACGAAGCGCTTCGTTTAAATAAATTTTGATATAGAAACAGAGGCTGTAAGCGATTGTTTCTACATCATATAATATAGAACCTTCAATCTAATTTTGGATTGAAGGTTCTATTTTTTATTTAGGGAGAGAATTACATTTTCTAAAATAAGATGTAGTGAGAACTAACATCCATATTAACTAATATATTAAAATAGGCTTTAATTAATGACAAAATTATAATGATTTTATGAAAAAAAGTTTTATCAACAAATAAAAGGACCCTATAAAGGAGTCCTTTTAGAAGCACACTTTTTAAAAGGCGTGCTTTATATTTGAAACTTTAACTTCGATAGACAGAATTGGATAGAGCGTTTGACATACATTGAACAAAAGAATAGCAATAGAGCTACGAGAAGGGCTAGGGGTATACTGAAAATAACTGGAAGGTCAATACCACTCCATATACTCATCTTTATTTGTTCAAGACCAAATGTCCGCAAAATACCAGCTAGTATTGACAATAATGCACCTAAGATTAATCCTGCATAGAGGACAGCTAGTACAAGAAGGGCTAATGAGCAAAAAAAGCCTCGAATGATTTTTAAAATGTACCCTATAAGATAGACACTTAAAAAAAGTCTCTCTTACAGGGTACTTTTATTTATAATGAACATAACAACTAGATGGAGCAGAACT
>NZ_JBIWDH010000022.1:0-78817 GCF_044761885.1 Lysinibacillus sp. NPDC097231 | reverse complement strand
CGATCTAAAGATCATGTTCTTAGATAGTCATCTCTAAAACTTTTTCTTTTTGATCTTCTTCTTTTTCGACCATGATTTCAGCAGTTTGTGCCTCATCTGTCATGCCAACGAAGATGTTTAGATGCTCGGTTAAAATTTTTGCTCCGAGCGAAATCGCCTCTTTCGGACCGATGCTACCATCTGTCCACACATCAAGGGAAAGTTTATCGTAGTCAGAAGACTGACCTACACGAGTATTTTCCACTTGGAAGTTGACGCGTGATACTGGAGTGTAAATAGAGTCGATCGGGATCACGCCGATAGGAAGATCCTCACGTTTGTTTTGATCAGCAGGAGTGTAACCACGGCCGCGTTGAGCGTACATACGCATACGTAAATGACCGTTTTTAGCGATTGTTGCAATATATAGATCCGGGTTTAAAATTTCTACATCACTGTCATGTGTAATGTCAGCAGCCGTAACTGTACCATCGCCTTTTACATCAATCTCAATAACTTTTTCTTCGTCAGAGTAGATTTTAAGAGCTAGTTTTTTCACGTTCAAAATAATTGAAGCTACGTCTTCTACTACGCCTTCTACAGTTGAGAATTCGTGAAGAACACCGTCAATTTGAATTGAAGTGACAGCAGCTCCTGGTAATGAAGACAGAAGGATACGACGTAAAGAATTACCCAAAGTGTTTCCATATCCGCGTTCAAGCGGTTCTACAACAAACTTTCCATATTTGGAATCTTCGCTGATCTCCACCGTTTCAATCTTTGGTTTTTCAATTTCGATCATTTCATTTACCCTCCTTCAAAACATCGAATGTATAGGTTCTTTCCATCATAGATTCGATCGTCATTGACGTATCGTTTATTATCTGCACAAGACAGTCTGTACAAAAAATGATGTTCTCATACAATATGAGACGCACCCATTACACGCGACGACGTTTTGGCGGACGGCAACCATTGTGAGGAACTGGAGTAACGTCTTTAATAGCAGTTACTTCTAAACCAGCAGCTTGAAGTGCACGAATTGCAGCTTCACGACCAGCACCAGGACCTTTAACAGTTACTTCCAACGTTTTCAGACCATGTTCAAGGGATGATTTAGCAGCAGTTTCTGCAGCCATTTGAGCAGCGAATGGTGTAGATTTACGTGAACCACGGAAACCAAGAGCACCAGCACTTGACCAAGATACAGCGTTACCTTGCATATCTGTAATCGTTACGATTGTATTGTTAAATGTAGAACGAATGTGTGCAATACCAGATTCGATATTCTTTTTCACACGACGTTTACGAGTTTGTTGTTTACGAGCCATGTTAAGAAGGAACCTCCTTTACCAATTATTTTTTCTTGTTCGCAACTGTTTTACGAGGACCTTTACGCGTACGCGCATTGTTCTTCGTATTTTGGCCACGAACAGGTAAACCACGACGGTGACGGATACCACGGAATGAACCGATTTCCATCAGACGTTTAATATTTAATGAAGTTTCGCGACGTAAGTCACCTTCAAGTTTGTATGAGTCTAATTGTTCACGGATTTTGTTTAACTCATCTTCAGTTAAGTCGCGTACGCGTGTATCTTCTGAAATACCTGCGTCAGCTAATACTTTCTGAGCTGTAGTTTTACCAATACCGAAAATGTAAGTTAATGAAATTACCACGCGTTTGTCGCGAGGAATGTCAACACCAGCAATACGTGCCATGTACGTTGTGCACCTCCTTCAGAATTAACCTTGTTTTTGTTTGTGTTTAGGATTTTCACAGATTACCATTACTTTACCGCGTCGGCGAATTACTTTACATTTTTCGCAGATCGGTTTCACAGATGGTCTCACTTTCATCTAACCTAACCTCCTTAGTAGTCCGGAGCGCAAAAGATTATTTAAAACGGTATGTGATACGACCGCGAGTTAAATCATAAGGAGATAACTCGATAGTAACCTTATCTCCAGGTAGAATACGGATAAAGTGCATACGAATCTTTCCAGATACGTGTGCTAGAATCACATGTCCATTTTCTAATTCTACCTTAAACATCGCGTTTGGCAAAGTCTCAACAACTGTCCCTTCGACTTCAATTACATCATCTTTCGCCATCTACTCTGTCTCTCCTCTCTATATGCAAATTAAAGTTCTCATCGTTACATCAAACGGATATCTGCTGCAACTATAGAAGCAACCTCGTTTCAACATATGTTTGGATTGTATGAGAGATGTTTGAAAGACGCTCGTCTGGTTTCGCTTCACACAATCCACGGAAAATACAGAACAGTAAGAGCACTGAATCTCCCATGTTTACACGAATACCGGAATGTCTTGGATGAGATATTCATACCCGTTACACAGATGCTTCCACGAAACCCATTATACTCTTCCAAAAGTAATGTTGCACTTTTTAAAAGAAATATATACCGGGCACAATATGCTTTTGCAACTCTCAAAAAATTATGTTTCGTTGTTGCTCCCGCATGCCTCCCGCGGAAGCAGTATTCTGCGCCCGGAGCCGGGTATCAGCTGCGGCTGCCCTGTAATAGAGCATCAAGATCAGCAAACACTTTATTAATATCTTGCTGTCCATCTATATTTGTTAACACACCTTTTGCTTCATAGAAATCAAGTAAAGGTTGTGCTTGTTTCATATTTACGTCCAGACGGTTGGCAACCGTTTCAGGGTTATCATCCGCGCGTGTATAAAGCTCGCCACCATCTTTATCACATTTTCCCTCCTCAGCTGGAGGATTGAAAATAAGATGATAAGATGCGCCACAAGTTTTACAAATACGACGACCTGATAAACGAGCGATTAACTCATCTTTTTCAACCTGAATGTTAAGCGTATGTTCAATAGCTTTACCAAGATCAGTAAGAATGCTGTCTAAAGCTTCAGCTTGAGGAACAGTACGTGGGAATCCATCTAATAGGAAGCCCTTTTCACAATCAGGTTTAGCAAGTCGCTCACGAACTATACCAATCGTTACTTCATCTGGAACTAAAGCTCCTTGATCCATAAACGATTTAGCTTGTAAGCCAAGTTCTGTACCTTCTTTAATAGCAGCACGGAACATATCGCCTGTAGAAATATGAGGAATCGCGTACTTCTCAACAATTTTATCTGCCTGTGTACCTTTACCAGCACCTGGCAGACCCATTAAAACGATATTCATAAGGAAATATTCCTCCCACAAAAGGTTTGCTGATTTCAGGAAACGATGGAACGTTCCCTAAAAACCAACATTATTTCATAAAGCCTTTGTAGTGACGTTTAACAAGTTGAGATTCTAGCTGTTTCATCGTTTCAAGCGCTACGCCGACTACGATAATAATACTAGTACCACCGATCTGCACTGAGGCAGGTAGATTCATAAAGTTTATGAATATTGTCGGCATTACAGCAATAACAGTTAAGAAAATCGCCCCGACAAATGTCAGACGATATAACACGCTTGTTAAATACGTTTGCGTGCTTTCACCAGGACGAATACCTGGAATGTAAGCACCTTGCTTTTTCAAGTTATCTGCCACATTTTCTGGATTCACTTGTACGAATGCATAGAAATATGTGAACGCGATGATCAATGCAACATAAACAATCATTCCAACAGGTTTTGTTTGATCAAACGTGTTCTCAATGAATGTCGTTACACCATTTTCACCAAAGAACGGAACTAACGTACGTGGTGTCATCAGAAACGCTGATGCAAAGATTACCGGAATAACCCCTGCTGCATTTACTTTTAATGGTAAATGCGTTTGTTGACCACCAGTTTGTTGGTTGCGTCCAGTAACTCGTTTTGCATATTGAATTGGAATTTTACGTAGTGCTTGTTGCACATAGATAACTCCAACAACAACAGCAAGCAAAATTAATACAAGTAAACCAAGAATCACTAGATTGATAAATAGCTTATCTCCAGCGCCCTCGATTTGCTGTGCATAGATTTGGTTAATGCCATTCGGTAATGCCGCAACGATACCTGCGAAAATTACAACAGAAATACCATTTCCAACACCATGCGCAGTAATTTGATCTGCAAGCCATACTAGGAATGCTGTACCCGCTGTTAATACAATAGAAATTGTAACATATGTTAAAATTCCCTCTTCTTTAATCAAAGATCCGCCATACATTTTATTGAAACCAAATGACATTGCAAATGATTGAATAAAGGCAAGAATAATTGTAAAGTAACGAGTAAATTGTGCAAGTTTACGTCTTCCGACTTCACCTTGCTTTGCCCACTCAGCAAATTTTGGCACTACGTCCATTTGCAATAACTGAACAATGATTGAAGCAGTGATGTAAGGGAAAATCCCCATCGCAAAGATTGAGAAGTTCTTTAAAGCACCACCGCCAAAAGTATTCAGGAAACCAACGAGATTGAACTCATCAGTTGCCTTTAATACATTAGCGTCAATGTTTGGTACTGGTACAAACGTACCAATACGGAAAACGATTAACATTAAAAGAGTGAAAATGATTTTATTTCGTATATCTCGAACACGCATAAAGTTAGAGATTGTCTGAAACATTAAATCACCTCAGTAGTTCCGCCGGCATTTTCAATTGCTTCTTTAGCCGAAGCTGAGAATTTATGAGCTTTTACTGTAAGCTTTTTGTTAAGAGTTCCGTTTCCAAGAACTTTAATTCCAGCTTTTTCATTGCTCACTAAACCAGTTTCAAGTAATAATGCAGTTGTTACTTCTGCACCATCTTCGAAGCGGTTTAATGTGTCAAGATTAACGATTGCGTACTCTTTACGGTTAATGTTAGTAAAGCCGCGTTTCGGTAAACGACGGAATAAAGGGTTTTGACCACCTTCGAATCCTGGGCGTACACCGCCGCCAGAACGAGAGTTTTGACCTTTATGACCTCTACCTGCAGTTTTACCGTTACCAGAACCGATACCGCGACCTACGCGGTTACGTACTTTACGGGAACCTTCTGCTGGTTTTAACTCATGAAGTTTCATATTGGATGGCACCTCCTTGTTCGTTAATTAAAAATTAGTTTTCTTTTACAGTAACTAAGTGTGCTACGACATCAATCATACCGCGAGTTGCTGCATTATCAGCTTTTTCGACAGTTTGGTTTAATTTACGTAAGCCTAAAGCTTCGATTGTTTTACGCTGTGCAGGTTTAGAACCGATCACAGATTTAGTAAGGGTGATTTCTAATTTGTTAGCCATTATCTTTCCCCCCTTATCCTAATATTTCTTCCACTGATTTACCACGTAATTTAGCTACGTCCTCTACGCGTTTTAATTCAGTTAAACCTTGAATAGTTGCACGCACCATGTTGATTGGTGTGTTAGATCCAAGTGATTTTGAAAGAATATCAGTAATACCAGCAAGTTCTAGTACGGCACGTACTGGACCACCAGCGATAACCCCTGTACCAGGAGCAGCAGGTTTGATTAGGATTTCTCCTGCACCAAAGCGACCTTGCACTAAGTGTGGAGTTGTTCCACCTACGCGTGGCACTTCTACTAAGTTTTTCTTCGCATCTTCAACAGCTTTGCGGATAGCATCTGGCACCTCTTGTGCTTTACCAGTACCGAATCCAACATGACCGTTTCTATCGCCAACAACAACTAATGCTGTGAAGCGGAAGCGACGTCCACCTTTAACAACTTTTGCAACACGGTTAATAGTAACTACGCGTTCTTCAAGTTCTCCAAGTTTGTTTGCGTCAATTCGACTCATGAAATGTGTCCCTCCTTCTTATTAAAATTGTAAGCCGTTCTCACGTGCAGCTTCAGCTAAAGCTTTAACACGTCCATGATATAAGTAACCACCACGGTCAAATACTACAGCAGTAATATTTTTTTCCGCAGCGCGTTTTGCGATTGTTTCACCGATTTTTGTTGCAGTTTCAACATTGCTACCAGTACCTTCAAAACCTTTTTCTTGAGAAGATGCGCTAACAATTGTTACGCCTGCTACGTCATCGATAAGTTGAGCGTAGATGTTCTTGTTAGAACGGAATACGTTTAAGCGTGGACGCTGAGCAGTACCCGAAATTTTAGAACGTACGCGCGCATGACGTTTTTTACGAACCTGATTTTTATCTTGTTTCGTAATCACAAGGGTCACTCCTTTCTAATGCTTAAGCAGCATTATTTACCTGTTTTACCTTCTTTACGACGAACATATTCGCCTTCGTAACGGATACCTTTACCTTTGTAAGGCTCTGGTGGACGCACGTCACGGATGTTAGATGCAAGAGCGCCAACGCGTTCTTTGCTGATACCTTTAACGATGATTTTAGTGTTAGAAGGAACCTCTACTTCTAGACCATCTTCAGGTGTGAACTCAACTGGGTGTGAGTAACCTACGTTAAGTACAAGTTTTTTCCCTTGTAATTGCGCACGATAACCGACACCGATTAGTTCTAATGATTTTTCGAAACCTGCAGAAACACCAGTTACCATGTTCGCTAAAAGCGCACGAGTTGTACCGTGGTTTGTGCGGTGTTCTTTTGATTCAGAAGGACGAGATACTGAGATTACGTTACCTTCTTGCTCAATTTTCATATCTTGGTGGAAAGAACGAACAAGTTCGCCTTTAGGACCTTTAACAGTAACAGTGTTGTCAGCTGCAACAGTAACAGTTACGTTAGCTGGTACCTCGATAATTTTTTTACCTACACGAGACATTTAGTTGCACCTCCATTCATTTATTGCTAATTACCAAACGTATGCTAGAACTTCGCCGCCAACTTGTTTAGCGCGAGCTTCTTTATCTGTTAATAAACCTTGTGAAGTTGACACTAAAGCGATACCAAGACCGTTCAATACTTTAGGTACTTCATTTGTTTTAGCATATACTCGTAGACCAGGTTTAGAAATACGTTTTAAGCCAGTGATAACGCGCTCGTTATCTTTACCGTATTTTAAGAAGATACGGATAATACCTTGCTTGTTGTCTTCCACGTATTCTACGTCACGTACGAAACCTTCACGCTTTAAAATTTCAGCGATTTCTTTTTTCACGTTGGAAGCTGGTACTTCTAACTTCTCGTGACGAACCATGTTCGCATTACGAATGCGAGTAAGCATATCTGCAATCGGATCAGTCATTGTCATTACATTTACCTCCTTCCCAAATTAGGGGATTACCAGCTGGCTTTTTTCACGCCAGGAATTTGTCCCTTATATGCAAGTTCTCGGAAACAAATACGGCAAAGTTTGAATTTGCGATATACTGAGTGTGGACGACCACAGCGTTCACAACGTGTATATTCTTGCACCTTAAACTTTTGCTTACGTTGTTGTTTAACGATCATAGATTTTTTAGCCACGTTTTCGCCCTCCTTGTTTAATTACTTTTGGAACGGCATACCGAATTGTGTCAATAACTCGCGAGCTTCTTCGTCAGAGTTCGCTGTCGTTACGATCACGATGTCCATACCGCGTACTTTTGAAACTTTATCGTAATCGATTTCTGGGAAAATTAATTGCTCTTTAACACCTAAAGTGTAGTTACCGCGACCGTCGAATGCTTTTTTAGAAACACCACGGAAGTCACGTACACGAGGTAGTGAGATTGAGATTAATTTGTCCAAGAATTCATACATACGCTCACCGCGTAATGTAACTTTAGCACCGATAGGCATACCTTCACGAAGACGGAAACCTGCGATCGATTTTTTCGCTTTAGTTACAACTGGTTTTTGACCAGTGATAATTGTTAATTCTTCTACAGCTGCATCTAATGCTTTTGAGTTTTGAACTGCGTCACCAACACCCATGTTGATAACGATTTTGTCAACTTTCGGCAATTGCATAACTGATTTATATCCAAACTTGCTCATAAGAGCAGGTGAAACTTCATTTAAATATTTTTCTTTTAGGCGGCTCATTTGTTTACCTCCCTTCTTTTATACTAATTAGTCGATTACTGCACCTGATTTTTTTGCAACACGAACTTTTTTACCGTTTTCGATTTTATAACCTACACGAGTCGGCTCGCCAGATTTAGGATCGATTAGCATTACGTTCGAAACGTGAATTGCAGCCTCTTGGCTTACAATTCCACCTTGTGGATTCAATTGGTTAGGTTTTACGTGTTTTTTCACGATGTTCACACCTTCAACAAGAACGCGATCTTGTTTAGGGTAAGCAGCAAGAATTACGCCTTCTTTGCCTTTGTCCTTACCAGTGATAACCTTAACCTTGTCACCTTTTTTTACATGCATGCTGTCGCACCTCCTTGATTGGCACTATCATGAAATTAAAGAACTTCTGGAGCTAGAGAAACGATTTTCATGAAGTTGCTGTCACGTAATTCACGTGCAACAGGTCCGAAAATACGAGTTCCGCGTGGTGATTTATCATCACGAATAATTACACAAGCATTTTCATCAAATTTGATGTACGTACCATCTTTACGACGTACGCCTGATTTAGTACGAACGATAACAGCTTTAACAACGTCACCCTTCTTAACAACGCCACCTGGTGTTGCTTTCTTAACTGTACAAACAACGATATCACCGATGTTAGCAGTTTTACGGCCAGAGCCACCAAGGACTTTAATTGTAAGAACTTCACGTGCACCTGAGTTGTCAGCAACTTTCATACGACTTTCTTGTTGGATCACTTAGGTTACCTCCCTTCGGAAATTGGTTGTTCCGAAATAGTTATTAAATAATAACCGCTTTTTCTACAACTTCAACTAGACGGAAACGTTTAGTAGCTGATAGCGGGCGAGTTTCCATGATACGTACGATATCACCGATTTTCGCTGTGTTTAACTCATCATGAGCCTTAAACTTTTTAGAGTACTTTACACGTTTACCATAAAGCTTATGCTTTTTGTGAGTTTCAACTAAAACAGAAATAGTTTTGTCCATTTTATCTGAAACAACGCGGCCCGTGTAAACTTTGCGTTGATTACGCTCAGTCATACTTGAAAACCTCCTTTATCAGTTATTTGCACTGATTTCTCTTTCACGAATAACAGTTTTCATACGCGCGATTGCTTTACGCACTTCACGAATACGAGCTGTGTTTTCTAATTGACCAGTCGCCAATTGGAAGCGAAGGTTGAAAAGCTCTTCTTTCAGTGATTTCACTTTTAATTCAATTTCAGAAGTGGCAAGGTCACGGATTTCATTAGCTTTCATTAGATTCACCACCAGTTTCTTGACGTTTTACGATCTTACATTTAACAGGAAGCTTATGTGATGCTAAACGAAGTGCTTCACGTGCGATCTCTTCAGATACACCAGCGATTTCGAACATTACTTTTCCTGGTTTTACTACTGCAACCCAACCTTCAGGAGAACCTTTACCAGAACCCATGCGGACTTCTAGAGGTTTTTTAGTGTAAGGTTTATGTGGGAAGATTTTAATCCAAACTTTACCGCCACGTTTCATGTAACGAGTCATCGCGATACGGGCAGATTCGATTTGACGGTTAGTAATCCAGCTAGCTGTTTGAGCTTGTAAGCCCCATTCGCCGAAAGATACTTCTTTACCGCCTTTCGCTTCGCCACGCATGTTTCCGCGGTGTTCACGACGGTATTTTACGCGTTTAGGCAATAACATATTATTTGCCTCCTTCCACAGATTTCTTCGTAGGAAGAACTTCACCACGGTAGATCCATACTTTAACGCCTAATTTACCGTAAGTAGTGTCAGCTTCTGCGTGTGCATAGTCGATGTCAGCACGTAGAGTATGAAGTGGAACAGTTCCTTCACTATAGTGTTCAGCACGCGCAATATCAGCGCCACCTAAACGACCAGATACTTGTGTTTTAATTCCTTTTGCACCAGCACGGATTGTGCGTTGGATCGCTTGCTTTTGCGCACGACGGAATGATACACGATTTTCTAATTGACGAGCGATATTTTCAGCTACTAGACGAGCGTCAAGATCAGCACGTTTAATTTCGATGATGTTGATGTGTACACGTTTACCAGTTAACTCGCTAAGGTATTTACGAAGATTTTCAACTTCAGTACCACCTTTACCGATTACCATACCTGGTTTCGCAGTGTGAATTGTAATGTTTACACGGTTTGCAGCACGTTCGATTTCAACTTTAGAAACAGAAGCGTCTTTAAGAGCCGTTTCAATATATTTACGCACTTTGATGTCTTCGTGAAGTAGAGTTGCATAGTCTTTTTCAGCGTACCATTTTGACTCCCAGTCACGAATAATACCAACGCGTAGTCCTATTGGATGTACTTTTTGACCCACGGATTAACCCTCCTTCTTCTCAGATACCACTAGAGTAATGTGGCTTGTGCGTTTGTTAATTGCGCTTGCGCGTCCTTGTGCACGTGGACGGAAACGTTTTAATGTTGGACCTTCATCAACGAATACTTCAGAAACTACTAAAGAGTTGATGTCAAGATCATAGTTATGCTCAGCATTAGCAACTGCAGATTTTAATACTTTTTCAACGACTGGAGACGCCGCTTTTGGAGTATGACGTAAAATTGCAACTGCCTCACCAACTTGCTTGCCTCGGATTAAGTCTACAACTAGACGTACTTTACGAGGAGCGATGCGAACTGTACGAGCGATAGCTTTAGCTTGTGTCATTAGGATTTACCTCCTCTCAAAATTAGCGTCTTGTTTTCTTGTCGTCTGCACCGTGACCTTTGTAAGTACGTGTCGGTGCGAACTCACCAAGTTTGTGGCCTACCATATCTTCTGTTACGTATACAGGAACATGTTTACGTCCATCATATACAGCAATTGTTAGTCCGATGAAGTTCGGGAAGATTGTAGAACGGCGTGACCAAGTTTTGATAACTTGTTTTTTCTCAGAAGCCTCTTGCGCTTCCACTTTTTTCATTAAGTGGTCATCGACAAAAGGTCCTTTTTTCAAGCTGCGACCCATGTAGGAACCTCCCTCCGTGATTCCACCACGGCTCTCACATAGAACCGTAGTTTAACCACTTTATTTTTTACGACTACGGATGATGAATTTATCCGATTTGTTTTTCTTCTTGCGAGTTTTGTAACCAAGTGCTGGTTTACCCCAAGGAGTCATTGGTGATTTACGTCCGATTGGAGAACGTCCTTCACCACCACCGTGTGGGTGATCGTTAGGGTTCATTACAGAACCACGTACTTCTGGGCGTTTACCTAACCAACGGCTACGACCTGCTTTACCGATGTTTACAAGTTCGTGTTGTTCGTTACCAACTTGACCGATTGTAGCGCGGCAAGTAGCTAATACTAAACGTACTTCACCAGATTGTAGACGAACGATTACGTATTTATCTTCACGACCAAGTACTTGAGCAGAAGTACCAGCAGAACGTACTAATTGTCCACCTTTACCAGGTTTTAACTCGATATTATGGATTGTAGTACCCATTGGAATGTTTGCTAATGGTAATGCGTTACCTACTTTAATATCAGCATCAGGACCAGATACGATTGTTTGACCAACCTCTAGACCTTTTGGTGCTAAGATGTAAGCTTTTGCTCCATCAGCGTAGTTAATTAATGCGATATTCGCAGAACGGTTTGGATCATATTCAATAGTAGCAACTTTTGCCGGAATGCCATCTTTAACACGTTTGAAATCGATAACACGGTATTGCTTCTTATGACCACCACCATGATGACGAACAGTGATTTTACCTTGGTTGTTACGACCAGCTTTGCGTTTAGTTGGTTCAAGCAATGATTTCTCAGGCTTGTTAGTTGTAATTTCCGCAAAGTCTAAAGACGTCATATTACGACGGCCATTAGAGGTAGGTTTATACTTTTTAATCGCCATTGTGTTTTCCCTCCTTCTTGAGTGTTCAAATCATAAATCCATTAAGGATTACATTTCGAATAATTCAATTTCTTTGCTGTCAGCAGTTAATTTAACAATCGCTTTACGACGTTTGTTAGTGTAACCACCATAGCGGCCAACGCGTTTGAATTTACCTTTGTAGTTAAGAACGTTTACTTTCTCAACTGTTACACCAAAGATTTCTTCTACAGCGTCTTTTACTTGAGTTTTGTTAGCGCGAGTGTCTACTTCGAAAGTATACTTTTTCTCTGCCATAAGTTCTGAAGAACGCTCAGTAATGACTGGACGTTTTAAAATATCACGTGCTTCCATTATCCAAGCACCTCCTCAACTTTTTCTACTGCAGATTTTGTGAATACAACTTTTTCATGACCTAATAGATCAAGAACGTTGATTCCATTTGCAGTTAATACTGTTACACCAGGGATGTTACGAGCAGATAATGCTACGTTTTCATCTAGGTCAGCAGTTACGAATAAAGATTTTTTCTCTAAAGAAAGATCTTTAAGGATTTTTGTAAATTCTTTTGTTTTTGGTGCTGCTAGTGTAAGAGCATCAAGAACTAAGAAGTTTTGTTCTACTACTTTAGCTGATAAAGCAGATTTAAGAGCTAAGCGACGAACTTTTTTAGGTAACTTGTAAGAGTAGCTACGTGGAGTTGGACCGAATACGATACCACCACCGCGCCATTGTGGAGAACGGATAGAACCTTGACGTGCACGACCAGTTCCTTTTTGACGCCATGGTTTACGACCACCACCAGCAACTTCAGAACGGTTTTTAACCTTGTGATTACCTTGACGAAGAGAAGCGCGTTGTGCTACTACAGCGTCGAATAATACTGCTTCATTTGGCTCGATTCCGAAAATCGCATCGTTTAATTCGATTTCACCAACTGAAGCACCTGTTTGACTAAGTACAGATACTTTTGTCATTCCTGTTTCCTCCTTTCCTTAAGTGATTACTTAGCTTTAATTGCAGTTTTAACTGTAACTAGAGCTTTTTTAGAACCAGGAACATTACCTTTAACAAGTAGCAAGTTACGTTCCGCATCAACTTTCACGATTTCTAAGTTTTGGATTGTAACTACAGTGCCACCCATTTGACCAGGTAATTTCTTTTGTTTGAATACGCGGTTCGGAGCAACTGGACCCATTGAACCAGGACGACGGTGGTAACGAGAACCGTGGGCCATTGGTCCACGAGATTGACCATGGCGTTTAATTACACCTTGGAAACCTTTACCTTTAGTAACACCTGTTACATCAATTACATCGCCTTCTGCGAAAATTTCTACTTTGACTTCTTGACCAACTTCGTATTCTCCAACGTTCACGTTGCGGAATTCACGAATGAAGCGCTTAGGAGCAGTGTTCGCTTTTGCTACGTGACCTTGCTCTGGTTTATTAGAAAGCTTAACGCGCTTGTCTTCGAAACCAACTTGGATAGCTTCGTAGCCGTCTGTTTCAACAGTTTTCTTTTGAAGAACTACGTTTGGAGTAGCTTCGATAACTGTTACCGGGATTAAATCGCCGTTTTCAGCGAAAACTTGTGTCATACCAATTTTTCTACCTAAGATTCCTTTAGCCATTTGTCACACCTCCTGTAAGTTTTAAAAAGTTATATTTTTTTACCATTAAAGTTTGATTTCAATATCAACGCCAGATGGTAAATCAAGTTTCATTAACGCATCAACAGTTTGTGGTGTTGGGTTAACGATATCGATCAGACGTTTATGCGTACGCATTTCGAATTGTTCACGAGAATCTTTGTACTTGTGAACCGCACGAAGAATTGTGTACACAGACTTCTCAGTTGGAAGTGGAATCGGACCTGATACACTTGCACCTGAACGTTTTGCAGTTTCCACAATTTTCTCAGCAGACTGATCTAAAATACGGTGATCATACGCTTTTAAACGAATACGAATCTTTTGTTTTGCCATTATTTTCCCTCCTTCTCGCCTATTTTCTAGACATTCTCCACGAAAATTCTCCCACACACCGCCATGGCAAAGCGGCCGGGTGTGTCGGCAACCTCTCGTTTCATCGCAGTCAAAGACCAACATTCAACATTATATACAATAAAAAAAGAATAAGCAAGTCTTTTCGCTAAATTCTTTTAAATGTTGCTGATATTCTTACTACTAATATTTCTCTACTATTTCTCGCTTATCTAAGCCGTTTATTAGTATATAAAATTTCTATAAACTTTGCAACACTTAAGCCTGCTATATCAACGTTTTCGAACATTTCAAACAATTAACAAAGTTATTATGCAAAAAGCAGTCTCTAGCATCTAGAAACTGCTCTTTCTATTATAAGAAGAATACACATGCAATCCAACCAAATATTATAAGAGGAATGTTAATAAATAAAAACGTTGGCACACACGTATCCCAAATATGATTATGCTGTCCGTCTACATTTAAACCTGATGTTGGTCCTAGTGTAGAGTCTGAAGCAGGTGAGCCTGCATCACCTAAAGCACCCGCTGTACCGATTAAGCAAATAATCGCCAAAGGACTCATCCCTAATCCTTGCGCAAGTGGAACAAATAAAGTTGCAATGATAGGTACTGTCGCGAACGATGAACCGATTCCCATCGTCACAATTAAACCTATGACCAACATTAACAATACAGCTAGACTCATATTGCCTTGAAGTATTGTCAATGTGTTTGTAATTAAACTGTCTACATGACCTGTAGCGTTGATAACAGATGCAAAGCCATTTGCAGCAATCATGACAAAACCAATAAAGGCCATCATTTTCATTCCTTCAGAAAGAATCTCATCTGCCTCTTTCCATTTTAGTGCTCCTGTAAAATACATAATCATAATCCCTGCAAAAGCACCCACAATCATCGAATTAGTATAAATCTGTGCACATAGAGATATAATTAAAGCTGTCGTCGTAGAAAAGATTACATACTTACTTACATTTATATTTAAAGACTCTATCTCAACATCGTTATTTTGATATTGTCGAGGCTTTCGATAAACAAAAAACGCTACACCTAACCCAATTAACATCCCAAGAACAGGTAAAGCCATCGCGACTGGTACATCACGTGAGGATGCTTCCATACCGGCTTTAGATACTTGCGTAGAAACAATATCTTGGAAAATAGCCCCGAAGCCAGCAGGTACGAAACTATATGTCCCTATTAAACCGACAGCGATTAATGTTGCGATAAATCGTCGATCAACTTCTAGCATATTTAACACCTTTAGAATTGGAGGAATCAGTAATGGAATAAACGCTATATGAATCGGAATTAAGTTTTGTGAAAAAATAGACATCATAAAGATGAGTAGAAAGATTAAGACTTTCACTAAACCTTTTCTATTATTTCCATCTTTTTTATTGAGAATTTTTAAGATCCCTGCAATCATTAATTCTGGAATTCCTGTTTTTGAAATAGCAATCGCAAAACCACCAAGCAACCCATAACTTAAAGCAATTGTTGCGCCAGCTCCTAATCCTTCTGTAAATGATTGAACAGTTGCATCAATGCCCATACCGCTTGTTAAACCTCCTGCAAAGGCCCCTAACACTAAAGAAAGAACCACATTGATACGGAGCAAGCTTAATATTAACATGACAGCTACTGCCACAATTACTGCGTTCATTTCAACACTTCACTTTCACACACTAGATTATTAACATGTTAAACTTTAATAGTCTGATAATTGAAAGTCAAGATTTATTTACGATTAGAATGAAATCATCTAAAATACCCTGTTTTCACTACACATAAAAAAACAGTATGATGCTTAAATAATCATACTGTTTTATAGTTCTTTCCTATTTAACTGTTATAATGATTCACGAATTACTTTTTTATAATAGCCTACAGAGAGTACTGCAAAGATAGCATATAAAGCAATATAGCAAATCATTGCAATCCACAATGGTGCTGTTAACTCTGAGCCGAATAAAAACCATCCTGATTTGACAGCAAAGTAACTATGGAGCAGCCCTATTATTAATGGAACACCAAAGTTAAAGGCTTGTTTCATATAAATACCTTCCATAATATCTTTTTCAGCAAAGCCAATCTTTCTTAGTATTGTGTAAGAGCTTCTCTCCTCTTCAGCCTCTGACATTTGCTTAAAGTACAAAATACTACCTGTTGTCATTAAAAATGCTAAACCGAGAAATGCCATTATAAATATCGTTAATCCTAATAATTCAATATTTTCCTTACGTTCTTCTTCATAGGATAATTGTGTGTAGTGCATTGTTTTACCCTCATTATTTATTGTAGAAATAACTCCCGCACCTGTTTGTATATATAATTTCTCCGCCAAAGCTCGGTCAGTTTCTGACTTTAACGTGATAGAAGTTTGTTTATGCCATTGGAAAAAGTCTGATTTCGTAGCCAACTTTTCAAACAATGAGTCTGACACTACAAAAATAGGTCCCCCAGGCCCTGCAGTCACTAATCCACTAATAATACTTTCCTTTTTAGCAGCATCTACAACATGAAGCGTTTCTTCAAGGTCTTCAGCCGAAACTATTACATCACGATCCTTTTCCAACGGGAACATCTCTGCCATATAACCACCATAGTTTGTTAATATGACTTCATTACCAGATACTGATGCATCAGGAACCTTTTGTTGATAATCAGAAAGAGGAATCGTATAAATAGTTCCCACCATATCATGCAATGGATTGTCTTGCTGCTCTTCAGACATTAATTGGCCTACTGATGCCATTGTCCCCTGCAATCGGTATTCTGTTTGGTTATAAGCTATATTATTTTCCTCTAACTTATTTAAAAATTCCTGTCCATTATCTTCAAGTAATATATAATCACCAGGTACTTGACTATAAGCCGTAGCTTCTGATGAATAATACGAAATGTATGACAATGTAGTAGTCCCGAGTGATACGCCCGTTAAAACCGTTATAAGCGTTAAAGATTTCGCATTACTTTTCATTCGATGCATAATTGGTGTTAATGCTAATACATCATGGGCCGTCAAATGTCCATTTTTCTTTAAACGAATGGCATTCATAATAAACGCTACGGAGAAACGGAATACTAAGAAAGTGCCACCAATGGTAGTTGCTAAAATAATTATCATATTGATAAATAAACTGCCTGCTGTTTCGATATCGAATAGCTTTGTCGATGCATAGTAGCCATACGCAATTAGCACAAGTCCTAAAAAGCCAATAGCCATTTGTAATGGACTAAAACGTTTTACGCGCTCATCTGCCTGTTTAGCAGCACTAAATAATGAAAGTAGTGATACACGGTGAATCATCAAAGCCATTTGCATTAGAACAATTACTAGTAGTATGGCAAATACAACGATGGATTGTTGTAATGCTTGTGTACTAAACGTCATTGACACAAGTGCTTCTTTTTCTAGTACGCGCAGTAATATCATTGCAAATAACCGTGAGCTAAAGAAGCCTGCAAGCATACCTAAAACAACAGCTCCTACAAATAGTAAAATACTTTCTATCGCCAATAAACGTACAATAAGCCCCTTTGTCATCCCAATTAACTGATACAAACCTATTTCCTTACTACGGCGCTTCATAAATAAATGGTTGGCATAAAGCACAAAGAATAAAATAATAAAATACAAAATATATGTTGCAGCCTTAAACCCTGCTGTTGCTGTACCACTCTTTTGTACAGTAGCTAATACTTCCGCATTATTTTGCAAGGTCACGAAGGAAAAATATAAAGTAACACTAAAAATAAGCGCAAAGAAATATAAATAATAGTGCTTCATATTTTTCTTCATGCTGCGCAATACGAGCTTACTAAGACTCATAACCGTCACCACCTAGCACACTTTGTGTATGCATGATTTCTTGGAAAAACGCCTGTCTCGTCTTATCTCCTTTATATAGCTCACTATAGATAAGCCCGTCTTTTAAAAACAAAACGCGTGTACAAAAACTTGCTGCCACCGCATCATGTGTAACCATCATAATCGTTGCCTTTTTTGCCTCGTTAATGCTTTGTAGATTTTTTAAGAGTGCTGTAGCTGATTTTGAATCGAGTGCTCCTGTTGGTTCATCAGCGAATACTAGCGATGGGTTTGTGATAAGTGCCCGAGCTGCCGATGTACGTTGCTTTTGACCACCTGAAATTTCGTTTGGATATTTATTTAGAATCTCAGTAATACCTAATAATTGTGTGAGCTCCTTTACACGACTCTCTGCAACAGTTTTAGGTAGCTTGCCAATAGCTAATGGTAGTAGAATATTTTCTTTTACCGTCAATGTATCTAATAAATTATAATCCTGGAATATGAATCCTAATTGCTCACGACGGAAATTAGCTAGAGCCTTCTCCTTCATACCACGTAAGTTTTGACCATTTATTTCAATAACACCTTCTGTTGCAAAGTCAATTGAGCACAAAACATTTAAAAGCGTCGTTTTCCCAGAGCCTGAAGGTCCCATAATGCCTACAAATTCACCTTTATTAACTTCTAAATCAATTCCCTTTAAAACCTCTTGAGCTGTCGATTTCTTACCATATACTTTTTTTACCTTACGACCAATTAAAACTGCCACTTGTAAACGCCCCTTTCTATACTTCAAGTGTACCTCGTCTCTCCCTCTAATTCGTGCGTTTTACATGACAATATAAAAAGGTAGGTGACAATTTCGTCATCTACCCGTTAGCTTTACATATTCATTTTGTAATGGGAAACGTAAAGTAAATAGTGAGCCTTCATTCACAATTGATTGGACAGCGATATGAATTCCTATCTTCTGGGCCACATTATGTGCTAAGTATAAGCCCATACCTGTTGATTGTGCAGATTCGCGTCCAGCTGTCCCAGTATACGACTTTTGAAAGATCCGAGGCAAATCTTCTTTGCGAATGCCGATGCCTGAATCTTTTATATGTAATAGTGTCGCACCATTTGGATCAACTTCTGTAAATATGAATACTTCAGAATTTGCAGGGCTATATTTAATGGCATTAGATAAAATTTGTCGAACTATAAAGGCTAGCCATTTACCGTCCGTCGTCACAGTCTCTGTTAACTCATCCACATCGAAACCAATGCCTTTTTCAATACACCATGCCTGCATAGCTTTTATTTCCTTATAGACAACGGTCCTTAGCTCAATTTCCGCTAAATAATTATCTTTTTCAATCGAAGCTAAACGCGTTTGGTGTAGCTGTTGATCAACTAATAAATGCAGTCTTAGCCACTCCGTCTCTAATTTACGACGTAGTGTCAAATCTTCTATATGATCTAGCATCAAATTAATTGATGTTAAAGGTGCCTTTACCTCATGAACCCATGCTAGGAGATCATCTGAGTATTCCTGTAATTGCACCTTCGCTTGATTAAGATCCGTATTTTTATCATAAAAGACATCTTCTATTTTTGTGAAATACGTCTTTTGAAAAGGTGATAACGGCAAATTTCTGCTGTGTGCATCATCTAGCTGTCCATCTACATTTCCCAGGAAATCTTTTAGCTGCCCCACTTCTACTACATAGCGCCAACAGAGAAAAATCATAAAACAAATAAGGAAACTAACATTCACATACCAAATAGAGATCCCCACTAAACCAGCATCTAAAGAAAATAAAACGTTAAGAATAACAATGATAAATATAAAAAAGCTTATCCATGCTAGTCGTTCTTTTAAAAATAAAAATAGCATTGCCACTCACGTCCCTTGTATTACAGCTATATAACCGAGTCCCTTTTTTGTTACAATAACGTCTTGTAAACCTATTTCTTCAAGTTTAGTACGTAATCGATTGACATTTACCGACAAAGTATTGTCGTTGACAAAACGCTCATCATCCCATAACTTCCTCATTAAATCATCCCTAGAAACAATCTGATTGGCCTTCTCGACTAAAATACGTAAAATAAAGAGTTCATTTTTGGATAAAGAAGCAAGGTTTCCGGCATACATAATTTCACTTCGTGCATAGTCAATAACAGCACCATTAAAACGGGTAACATCCATCGTTTCCTCCACATAATCATATGTACGACGTAAAATAGCCTGTACCTTAGCAAGTAATACCTCCATATGAAAAGGCTTCTGTACAAAATCATCTGCACCCATTTGCATTGCCATTACCATATCCATAGGGTGGTCACGCGAAGAAAGAAAGAGAATTGGCACCTTCGAAATATGACGAATCTCACGACACCAATGAAAACCATCATATGCAGGTAACTGAATGTCAATTAGTACAAGCTGTGGTTTTTCTTCAATAAAAACATCCATCACTTTTTGAAAATCGTTTGGTCCAACAACTTGTAACGACCATTGTGCAAAACGTTTTTGAATCATTTCAAAAATTGAAGGATCATCTTCTATCAGCAATATTTTCATCTCCATTTACAAATTCTCCTTCCATGAAATATTTCTATGTATTAAATAAGTTGGTAACAATTAAAAGGAACGCGATTCCACATGCTACAATGCCTTTTAATTTCCATATCTGGCACTTGCTTTCATCCCCGGCAATTTCGTATAAAAGATTGCTATTTTCGTTTCAATCCACTATGTATATATAAAATAATCTAATTCAAATAAGATTATCATCTATTGTCTTTTACCTCATTTTAACATAAAAAACCAATCTGTAAGCGTCCCTACAGATTGGTTTGAAAATTAGCAAAAGCTAAAATTATTTTTGGATAGAAGAAACTACACCAGCGCCTACAGTACGGCCACCCTCACGGATAGAGAATTTAGTACCTTCTTCAAGTGCGATTGGAGCGATAAGTTCTACTGTCATTTCGATGTTATCGCCAGGCATTACCATTTCAACGCCTTCTGGTAAGTTACAGATACCTGTTACGTCAGTTGTACGGAAGTAGAACTGAGGACGGTAGTTAGAGAAGAATGGAGTATGACGGCCACCCTCTTCTTTTGATAAAACGTAAACTTCAGCTTTGAAGTTTGTGTGTGGAGTGATTGAGCCTGGTTTAGCTAATACTTGACCACGTTGGATTTCTTCACGAGCTACACCACGAAGTAATGCACCAATGTTGTCACCAGCTTCAGCGTAGTCTAATAATTTACGGAACATTTCTACACCAGTTACAGTTGTAGATTTAGCTTCTTCAGTGATACCGATGATTTCAACAACGTCACCAACTTTAACTTGACCACGTTCAACACGGCCAGTTGCTACTGTACCACGACCAGTGATAGAGAATACGTCCTCTACTGGCATCATGAATGGTTTGTCAGTTTGACGTTCTGGAGTTGGAATGTAAGAATCTACAGCGTCCATTAACTCAATGATTTTTTCTTCCCATTCTGGTTCGCCTTCAAGAGCTTTAAGAGCTGAACCTTTGATTACTGGTAGGTCATCACCTGGGAAGTCATATTCAGATAGTAGGTCACGGATTTCCATTTCTACTAATTCTAATAATTCTTCGTCATCAACCATATCACATTTGTTCATGAATACTACTAAGTATGGAACACCTACTTGACGAGATAAAAGGATATGTTCACGAGTTTGTGGCATTGGGCCGTCAGCAGCAGATACTACTAAGATACCGCCGTCCATTTGTGCAGCACCAGTGATCATGTTTTTAACATAGTCAGCGTGTCCTGGGCAGTCAACGTGTGCATAGTGACGAGTATCTGTTTCATATTCTACGTGAGAAGTATTGATTGTGATACCACGTTCTTTTTCTTCTGGAGCGTTGTCGATATCAGCATATGACTTAGCTTCCCCACCCATTTTTTTAGAAAGAACTGTTGCGATAGCAGCAGTTAAAGTTGTTTTACCATGGTCAACGTGTCCGATTGTACCAATGTTAGCATGCGTTTTAGAACGGTCGAATTTTTCTTTAGCCATTAGAGATAGCCTCCTCAAAATTGTATAATTATATTTTTTTAAAAATTTTATAGAATGAATGCTGATGGTAGACGGGCCCATCCACCATCTTGCAATCATAGCTTACAAAATTAGTTATACTTTATGCAAGATGAAAATTCAATTATTCACCTTTATTTTTTTTGATAATTTCTGCTGCAATTGATTTTGGTACTTCTTCATAATGATCAAATGTCATTGAGAATACACCGCGACCTTGTGTAGCAGAACGTAAAGTTGTAGCATATCCGAACATTTCAGATAGTGGAACCATAGAACGTACTACTTGTGAGTTACCGCGAGCATCCATACCCTCAACGCGTCCGCGACGAGAAGTAATGTTACCCATGATATCACCAAGATATTCTTCTGGAATTACAACTTCAACTTTCATCATTGGTTCTAAGATAACAGCGTCACATTGTTTCGCAGCTTCTTTAAGAGCCATAGATGCAGCAATTTTAAACGCCATCTCATTCGAGTCAACGTCATGGTAAGAACCGAATACTAATTTCGCTTTAATGTCGATTAGTGGGTATCCAGCAACTACACCGCGCTCAAGAGAGTCACGAAGACCAGCTTCTACTGCAGGAATGTATTCACGAGGAACTACACCACCAACGATAGCGTTTTCGAATTCAAAGCCTTTACCTTCTTCATTTGGAGAGAACTCAATAGTTACGTCTCCGTATTGTCCACGACCACCAGATTGGCGAGTGAATTTACCTTGAACTTTTGCAGAGCTACGGAATGTTTCACGGTAAGATACCATTGGAGCACCTACGTTAGCTTCTACTTTAAATTCACGGCGCATACGGTCAACTAAGATATCAAGGTGAAGTTCACCCATACCAGAGATGATTGTTTGACCAGTTTCAGTGTCAGTATGAGCACGGAAAGTTGGATCTTCTTCTTGTAGTTTTGCTAAAGCTTGACCCATTTTATCTTGGTCTGCTTTAGATTTTGGTTCTACAGAAAGAGAGATTACTGGTTCAGGGAATTCCATTGATTCAAGAATAACTAGGTTTTTCTCGTCACATAGAGTATCACCAGTAGTAGTATCTTTAAGACCTACTGCTGCTGCGATGTCCCCTGCGTATACTTTAGAAATTTCTTCACGAGAGTTAGCATGCATTTGTAGGATACGACCTACGCGTTCACGTTTACCTTTAGAAGAGTTTTGTACGTATGAACCAGATTCTAAAGTACCTGAATACACACGGAAGAAAGTTAATTTACCTACGAATGGGTCAGTCATTACTTTGAATGCAAGAGCTGAGAATGGCTCATCATCTGAAGAATGACGTTCTAATTCCTCGTCACCATCAACATCAGTACCTTTGATTGCTGGTACATCTAATGGAGATGGTAAGTAATCGATAACTGCATCTAACATTGGGCGTACGCCTTTATGTTTGAATGCTGTACCACAGATTACTGGGTAAAATTCTACTGCGATCGTAGCACGACGGATAGCCGCTTTAAGTTCAGCAACAGTAATTTCTTCGCCTTCTAAATATTTTTCCATGATTTCTTCATCAACACTTGCAACAGCATCGATTAATTTTTCACGGTATTCTTCAGCTTGTGCGCGGTGTTCTTCAGGAATTTCTCCTTCAGTTACTGCAGTACCTTTTTCGTCGCCGTAGAAAGTAGCTTTCATTTCAACTAAGTCGATGATTGCAGAAAACTCATCTTCAGCGCCAATAGGTAATTGAACAGGGTGAGCGTTTGCTTGTAAACGTTCATGAAGAGTTCCTACAGAATATAAGAAATCTGCTCCTGTTTTATCCATTTTGTTAATGAATACAATACGTGGAACACCGTATGTTGTAGCTTGACGCCATACAGTTTCAGTTTGAGGCTCAACACCAGATTGAGCATCAAGTACTGTTACAGCACCATCAAGTACGCGTAATGAACGTTCTACTTCAACTGTGAAGTCTACGTGTCCAGGAGTATCGATGATGTTTACACGGTTGCCTTTCCATTGGGCTGTTGTTGCAGCAGAAGTGATTGTAATACCACGTTCTTGCTCTTGCTCCATCCAGTCCATTTGAGAAGCACCTTCATGAGTTTCACCGATTTTGTGAATCTTACCAGTGTAATAAAGGATACGCTCAGTTGTTGTTGTTTTACCAGCATCAATGTGAGCCATGATCCCAATATTACGAGTATTCTCAAGTGAGAATTCGCGTTTCATAGGAAATTTCTCCTTCCATATTGGGGTAACGACTGTATAAAAAACCTTGTGTTAGCCAATTAGCCAACACATAGGTTAAATTACCAGCGGTAGTGAGCAAATGCTTTGTTCGCTTCTGCCATTTTGTGCATATCTTCACGTTTTTTAACTGATGCACCAGTGTTGTTTGAAGCATCTAGGATTTCGTTAGCTAAACGCTCTTCCATAGTTTTTTCACCACGAAGACGAGAATAGTTAACTAGGTAACGAAGACCTAAAGTTGTACGACGTTCTGGACGTACTTCAACCGGTACTTGGTAGTTAGAACCACCAACACGGCGAGCGCGTACTTCAAGAACTGGCATTACGTTATTTAGAGCAGCTTCGAATACTTCAATTGGATTTTCACCAGAACGTTCTTTAACAATTTCGAACGCACCGTATAAAATCTTTTGAGAAGTACCTCTTTTACCATCAACCATCATTTTATTAATTAAACGAGTTACTAGTTTTGAACTATAAATTGGATCTGGTAACACGTCACGTTTGGAAACAGGACCTTTACGAGGCATGTGTTTTCCTCCTTTCGAATAGTTATCGATTATTTTAAATTACCTTGGATATTTATCGCTCAAATTTCAAATCTGCTAGCAAGATTTAAAATTTGTGATAGCTTATCTAAGGCTCATTATTTAGCAACGCTATATAATGTTAAATTATTTTTTTTCTTTAGGGCGTTTTGTTCCGTATTTAGAACGTGATTGTAAACGACCGTTTACACCAGCTGTATCAAGAGCTCCACGTACGATATGGTAACGAACACCCGCTAAGTCTTTTACGCGTCCGCCACGGATAAGAACAACACTGTGCTCTTGTAAGTTGTGGCCTTCACCTGGGATATAAGCTGTAACCTCGATTTGGTTAGTTAAACGTACACGAGCGTATTTACGTAACGCTGAGTTTGGTTTACGAGGTGTCATTGTACCAACACGAGTACAAACACCACGTTTTTGTGGAGATTTAACATCAGTTAAAGATTTTTTAAATGAGTTATATCCTTTATTTAACGCTGGTGATTTTGATTTCGTGATTTTAGATTGACGAGGCTTACGTACTAATTGGTTAATTGTAGGCATCGGTATTTCCTCCCTTCATTTATTCCTTGTTAATACCACACATCCAGGTGGTTCATTTTTTGGGTAAAAACAAAGTCTTTGTGTTTTATACACAAAAACTACTGTACAGCAATAGCAACTACTGCAGCTCCCACATGGATTCCACAGGCCTTGCCTAGTTCCTTTTTGGACTCTACAAGAATAACTGGTATCCCGATTTCTCTCGCGAAAGATATGGCCGAATCGGTTACCCAATTGTCTGCATCGAGTGCCACAAAAAGTTCTTTCACTGAACCAGCTTGCATTGCTTTTACTGCTTGCTTTGTACCTATGATTGTTTGACTAGCCCTTACTTTATCATAAGACATTTTCATATCCTCCGAAGTACAGACAGTTAACTATCAACCTTCAATATATTATCATTACCAATTCTGACTGTCAACTAATATCTTTAAAAAGCCCGAAGAGATGATTAAAACACATCTCTTCGGCACTTATTGTATTGATTATTCAGCTGAAACTAGATCTTCTGTGTCAAGCTCATCTTTTTCAATACGGATTTGACGGTATCTTTGCATACCAGTACCTGCAGGAACAAGTTTACCGATAATTACGTTTTCCTTCAGACCAAGAAGTTCATCACGTTTACCTTTAATAGCTGCATCCGTTAACACACGAGTTGTTTCTTGGAATGATGCAGCAGATAAGAATGATTCTGTTTCAAGAGAAGCTTTTGTAATACCTAGGATAACAGGACGGCAAGTTGCAGGGTTTTTGCCATTTAATACAGCATCTGCATTCGCTTCTGAGAATTGGTGGATATCTAGTAATGAACCCGGTAATAATTCTGTATCACCAGCTTCAATTACACGTACTTTACGAAGCATTTGGCGAACCATTACCTCGATATGTTTATCTCCAATTTCTACCCCTTGCATACGGTATACTTTTTGTACTTCTTTTAACAGATATTCTTGAACTGTTGAAACGTCTTTAACTTTTAATAATTGTTTTGGATCGATAGAACCTTCTGTCAATACCTGACCACGTTCTACAAAGTCGCCTTCTTGTACTTTCAGACGTGCATTGTAAGGTGCCGCGTATTTACGTGTTTCTACTTCACCCTCAATTGTAATTTCTTTTAGACCTTCACGGATTTCAGTGATGTCTGAAACTGTACCTGCGATATCAGAAATAACTGATTGACCTTTAGGATTACGAGCTTCAAAAATCTCTTGGATACGTGGAAGACCTTGTGTAATATCATCCCCGGCAACCCCACCTGTATGGAATGTACGCATCGTTAACTGTGTACCTGGTTCACCGATTGATTGAGCCGCAATAATACCAACTGCTTCCCCAACTTCAACCTCTTCACCTGTTGCTAAGTTCATGCCGTAACATTTTTTACATACGCCATGTTTTGTATTACATGTAAATGCAGATCGAATTGTTACTTCTTCAATACCTAACTCAGTAATGATACGAGCGATATCTTGGTCGATTAAACCGTCTTTTGCTAAAATCACTTCGCCTGTTTCTGGATGAGAGATAGTTTTCTTCGTATGACGACCAACAATACGTTCATCTAACGCTTCAATTAACTCTGTACCTTCCATTAACGCACCGATTGTTAAACCACGGTCAGTTCCACAGTCGTCTTCGCGGACAATTACATCTTGTGCAACGTCTACTAAACGACGAGTTAAGTAACCTGAATCGGCAGTTTTTAGGGCTGTATCGGCAAGACCTTTACGAGCACCATGCGTAGAGATGAAGTATTCCAATACTGTTAAACCTTCACGGAATGAAGATTTAATTGGAAGTTCGATGATACGACCAGCCGGGTTGGCCATCAGACCACGCATACCTGCTAACTGTGTAAAGTTAGATGCGTTACCACGGGCACCTGAGTCAGACATCATAAAGATTGGGTTTGTTTTCTCAAGCGATTTCATAAGCTTTGATTGAATTTCATCTTTCGCAGCACTCCAGCTTGAGATAACTCGATCATAACGCTCATCTTCAGTGATGAAACCACGACGGAATTGCGCTTGAACTTTATCTACTTTTTCTTGAGCTTCAGCTAAGATTTCACCTTTATCTGGTAATACGACGATGTCAGATACACCTACAGTAATACCAGCGCGTGTTGAATATTTGAATCCTAGGTTTTTCATACGGTCAAGCATTTTAGATGTTTCAGTAATGTGGAAACGTTTAAATACTTCAGCAATGATATTTCCTAAGAATTTCTTACGGAATGGGTTTACAACTGGTACTGATGCAAAGTACTTGCGTAGTACAGCTGTACGTTGTGCATTAATTTTACCTTTTTCATCAAGCCCATTATAAGCCGCATCTGCTTCAAGTTCTTTTAATGTTTCTTCATCAATTGTTAAATTCACAAAGAATTTATCTGGAGTTTCTTGCTCTAAGTTGAAATCAGTTGGCTCATTAATGTATGGGAATGATTTAGGCAAGATTTCGTTAAAGATTACTTTACCAACAGTTGTTAATAGGAACATATTATTTTGTTCTTCCGTAAATGTTGGGTTGTTTAACGAACTTGCTTTAATCGCAATACGAGTATGCAAGTGAACATGACCTGTATCATATGCAATTAATACTTCGTTTGGTCCGTAGAAAATTGTTCCTTCGCCGCGAGCTGCTTCACGCTCAAGTGTTAAGTAGTAGTTTCCTAATACCATATCTTGAGATGGTGTTACAACCGGTTTACCGTCTTTCGGGTTCAGGATATTTTGTGCAGCAAGCATTAGAAGACGAGCTTCTGCTTGCGCTTCTGCTGATAATGGTACGTGAACCGCCATTTGGTCACCATCGAAGTCAGCGTTATAAGCTGTACATACTAATGGGTGAAGACGAATAGCACGGCCTTCAACTAGTGTTGGTTCAAACGCTTGAATACCAAGACGGTGAAGCGTTGGTGCACGGTTTAGTAGTACTGGATGCTCACGAATTACGTCTTCTAAAACGTCCCATACGTCGTTGTTTAAACGCTCGATTTTACGTTTAGCAGATTTAATGTTATGAGCAAGACCACGTTCAACTAACTCTTTCATTACAAATGGCTTGAATAACTCAATTGCCATTTCTTTTGGTAGCCCACATTGGTACATTTTTAAGTTTGGACCTACTACGATAACCGAACGACCAGAGTAGTCAACACGTTTACCTAATAAGTTTTGACGGAAACGACCTTGTTTACCTTTCAGCATGTGTGAAAGTGATTTTAATGGACGATTACCAGGACCTGTTACAGGACGACCACGACGACCGTTATCGATTAATGCATCAACAGCTTCTTGTAACATACGTTTTTCGTTTTGAACGATGATGCTTGGAGCACCAAGGTCTAGTAAACGTTTTAAACGGTTGTTACGGTTGATTACACGACGATATAAATCATTTAAGTCAGAAGTTGCAAAACGACCACCATCTAATTGCACCATCGGACGAAGCTCTGGTGGAATAACTGGTAGTACATCTAAAATCATCCATTCAGGAGAGTTACCAGAGTTACGGAATGATTCAACAACTTCAAGACGTTTAATTGCACGTGTACGACGTTGACCTTGTGCTGATTTCAATTCTTCTTTTAAAGAATGAGTTTCATCTTCAAGATCAATTTTGCCTAGCAATTTCTTAATTGCTTCCGCACCCATAGAAGCTTCGAATGTGTTTCCGAATTTTTCACGATACGCACGGTACTCTTTTTCAGAAAGCAGTTGCTTACTTTCTAAGTTTGTAGCACCTGGCTCGATTACAACGTACGATGCGAAATAAATTACTTCTTCTAATGCACGTGGGGACATATCTAAAATAAGACCCATACGACTAGGAATACCTTTGAAGTACCAGATATGAGAAACTGGTGCTGCTAATTCGATGTGGCCCATACGTTCACGACGAACTTTAGCGCGTGTTACTTCAACACCACAACGATCACAAACTACGCCTTTGTAGCGTACACGTTTGTATTTACCACAATGACATTCCCAGTCCTTTGTTGGACCGAAAATACGCTCACAGAATAAACCATCTTTTTCTGGTTTTAATGTACGATAGTTAATTGTTTCAGGTTTTTTGACTTCACCGTATGACCAAGAACGAATCTTGTCAGGAGAAGCTAAACCGATTTTCATATATTCAAATTCATTAACGTCTATCAAGGAGCCTACCTCCCTTTAGTATAGGTCTTTATAAAGACTCTTTACGCAGCTCGATAATCGTTTTGCAAAGATCATATCTCTTTGGAAAAAGATTAAAATAGAATAAATTATTGAAAAGAAAAACCGGACAGGGCGTTGAATCCTGCCCGGCTAATTTGAAAAATAAATTTGACCATATTCACAAAGAATGTGAACAAACGTTATCCATTATTCAAAAGACTCTACTGGCTCTTCTACTGTATCTGGCTGTGGTGCAATGTTAAGCGCATCAGCTGGTTGAAGATCTTCTTCTTCATCTAAGTCGCGAAGCTCTACTTCTTCATCATTGACTGTTAACATTTTCACATCCATACCAAGAGATTGTAGTTCTTTAATCAATACTTTGAATGATTCAGGAACGCCTGGCTCTGGTACACTTTCACCTTTAACGATTGCTTCGTATGTTTTCACACGACCAACAACGTCATCGGATTTAACTGTTAAGATTTCTTGAAGTGTGTAAGCAGCACCATATGCTTCAAGTGCCCATACCTCCATCTCACCAAAGCGTTGTCCACCGAACTGTGCTTTACCACCAAGTGGTTGTTGAGTAACAAGTGAGTAAGGACCTGTTGAACGTGCGTGTAGTTTATCATCAACCATGTGAGCAAGTTTGATCATATACATGATCCCTACTGATACACGGTTATCGAATGGTTCACCTGAGCGTCCATCATACAGGATTGTTTTACCATCACGGTTCATACCTGCTTCTTCCATCGTTTCCCAAACATCTTCCTCATTGGCACCATCAAATACTGGTGTTGCCATATGAACACCTAAGTAACGAGAAGCCATACCTAAGTGTAGCTCTAAAACTTGTCCGATGTTCATACGAGAAGGTACGCCAAGTGGGTTTAACATGATATCAACAGGAGTACCGTCTGGCATGAATGGCATATCCTCTTCCGGTAAGATACGAGAGATAACCCCTTTGTTACCATGGCGTCCGGCCATTTTGTCCCCAACGCGAATTTTACGTTTTTGTACAATGTAAGCACGAACTAATTGGTTAACACCTGGTGGTAATTCATCGCCATCTTCACGATTAAATACCTTCACGTCAAGAATAATACCGCCGGCACCATGTGGTACACGTAATGAAGTATCACGAACTTCACGAGCTTTTTCACCGAAGATAGCATGTAATAGGCGTTCTTCAGCAGTTAATTCTGTAACCCCTTTAGGTGTTACTTTACCTACAAGAATATCTCCATCGCGTACTTCTGCACCAATGCGGATGATACCACGTTCGTCTAAATTACGAAGTGCATCTTCCCCAACGTTTGGAATATCACGAGTGATTTCTTCAGGTCCTAATTTTGTATCACGAGACTCTGATTCATACTCTTCAATATGAACAGATGTATAAACATCGTCTTTAACAAGGCGTTCACTCATGATAACAGCATCCTCATAGTTAAAGCCATTCCAAGTCATGAACGCAACAAGTACGTTACGCCCAAGAGCAAGTTCACCTTTTTCCATAGAAGGACCATCTGCTAAAATGTCACGAGGTTTCACACGTTCGCCAACCTTTACAAGTGGACGTTGGTTGTATGAAGTACCTTGGTTAGAACGAATGAATTTTTGTAATTTATATTTTGTTAAATCGCCTTTAACCTCTTTACCGTCAACGACTTCAATACGACGAACATGGATCGAGCGAGCTTCAACATGCTCAACAATACCATGATATTTTGCCACTACAGCCGCACCTGAGTCACGCGCATCAACATGTTCCATACCAGTACCAACGAATGGTGCTTCTGGGTTAAGAAGAGGAACCGCTTGACGTTGCATGTTGGCACCCATAAGTGCACGGTTAGAGTCATCGTTTTCTAAGAACGGGATACATGCAGTCGCAGCCGAAACGACTTGTTTTGGTGAAACGTCCATGTAGTCCATTTGAGCCTTATTGAATACTGTATTATCCCCACGGAAACGACCTACTACTTCGTCCTTAGCAAATGTACCATCAGGATTTAACAGTGAGTTCGCTTGTGCTACATAGTAGTTATCTTCTTCGTCAGCTGTTAAATAATCAATCTGTTCCGTTACTGCACCTGTTTCGTGGTCAATACGACGATAAGGTGTTTCAATGAATCCAAATTTATTAACTTTGGCAAATGAAGATAATGAGTTAATTAAACCGATGTTCGGACCCTCTGGTGTCTCGATTGGACACATACGTCCATAGTGAGAATAGTGAACGTCACGTACTTCGAAGCCAGCACGCTCACGTGTTAAACCACCAGGCCCTAATGCAGAAAGACGACGTTTATGCGTTAACTCTGCTAATGGGTTTGTTTGGTCCATGAATTGTGATAACTGAGAGCTACCAAAGAACTCTTTAATTGACGCAATCACTGGACGAATATTAATTAATTGTTGTGGTACGATAGCAGCCGTATCGTTAATAGACATACGCTCACGTACTACACGTTCCATACGAGATAAACCGATACGGAATTGGTTTTGTAACAACTCACCAACAGAGCGTAGACGACGGTTACCTAAGTGGTCGATATCATCTGTTGCCCCTACTTGGTAAAGTAAGTTGAAGAAATAACTTACTGAAGATAAAACATCAGCAGGTGTAATATTCTTCACTTCTTCATCAATGTACGCATTACCAATAATATTGATTTCTTTTTGCGCTTCATCTTTTGGTGCATAAATTTTAATAGATTGGATTGTTACATCATCCTCAAGCACCCCACCTATTTGTGATAAAGTGCGGTAACCGAGTCCTTTTGATGAATCTTCAAGGTACGGTAAGATTTTATCTAAAGTACGGCGATCAAGGACTGTACCTTTTTCTACTAAAATTTCGCCTGTTTCTGGGTCTACAAGCGTTTCAGCAATCGTTTGGTTAAATAAACGATTTTTGATGTGAAGCTTTTTATTCATTTTATAGCGACCAACATTCGCTAAATCATAGCGTTTCGCATCAAAGAAACGAGAGTATAATAAACTCTTCGCACTTTCAACTGTTGGTGGCTCACCTGGACGTAAACGTTCATAGATTTCTAAAAGTGCTTTTTCTGTACTTTCAGAGTTATCCTTTTCTAACGTATTACGTAGATACTCGTTGTCACCGATAATATCGATAATTTCTTGGTCAGAACCGAAACCTAATGCACGAAGTAACACTGTTACTGGTAGCTTACGAGTACGATCAATACGTACATATACTACATCTTTGGCGTCAGTTTCATATTCTAGCCACGCACCGCGGTTTGGAATAACTGTAGCTCCGAAACCTTTTTTACCGTTTTTATCAGTTTTATCATGGAAATACACACTTGGCGAACGAACTAATTGTGAAACGATAACACGTTCAGCACCATTGATAATGAACGTACCTGTCTCTGTCATTAACGGGAAATCACCCATAAAGACATCCTGTTCTTTCACTTCGTCTGTTTCTTTGTTGTAAAGACGTACTTTCACACGTAATGGAGCTGCGTAAGTAACATCTCGCTCTTTACACTCATCGACATCATACTTAGGATCACCTAATGAATAATCGATGAATTCTAATGAAAGATTACCTGTAAAGTCCTCGATCGGCGAAATGTCACGGAACATTTCACGTAAACCTTCTTCAAGGAACCACTCGTAAGACGCCGTTTGAATCTCAATCAGATTTGGAAGCTCAAGCACCTCTTTAATACGCGCAAAGCTTCTACGCTGGCGGTGTTGTCCATACTGAACTAGTTGACCTGTCAACTCATTCACCCCTCAATAAAGCGATATTAGGTCTTTGCAAAATCATACAAATAGTGTATGATTTCGAAAGACAAAAAGAAAACGAGTCTTCAAAAAGATCTCATTTTCGGTTAACTAAACTATCTTGGCAAGTGTACCCATATTAAAACAAACATATACAAAAAGGGCACACGACCTCAAAATAATATTTTTGCATTGTATCATATTATCATAGCCGATTTGTCAAGTCAATATTTTATACATATTTCATTTATTTTTTTGCACGTATGATCCAATATCCTTTTTTCTTCTCGACAACATCGACTTCTAAAAACTTCTCTTCTAAGTAACTTACCGTTGATGGAGCACCCTGCTTCTTCTGAATCACTACCCACAGCTCTCCAGATGTCACTAGTTTATCGTAAGCACCATCGTAAAAACGGAAAATTGTATCTTTTCCTGCACGAATCGGAGGGTTGGTTAAAATAGCCGCAGCCTTCGCATCATTATCCACCATCGATAGTCCGTCACTTACAAATATTCGTACATTTTGAACTCCGTTTACTTGCGCATTCTTTTGCGAAAGCGCAACTGCACGTTCGTTAATATCCATCATAAAAACAGTACGTTCTGGATTTGCTTTGGCAATAGACAATCCAATCGGCCCGTAGCCACAACCCACATCAAAAATTGCACCGTCAATTTTAGGCATTTCAAACGTATCTATTAATACACGGGATCCAAAATCTACTTCGCTTTTACTAAATACACCCGCATCCGTTTCAAAAGAAAACGTATGCCCAAGTAACTTAAATGTCCAGTGACGAGGTTTACTCTCAGCTTGAGGTTTATTTGTATAATAGTGATCTGACATTTTCATGCCTCCTCAGAATGAAGAAAAAGCTCGCCACAAATGACGAGCTTTCTTTTTGTATGAAAGTAATACGAGATTACTTAACTTCTACAGATGCGCCAACTTCTTCAAGTTTAGCTTTGATTTGTTCAGCTTCATCTTTAGAAACGCCTTCTTTAAGAGCTTTAGGAGCGTTATCTACAACTTCTTTAGCTTCTTTAAGACCTAAACCAGTGATTTCACGAACCACTTTGATTACTTTGATTTTTTCTGCACCAGCAGATGCTAATACTACGTCAAATTCTGTTTTTTCTTCAGCTGCAGCAGCACCGCCAGCAACTACTGCTACTGGAGCAGCAGCTGTTACACCGAATTCTTCTTCGATAGCTTTTACTAAATCGTTTAATTCAAGAACTGTCATAGCTTTGATAGCTTCTAAGATTTGCTCTTTATTCATTATAATTTCCTCCTAATTGGATAACGTTTTGTTTTTGCGGGTCAGGCCGCAGAAGTTATAGTACGTAAGGAATTACGCACCTTGTTCTTCTTTTTGTTCTGCAACAGCTTTTGTTGCAAGTGCGAAGTTACGCACTGGAGCTTGAAGTACAGATAAAAGCATAGAAAGAAGACCTTCGCGCGATGGAAGTTCTGCAAGTGCTTTAACATCTTCAACAGAAGAAACTGTACCTTCGATAATACCTGCTTTAATTTCTAAAGCTTCATTTTTCTTAGCGAACTCGTTGATGATTTTAGCAGGAGCTACAACATCTTCATTTGAGAACGCAATGGCGTTAGGACCAACTAATACGTCGTTGATTCCTTCAAGGCCAACAGCTTCAGTAGCACGACGAGTTAATGTGTTTTTGTAAACTTTGAACTCAACGCCAGCTTCACGAAGTTGTTTACGAAGCTCTGTCACTTGCGCAACATTAAGACCACGGTAATCCACAACTACTACAGAAGCAGCATTTTGGAATTTTTCAGTAATCTCTTGAACTTGTACTTGTTTGTTTTCGATTGCTTTGCTCATGATGACACCTCCTATAAGAATGGGTCATTTATACCGACAAAAGAAAAGCCTCTGGGTCAAAATAGACACAGAGGCTGAAAGTCATCATCTTTAAATAAGAATCCGAATTCCGCTGTCCTCGGTAGGAACATTAAGTGACAAGTCACTCCTACTGTCTACGGTACAAATGGATGATTCACAACAGCAACCATCATATCATAGATACTAATTGCCGTCAATAAATAAATTTATATAAAAAATTTAATTATTTTACTACTACGTTTGAAGCGTCAATTTTAACAGCTGGACCCATTGTAGTTGTAATGTTTACAGATTTCATGTAAGTACCTTTAGCTGCAGCAGGTTTTGCTTTTTGCACTACCTCAAATACAGTTAAGAAGTTTTCCACTAATTTTTCTGCAGGGAAAGAAACTTTACCGATAGGAGCGTGGATGATACCAGCTTTATCAGCGCGGTATTCTACTTTACCAGCTTTAATTTCTTCGATAGCTTTTGTTACATCGAAAGTAACTGTACCAGTTTTAGGGTTTGGCATTAAACCTTTAGGTCCTAATACACGACCAAGTTTACCAACTTCACCCATCATGTCAGGAGTTGCTACGATTACATCGAAATCAAACCAACCTTGTTGGATTTTTTGGATGTATTCTGCATCGCCTACATAGTCAGCACCAGCTGCTTCAGCTTCTTTAAGTTTTTCACCTTTAGCGAATACTAATACGCGTTGAGTTTTACCAGTACCGTTTGGTAGCACTACTGCACCACGGATTTGTTGGTCGTTTTTACGAGTATCGATTCCTAAACGGAAAGCAACTTCTACAGTAGCGTCGAAGTTCACTGTACTAGTTTTTTGAGCAAGTTCGATTGCTTCTTGTGCACCGTATAGTGTGTTACGGTCGATTAATTTTGCTGCATCTTGCAGTTTTTTACCTTTTTTAGCCATTATATATTTCCTCCTTGATTGTGGTTATAACGGATTTTACCTCCCACGAATAAAGGTTGCGCGTTCACAAAGAAACTCCGCAACCTTCCAAAAAACAATACATCATCAAGTAACTGGGATTAGTCTTCGATAACAATACCCATGCTTCGTGCAGTACCTTCAACCATTAACATAGCAGCTTCCACTGAAGCAGCGTTAAGGTCTGGCATTTTAGTTTCAGCGATTTCGCGAACTTTATCACGTTTAACCGTTGCCACTTTTTTACGGTTTGGTTCACCTGATCCAGATTGGATACCAGCTGCTACTTTAAGTAAAACTGCTGCAGGTGGAGTTTTTGTAATGAAAGTGAATGAACGATCCTCGAATACTGAAATTTCAACCGGAATAATAAGACCAGCTTGATCAGCAGTACGCGCATTGAATTCTTTACAGAATCCCATGATGTTCACACCCGCTTGACCTAATGCAGGACCAACCGGCGGAGCTGGGTTTGCTTTACCAGCAGGAATTTGAAGTTTAACAACTTTAATAACTTTTTTAGCCACGAGACACACCTCCTTAAGTCCGTGATGTGGTAATTGGGTTGCCCCTCCCACTCAATATCTGTCTGTCAGCTAAGTGCCGATAACATTAAAATTATCATTACAGACGTCAAACCAAAGTATGACAGTCTGACCTATGAAATAATACCACTTTTAATTTTTTTAAGCAAGTAGTAATTAACAAAATCTGCGACATACGTCTCAGACATACCATAATTCAGTTACTAGAACTATATTTTCTGCATTTGCTCAAAATCTAGTTCCATAATTGTTTCACGACCGAACATATCGACAGAAACTTTCACTTTTCCTTTTTCCGTGTCAATTTCTTCAACACGTCCTTGGAAGTGAGCAAATGGCCCTTCTAATATTTCTACTGCTTCTCCAACAGAAATATCAACCTCAACAACTTTGTCCGTCATTCCCATTTGTTGTAGTAGACGATCTGCTTCCTCAGGTAATAAAGGTGTAGGTTTTGCACCACCGCCTGATGAACCGATAAAGCCTGTTACACCTGGCGTATTACGCACAACATACCACGAGTCATCTGTCATGATTAGTTCTACTAAAACATAACCTGGGAAGACTTTTCGCATCATCGTACGCTTTTTCCCATCCTTCATTTCTGTTTCCTCGTGTTCAGGCACGATAACACGGAAAATCTTATCCTGCATACCCATTGTTTCAACACGTTTCTCTAGGTTTGCTTTTACACGATTTTCATACCCTGAATAAGTATGAACAACATACCAATTTTTCTCCATAACTACTAGGACTCCTCGTCCGTCCCTCCCTTACAAATAAGAGTGAAAATGAATCACGATATGCTAAACGCATCCTTTACTCTTTTCACAAACTACTCATTAGAAAAACATAGCTTTCGCTAATAGCCTAGCGAAAGCCCGATGATATATACCCAAACTAGCATAGTCATCTATCACTACCCTCATACTATACTTGGTAGCAGACTTATCATAATGAGAATATTTTACTGCTGTTCACTTCATAAAACAAACGAAAAAACCCGTTTATTGTATGGACGGGCTATTTTCAGAAGTATTAACATGCTATTTACTAAATTATAAATCTAAGTACCAGCGGAATAATGATGAAATACCTAAATCTACTAACACAAAAAATAAAGCCATAATTACAACAGTTGAAATTACAACGACTGTATATTTCGTCAGTTCTTTACTTTTTGGCCAGCTTGTTTTGCGCATTTCCGACATTACGTCGCTGAAAAAGCCTTTAATCTTTCCCATTCTAGCCTAACCTCCGAATCAATCATATCTGTCTATTTACAAATTATTTTATAGCGTTTGTTTATGCACTGTATGTTCATTGCAATGCGAGCAATATTTTTTTAATTCGAGGCGCACAGTTGAACCTTCTTTAGCAGGCAACGTGTAGTTTCTCGATCCACATTTTTCGCAATTTAGCACGACTTTCTTTGCCATATAATCACCCTTTTGGCACTTTGTCTTTTAAAGACTAACACCTATATTTGTCAATGTCAACAAGGGCATAAGCGCTAGGACATTTCCTCAAGAACTAAATGTCGCTCTAATTTACGCTTTACTCTTTGCAAAGCATTATCAATAGATTTCACATGGCGATTTAACTTTTCAGAAATTTCATGATAAGACTGTCCATCTAAGTATAGAGCTAACACTTGTAGCTCCAATTCACTTAAAATCTCACCCATCTTTTCTTCTAAATAACCAAACTCTTCCCTATGAATCATTAATTCTTCTGGATCATCCATAATAGCGCCTGTTAACACATCCATTAATGTACGATCTGACTCTTCATCAAATATAGGCTTGTCCAAAGAAACATATGAATTTAACGGTATATGCTTTTGTCTTGTTGCTGTTTTAATAGCCGTAATAATTTGTCTTGTAATACATAGTTCAGCAAAAGCTCGAAAAGATGCTAGCTTATCACCCTTAAAATCACGAATTGCTTTATACAAACCAATCATGCCTTCTTGGACAATATCTTCCTTATCTGCACCAATCAAAAAATACGATCTTGCCTTTGCTCTTACTAATAAACGATATTTCGTAATTAAATAATCCAACGCATCTGTATTACCTTGATGCACCATTTCAATAAGCTCTTCATCATTGAATCGTTCAAAATCTTGTGTCACTTGTACAATACTATTTTTAAACATGGTATCACCTCAGCCACAACAGATAATTAGGAACAGTATAACGGAATTGGAAAATATGCGTCAATCAATCATTTCATGCCACGTCGCCATTTTTCGAATGCTAAAGCAACATCTGGCTTTAACTCTATGCGAGAAGGCGGCTTGCTATCCTGTTTTCGCTTCACATCATGTGTAATATTATGTTGGATAATGCTCATATCAATCTCTAGCTCTCTTGCCGATTTCCGCAGAGCACCATTACCAAAAATAACGCTTTGCTCTGCCATATCGGAGGTTGCTACGTGAATCTGTACATTTCTAGCCTTTAGTTCATGTGTCATTTTTTCAATGCGCTCATCTGCTGTTTCGTTTTTTCGTGTATAAATGACTTGGACATCGTTCTCCATATAAGATTGCTCTACACCTGGCACAAGATGCGCGTCGAAAACGATAATTACGCGCCACCCCATAGCTGCCTTATATTCAGCCATAAGCTCAATTAATCTCCTACGTGCATCTTCAAAATTTGTATCACGTAATGGGCGCAGCTCTTTCCAAGCCCCAATCATATTATAACCGTCAACAAGCAAAATGTTTTTCATGACTAATCATTCGCTTCTTGACGTTTACGATACACTTCATACATTAAGAGTGCAGCAGCTACTGATGCATTAAGCGATGTGACATGCCCAATCATCGGCAAATGATATAAAAAGTCACATTTCTCTTTTAATAAGCGACTCATTCCTTTACCTTCACTACCAATAATAATTGCAAGTGGTAATGTAGCATCCATTTTGCGATAGTCTGCAGAACCCTTAGCATCTGTACCTGCTATCCATACACCTCGTTCTTTTAGCTCATCTACTGTCTGAGCCAAGTTATTAACGCGTACTACTGGTACATGCTCAATTGCTCCAGTTGAAGACTTTGCCACTACAGCTGTCAAACTTACTGAACGACGTTTCGGTATAATAATACCGTGTGCACCGATTGCATCAGCAGTTCGCATAATAGACCCTAAATTATGCGGGTCTTCTAGCTCATCTAAAATTAGGAAAAATGGATCTTCCTGTTTTTTTGCCGAAACTGCAAATAAATCCTCTAGCTCTGCATATTTATATGCTGCAACAGAGGCAACAATTCCTTGGTGATTGGCATTTGATAATTGATCTACCTTTTTTTTCGGGACAAATTGAACAATGACACCACGTTCTCTTGCTAAATCTAGTAGTTCATTAACCCCTGATTTTTTTACACCTTCAGCAATCCATACTTTATTCATATCGCGGCCAGAACGAAGTGCTTCTAACACTGGGTTTTTACCGGCAATAATTTCACCATTTTGCTCTACCATTATTTTGACACTCCTTTTGATTCCTCGATTATTTGAATAGCGTATGCAATAATCTCATAAACGCGTTCTAGTTCATTTAATAAATATAAGCTACCTAGTATTGCCTCAAATCCTGAGCTATTACGGTATGTTTGAACATCTGTATTTTTTGGCACAGAGCCGGATTTGGCATTGCGTCCACGACGAAACACAGCCAATTCCTCCTCTGTTAAAAAGTTTTCATCGATCATTCGATGAACAATCATAGATTGCGCCTTTGCTGACACATAACGTGTCGCTTCTTTATGAAGTGTATTTGGTTTGACACGGCCAGCACGTAGTAAATGCTCTCGCACCTTTTGTTCTAAAACTGCGTCTCCCATATAGGCTAACGCTAGTGCATTCAATTGCTTTACATCTTCGTTGCGGAGTTTATCCAAGTTACTTACCCTCGTTTCCATCTAGTTCCTTGTCGAGTATCTTCTAAAATGATACCTTGCGCTTGCAAATGGTCACGGATTTCATCTGAACGAGCAAAATCACGGTTTTTACGTGCTTCTACGCGTTCCTGTAAAAGTGCTTCAATTTCTTCGTCTAATAGCTCATCTTCTTTAGCAAATTCAATACCTAAGACGTCACCTAACACCTCAAAAATTTCAACAAAACGCAATAATACTTTCTCATCTGTGTTCATTTCATTTAAATAAATATTGGCAATACGCGCCAATTCAAATAATACGGAAATAGCATTGGCTGTATTAAAGTCATCGTCCATTGCTTCTTCAAAAAGAGCTTTTTGTTCAGTAATTTTTTCAAGCCACTCTTCTGAATGATTGCCTAAGCTCGTTGTCGCCGTTAAGCGGTGCTTGACATTGTTGTAGGCTGTTTGAATTCGTTCTAAACCAGATGCAGCTGCATCGACTAAATCTTTTGCAAAGTTAATCGGATGACGATAGTGCACTGAAAGCATAAAGAAGCGTAATATTTGTGGGTCAATTTGTTTGCGAATATCATTGACAAGTATAAAATTACCAAGAGATTTGGACATTTTTTCATTATCAATATTAATATACCCATTGTGCATCCAATAACGCGCAAATGTCTTATCATTATGAGCTTCAGATTGAGCAATTTCATTTTCATGATGCGGGAATGTTAAATCTTGCCCTCCAGCATGAATATCAATAGTATCTCCCAGATGCTCACGCGCCATTACCGAGCATTCAATGTGCCAACCCGGACGACCTTTTCCCCAAGGACTTTCCCAGAAAATCTCACCTGGTTTGACAGCTTTCCATAAAGCAAAATCTAATGCATCATCTTTTTTCTCGCCTGCTTCAATACGAGCACCAATTTTTAAATCATCCACCGATTGATGAGATAATTTACCGTAGCCATTGAATTTACGAGTTCGGTAGTAAACATCACCAGCCGACTCGTAAGCGTAGCCTTTATCGATTAAAATTTGTATAAATTGAATGATATCATCCATATGCTCAGTGACGCGTGGATGTACATCAGCCTTCTTGCAGCCTAGCGCTGTAATATCTTCAAAATAAGCAGCAATAAAGCGCTCTGTTAATTCATGAACTTCTTCTCCAAGCTCGTTAGCAGCCTTAATAATTTTGTCGTCCACATCTGTGAAGTTCGAAACAAACTTCACATCATAGCCTTTGTATTGAAAATAACGACGAACTGTATCATAGACAATTACAGGGCGTGAATTCCCAATATGAATATAGTTATAAACTGTCGGACCGCAAACGTACATTTTTACTTTACCTTCTTCTAGCGGTATGAAGGTTTCCTTTTGTCGTGTTAATGAGTTATAAATTTGAATACTCATTGTGCTTCTCTCTCCTTTTGTAAGCGTTCGACCTGTTGTTGCAATTCTACAATCTGCTTCTCGAAAGCTTGACAACGTTCTTCTACAGGGTCAGGTATATTTTGGTGATCTAGCTTTTTCTCTAGACGAACTCCATCCTTAATCACTATTTTACCAGGAATACCGACAACTGTAGCATTTGGTGGCACTTCTTTTAAAACAACTGAACCTGCACCAATTTTACTATTCTCACCAATTGTAATAGAACCTAGCACCTTTGCACCAGTCGCAACTAGCACATTATCTTCTAATGTCGGATGTCGCTTTCCTTTTTCTTTCCCTGTACCACCTAAAGTTACACCTTGATACAATGTGACATTATCACCAATCTCACAAGTTTCACCAATCACAACGCCCATCCCATGGTCAATAAAGAAACGTCGACCAATTTTCGCGCCAGGATGAATTTCAATTCCAGTAAAGAAGCGACTAATTTGTGAAATGGCACGAGCTATAAAATAAAAACGCTTTTTAAAGAACCAATGTGCAACTCGGTGTGCCCACGTAGCGTGCAGACCTGAGTATGTCAACACAACTTCAAGTACACTACGCGCAGCTGGATCATTCTCAAAAATTGTTTCTACATCTTCCTTCATTCTTTTAAACACGAAAAACTCCTCCTTTCCGGTTTTGATCCGCCTTGATCCTTTGGAACTTTCACACAATCAACAGCATCCTTGGCCTTTGAAATTGTAGCTAACGTTGTTTCGCTTCAGAGTTAACTGAGTAGAATTGATCTATCAATTTCGCCTTGGCGTAATAGCGTCCGGATTTTGAATTGTGCCCAGGCCTGCACGAGGGCCGACACGATGTCGGTCATTTCGGTAAAGCCATAGGACGTGGCGTTCTTAGACTGAGTTCCTCTATTTCAGTAGGTGTTTGGACAGCCACTGAAAAAGTAATTAAAGTCTTCTGTATCTGCGCATGCTTTCGCGATAAAACATTTGCTGAATGAAGATAAAATAAAAAACGCCCCTATCATCCCTAAAAGGAATGACAGAGACGCTAAATTTGCGCGGTTCCACTCTGATTGAAGGCATAGCCCCCCACTCTGGACGTTCTATAACGGGAACGAATCGATAAAGCCTACTATTGTTCAGCTTTATGCTCAAAGGTGCATTTCAGTTTTGCCTAGGCTCAGACCACTTTCAGCCGGTGATGGTCCTCTCTTTAGAGCATGCGCCACTTACTTCTCCTTATCAACGCTTTCTCAATGTAAATACATTTTACAACTAACTAATAAATTGTCAACAAAATTCTATTTATTGTGCAAATCTCCCTACACGGTCAATTGTCTTCTCTTTACCGATTAAGCAAATTGCGTTAGGAAGCTCAGGGCCATGTGTTTCACCCGTTGTCACAACGCGAATTGGCATGAATAAATTCTTACCTTTGTGACCTGTTTCTTTTTGAACAGCTTTAATAGCGGCTTTGACAGCATCCGGTGTAAATTCTTCTAAACCTTCAAGCTGTGCTTTAAATGCTGCCATTACTTCTGGTACCTGTTCACCTGCTAAAACTGCCTTTGCTTCATCATCATATTCAATATGATCATTAAAGAATAGGCTAGATAGTTCTACTATTTCAGCACCGAAGCTCATTTGGTCATGATAAAGTGCAATTAAATCCGTTGCCCATGCATGCTCTTGTGCCGTTAGCTCTGCTGGTAATAAGCCTGCTTTTTGTAGGTGTGGTAAAGATAATGACACAACTTCTTCTAAAGATAGCTTTTTAATGTATTGGTTATTCATCCATGTAAGTTTTTGCTTATCAAACATAGATGGTGATTTTGAAAGACGTTTCTCATCAAAGATTTTAATAAATTCTTCTTTTGAGAAAATCTCTTCTTCCCCTTCAGGAGACCAGCCAAGTAATGCAAAGAAGTTGAACATTGCCTCAGGTAGGTAGCCTAAATCTTTATATTGTGTAATGAATTGAATAATGGATTCATCACGTTTTGATAACTTTTTACGGTTTTCATTAATGATTAATGTCATATGACCGAAGCTTGGATACTCCCAGTCGAATGCATCAAAAATCATCATTTGTTTTGGTGTGTTTGATAAATGCTCTTCACCACGGAATACGTGTGAAATTTCCATGAAGTGATCATCTAATACAACCGCATAGTTATAAGTTGGGATACCGTTTGCTTTAACAATTACCCAGTCACCAATGTCTTTTGATTCAAATGAGACTTGTCCACGTACTAAATCCTCAAACTCATATGTTACATTTTCAGGTACGCGCATACGGATTGTATAAGGTTCACCAGCAGCTTCTTTAGCCGCAACTTCCTCTGCTGATAAATGACGACAAGTGCCATCATACGTTGGGGCTGCTACACCTCGTGCTTTTTGCTCTTCACGAGATGCTTCTAATTTCTCTGAAGAACAGAAACATTTATAAGCTACACCTAGCTCTAAAAGCTTTTCAGCATGCTCTTTATAAATATCAAGACGCTCCATTTGACGATAAGGTGCGTACGGTCCACCGATATCAATAGACTCATCATATTCAATACCTAACCATTTTAAGTTATCTAACTGAGATGCTTCTCCGCCCTCAACATTACGTTCAATATCCGTATCCTCAATACGTACGATAAACTTACCGTTATGATGTTTTGCATATAAATAGTTGAATAACGCTGTACGCGCTCCACCGATATGTAAGTAACCAGTAGGGGATGGCGCGTAACGAACACGAACTTCTTTCGCCATAATTAAAAGCCTCCTAAATTTTCGATCAAAAAATTGACTTTGTTCATTTTACCACTCTGATACAGGAAATAAAAGCGTTGAAAGCCTGCTTTTACTTCTTAATCAAAAGAATTGTAGCCATTGCTGCAATACCTTCCTCGCGACCTGTAAAACCTAAACGCTCAGTTGTTGTTGCCTTGACATTCACTTGTGAAGGCTCTGCATGAAGTAATTCAGCAATACGATTTTGCATTTGCTCAATATATGGTGCCATTTTCGGGCGCTGTGCCATAATCGTACAATCCACATTTCCTAGAACATAGCCTTTATCCTCAACAATTTTCCAAATATGCTCTAATAATTTCGCTGAATCTGCATCCTTAAATGCTGGGTCTGTATCCGGGAAATGTCGGCCGATATCTCCCTCACCAATAGCCCCTAATGCTGCATCTGTCACAGTATGTAATAATACATCTGCGTCTGAATGCCCTACTAATCCTTTTTCATGAGGAATTGTTATACCACCAATAATTAATGGACGTCCTTCTTCAAATGCATGAACGTCAAATCCTTGTCCAACTCGAAACATATGCTATTGAGATTGTCTAATAAGTGAATCAAAACAGAAAAATCCATCAACAATAGGCTCATTACCTTCCTTACTTTTACCATAGATGATGCGCATCTTTACAAAGCTCTATTCAGCTTATAAGGCAGTCTCATTCACCTTCTTTCACTTTTATATTTACTCTATATTATACCCTCACATTTAACATATTTCCTAGGAAATTGAGCCGTTAGTAAATAGTGTGCTTTTTCATTGGCTGAAATGTAAAATCTCATCAGCAATTTATAATGCTGATGAGATTATTAGTTCATTATTATAATGTTTCCAAAGCACGTTTACGTAATATCGCTTCCCCGAAAACTAAATCCTCTTGGGTAGTCATCTTCACATTTTCGTAGCTACTTTCTACGATATGCACTGCATGTCCGAGACGTTCAACTAGCATTGCTTCATCGGTACCAAGGAAGCCCACTTTCTCAGCTACATCCTCTGCCTCCACAATCAAATCGAATTGAAATGCTTGTGGTGTTTGAATCATCCATAAGCTTTCACGATCAACCGTCTCTTCAATAACACCATCACGTACCTTTTTCATCGTATCCTTCGCGCGAACACCCGCAATCGCGGCTCCAAAGTCATGCGCACTTTGTACAAGATTCGCAATAATACCATGAGTAATGAACGGACGCGCCGCATCATGCACAAGCACAATGTCGACCTGCTCCATTTCCTTCATGCACGAATGCACGGAATGCTGTCGCTCAGCACCACCATCAGGCAAGCCTTTAACCTTTGAGATTCCATATTTCCCTAGCATTTCTTGAATAAAGGCCCGTTCCTCTGGTTTCACAGCAAGCCAAATACCTGTACATTGACTATCCTGTTCAAATACCTGCAGTGTATGGATGAGAATCGGTTTCCCTGAAAGATTTAAAAATAACTTATTTTGCCCCGCTCCCATTCGCTTTCCGCTTCCCGCTGCAGGCAATACAACTTCATATTGCATTTTTTTCACTTCCTAGTCATCCTTTGGTTTAGCAAAAATCATACGACCTGCTGATGTTTGCAGAACACTTGTAACGGTCACCGTAATTGCCTGTCCTATATAGCTACGTCCACCTTCAACAACTATCATTGTGCCGTCATCTAAATAAGCCACTCCTTGATTATGCTCTTTCCCATCTTTAATGACCATCACTTGCATATCCTCACCTGGAATAACTACCGGCTTCACTGCATTTGCTAAATCATTAATGTTTAGTACCTTCACTTGGTGTAGCTCACAAACTTTGTTAAGGTTAAAGTCGTTCGTTACAATCTGTGTATCGTTACCCATTTTCTTCGCAAGACGTACTAATTTTAAATCAACCTCTTGCACATCCTCAAAGTCCTCTTCCGTAATCTCAACCTTTGTCATACGTTCATCTTGTAATTTTTTTAAAATATCTAAACCACGACGACCTCTTGTACGTTTTAACGTATCCGAAGAATCTGCAATATGTTGGAGTTCAGTAAGGACAAACTGAGGTACAACTAATATACCTTCTATAAAGCCTGTTTCTGAAATATCTGCAATACGACCATCGATAATAACACTCGTATCTAACAGTTTATAGCTTCCTTGTTCTTCTTGAGTCTCTATACCTTCTGCTTGTTTCTTCTTCGTATGGTTACTACGTAATGTAAATAGCTGAATTAATTCATCCCGCTTTTTAAAACCTACACGGAACCCTAAATAACCGAGTACAAATGACAGGATAATCGGTATAACCCCTGTAATGGCTCCCAATTTAACACTATCAATAGCAAACCCTAAAAAATATGCAACGATCAATCCAATTATAAGACCGAGCGTACCGAATAATAAATCCCCAACAGGTACCTTAAATAGCACCTCTTCCATCCAGCTAATGAGCCTCACAAAATAATCGGAAAAGGCAAACGATAATGTAAACAGTATAATTGCTCCTAAAGCAACTGATACGTAAGGATTATCAAGCCAAGGATTAGATGATAAATGAAGCAATTTGTATAATGGCGGTAAGAAAACAAGGCCTAAAGCTCCTCCAATCAGTAAAAAAGCAATTTGAACAAATTTTTTCATAAGCTGTCACCTCCCATTCTTAAATATAATTATACATAGTTTACTGTAGAAAATCTTTCATGAACCCATCAAATTACCGTTAATTTCCCTTCTTTATTATCGATAATTTTTAGTCATCGAAAGAGTTAAAAATAATTTTGAAGATAAATATCTATCCAAAATAAGAAGCCCCTTTAGTGGCGTCCGATGAGCCATTATACGAGCCTTATTGTCAGACGTTATCTAGGACGCGCATCCCCCTTTTCGAGTTTCCGCCTATAATCCACGAGCTCCTAAATAAAAGTGCATGTCAGAGCATTATCCAACATGCACAAACTTATTTATAGCTCTCTAAAGCAGGCATTTAATGCATCCTTTATCGTTTCTACTCCGACTATCTCAATACCTTGGGGAAAATCCCAACCGCCAATATTAGAAGCTGGAATGAAGGCCCGTTTAAAACCGAGCTTCGCTGCCTCAATCACACGCTGTTCAATACGAGACACACGACGCACCTCTCCTGTCAAACCTACTTCCCCAATAAAACAATCTGTTGCTCTAACGGCTTGGTCCTTAAAGCTTGAAACAATGCTTGTCAGCACGGCCAAGTCAATTGCAGGTTCATCAAGCTTCACACCTCCAGCAACTTTAATATACGCATCCTGTGCCTGTAGCATGAGACCCATTCTCTTTTCAAGGACTGCCATTAACAGTTGCACACGGTTTTGATCGACACCTGTTGCCATACGTTTGGGATAATTAAAGCTTGTAGGTGTTACAAGCGACTGAATTTCAACAAGAATCGGCCGTGTACCTTCCATAGAAGCAACTATCGTTGACCCTGCTGCCCCCTGTGAACGCTCCTGTAAGAACAACTCAGACGGATTTAAAACTTCCTTTAAGCCCCCTTGAAGCATTTCAAATATAGCAATTTCATTTGTAGAACCAAAGCGGTTTTTTTGGCTACGTAAAATACGGTGATTATGGTGTCGTTCCCCTTCAAAATACAACACAGTATCGACCATATGCTCCAAAATACGTGGCCCTGCAATTTGACCCTCTTTCGTTACATGGCCAACTAAAAAAATAGCGATTCCTTTTGTTTTTGCAATTCGCATTAGCTCTGCCGTACATTCACGTACTTGTGATACACTACCAGGCGCACTCGTTACCTCAGGATGAAAAACAGTTTGAATAGAATCGACAATCACAAACTTCGGCTGTACATCATCAATGGTCTGATTTAAAAACTCTAAATTCGTCTCAGAATAGATATAAAGCTCCTGCGATATCACCCCTAAACGCTCAGCACGCAGCTTTGTTTGACGGATTGATTCCTCACCAGAAATATAGAGCACGCGATGCCCCTTATTCGATAGTAACGCTGATACTTGTAGTAATAACGTCGACTTCCCAATTCCAGGATCTCCCCCAATTAATACAAGGGAACCCGGCACGATGCCCCCACCTAGCACCCGATTGAGCTCACTCATTTCAGTTGCAACTCGTGATTCCTCAGCAGCTTCAACCTGTATAATTGGGAGAGCCTTTTGGGTAACTGTAGCAGAATGTTGAAATGCCCCACGAGGCCCTTTAGCTACGACCTCAACTTCCTCAACCATCTTATTCCATTCCCCACATCCTGGGCATCTTCCCATCCACTTTGCAGATTCATAGCCACAGCCTGTGCATACAAATTTCGTTTTCTTCTTAGCCAAATTGAATTCACCTCGAATATTTGTTCTTATATTTATTGTACATAAAAAAAGACAGCTTGGCACTATAGCCTTGCTGTCCTTTTCAAATGAAACGCTATGAAGAATTACTTTGAAGCAGAAACTTCTTCTTTTTTCTTCACAACAAATTCATCATTTACATAATCAATGATCACTTGGTTGCCCTTTTCTACATTACCTTTCAGTAGTTCTTCCGATAAACGGTCTTCTACTTGTTTTTGTAATGCGCGACGTAGTGGGCGAGCACCATATTGAGGATCATAGCCTTCCTCAGCAATTTTCTCAAGTGCTGCATCTGTTAACTCTAACGAGATGTCTTGCTCTTTTAGACGTTTTGTTAAAACATTCGCCATCATCGCTACGATCTCTTTTAAATGTTCTTTTTCTAGTGAGTGGAAGACGATCATTTCGTCGATACGGTTTAAGAATTCTGGACGAAATGCTTTTTTCAATTCTTCCAGCATTGTACCCTTCATATCTTTATACTTCGTATCAGTACCACCTACATTGAAGCCAAGGTTTTTCTGATATTTTAAAGCATCCGCACCAACGTTTGATGTCATAATAACAACCGTGTTGCGGAAATCCACCACTCGACCTTTAGAATCAGTTAAACGGCCATCTTCAAGTACTTGAAGTAAGATATTGAAAACGTCTGGATGAGCTTTCTCAATTTCATCTAGTAATACTACAGAATATGGTTTACGACGAACCTTTTCTGTTAGTTGACCGCCGTCATCAAAGCCTACATAGCCTGGAGGTGAACCAACTAAACGTGAAGTCGAATGTTTTTCCATGTACTCAGACATATCAACACGAATCATTGCGTCCTCATCGCCAAACATAACCTCAGCTAATGCTCTAGCAAGCTCTGTTTTACCAACCCCTGTAGGGCCTAAGAAAATAAATGAACCAATTGGTCGTTTCGGATCTTTCAAGCCAGCTCTTGCTCGGCGAATGGCGCGAGAAATTGCCTCTACTGCTTCTCCTTGACCTACAACTCGTTTGTGTAACTCTTCTTCAAGCTGTAATAGCTTAGATGATTCTTCAGAAGCAATTTTTGAAACTGGAATTCCCGTCCACATAGATACTACCGCTGCTACATCATCCACTGTAACTTTTGATTCGGCTTTACCCTGTTCTTCCTTCCAATTTTTCCTTGTAGTTTCGATTTCATCTTTTAGCTTTTGCTCAGTATCTCTTAATGACGCTGCCTTTTCAAATTCTTGACCTGAAACAGCTGCATTCTTTTCAGAGCGTACATTTTCAAGCTTATCTTCAAGTGCTTTTAAGTTTGGTGGCACCGCGAATGAACGTAAGCGTACTTTAGAACCTGCTTCATCAATCAAATCAATCGCCTTATCTGGTAAGAAGCGATCAGAAATATATCGATCACTCATTTTTGCTGCCGCTTCAATTGCTTCATCTGTAATTTTCACACGATGATGAGCTTCATAACGATCACGTAAGCCATGAATAATTAGAATCGCTTCTTCTACGGTTGGCTCATCAACTTGAATTGGTTGGAATCGGCGCTCTAGAGCTGCATCCTTCTCAATATATTTGCGGTACTCATCTAGTGTTGTCGCACCGATACATTGAAGCTCACCACGAGCTAAGGATGGTTTTAAAATATTTGATGCATCAATGGCACCTTCTGCCCCACCTGCACCGATTAATGTATGCAATTCATCAATAAATAAAATAACATTGCCTGCTTGGCGAATTTCATCCATGACTTTTTTCAAACGATCCTCAAATTCACCACGGTATTTTGTACCTGCAACAACTGTCCCCATATCAAGTGTCATGACACGTTTATCTCGAAGAATTTCTGGTACTTCATTATTGATAATTTGCTGTGCTAAACCTTCAGCAATAGCCGTTTTACCGACACCTGGCTCCCCAATTAATACAGGGTTATTTTTTGTACGGCGTGATAGAACTTCAATCACACGTGTAATTTCCTTGCTTCGGCCTATGACAGGATCTAAAGTACCTTCACGAGCAATTTGCGTTAAATCACGCGCAAGACTATCTAATGTAGGCGTATTAGCAGCCTGTGCAGCTTGTTGACCAGATTGGGCATTGTCATTATTACCCAATAACAATAGTACTTGCTGACGAGCTTTGTTTAACCCTACACCAGCATTATTTAATACTCTAGCCGCTACACCTTCACCTTCACGAATAAGTGCTAATAGTAAGTGCTCTGTTCCAATATAAGAATGACCTAGCTTGCGAGATTCATCGACTGATAACTCAATTACCTTTTTAGCTCTTGGTGTATAGTGAACAATTGGGCCAACATCTTCTTTACCTTTTCCAACTAGTTCTTCAATACCTGCTTCAATCATTTGAGGACTAATATCAATAGCTTCTAACGCTTTTGCAGCAATACCCCCGCCTTCACGAATAAGCCCTAATAGAATATGCTCTGTTCCAATTGATTCGTGTTTCCAACGAATTGCCTCTTCCTGTGCAAGTTGTAATACTTTTTGTGCGCGTTGTGTAAAACGATTAAACATCATATGAATCCTCTCCTTTTCCCCCAATAATAGGCTTACTCATATCTTCACGAAATAATGCTTCTCGAAGCATTTTCGCTCGTACGCGATCACGATCAGCAGGCGGTAAAACCTCTCCTGCATAATGCTGTAAAAATCCAGGTTGCATACTAACTACACATTCGTTTAAAGTTGTCGCTTTAATGCCCTGTATCAATTGTAAATCTACTCCTAAACGTACATTGGATAGGCAGGTAGCGGCCTCTTCGCTCGTTAAAATTCGAGCATGCGTTAAGGTTCCTAAAGCACGGTATACGCGATCTTCTAGAGCAAGCTCTGCCTTTTCCACTAATTTGCCCCTCGCAACCCGTTCTTTTTGAATAATTTTTTCAGCGACGCTTTGAATGTCCGCTAAAATATCATCCTCTGTTTTTCCTAGTGTAATCTGATTCGACACTTGGTAAACATTACCTATATTTTCACTACCTTCGCCGTATATTCCCCTTACTGTCATTCCTAATCGTGTCATTGCATTAATGATTTGATTCATCTGACCTGTTAGCGTAAGGGCTGGTAGGTGCATCATGACAGATGCTCGCAAACCAGTACCAATATTCGTTGGGCAACTTGTTAAATATCCAAAAGTATCACGAAATGCATAGGGCAAAGCTTTTTCTAAGATACGATCAATTTTGTTGGCATGTTCATATGCCTTTAAAAGTTGAAAACTCGCTGTCATACATTGAATGCGTAAATGATCCTCTTCATTCACCATAATACTAACTGATTCATCATCAGATAAAAGCATGGATCCAACTTGCTCTTTTTTTGCCAGCTGAGGACTAATTAAATGTTTTTCTACAAGTATTTGACGTTGTAAAAATGTTAAATCCTTGATAGCAAAATAAGAGTAATTTTCTTGAAGTTTCATGCTGTCCTTTATTGCATGCGTAACAGCCTGTTCTACCTGCAATGCCTCATTTTCTGTAAAGACTAATGGAAAACGATATCCGTCTAAATTTCGAGCAAGGCGAATGCGTGTACTAATGACAATATCCGAATAATCGTCCTCTACGCTCATCCATGTTGGTGTAGCCTGCTCTAAAAACGACTCAATCATCACGACACATCACCACCTTCAAATTGTAACTGCTTCTCAAGTTCCTTTACTTCATCACGAAGTTTTGCTGCCTCTTCAAATTGTTCTTCATCTACAGCAACTTTCATACGTTTACGAATATCTTCAATTTGCTTCTTGATGACATAAACATTGCTTCTGGCCCCAGGCATCTTGCCTATATGCTGAGGACCAGCCTGTATACGATTAAAGAGCTTTGGTAAGTGTTCACTAAAAGTGTCATAGCAGCTAGGGCATCCAAATTTACCTTCTTTTAAAAACTGTTTATACGTAAATCCACATTGTGGACACGTTTGCGGTTGTGGTTGTGCCTGTTGTTTTTCATCCACTTTTTGTTGCCATGAGGGTGAGCCAAACCAATTGGATAGTAATTGTTGAATAGATACCGGCTCTTGTTTAAATTCCGCATGAAATGGATGGAACTGCGAGGCGCAAACGTCACAATAATGGTGCTCGACCTTTTGACCATTTTGAACTTGTGTTACGGTAACTGTCGCATTACGCTGCTTGCAATGTTCGCAAATCATTTCCATCACCTCTCTACTTTTGCTGTTCATATTTAATCGTTGTTAGCATCGCTCGTAATATTCTTGCTCGAATGTTATCCCGTAAAGGGAGCTGCAAATCCAATGTTAAGCGATCAATTGCCGCTAACATTATTTTCGCTTCTCGCTTCGAAATTACCTGCTCATCAATTAGTCGATAAACTAAATCTTCTGCCATGGTTTGCGATGCCCCATCTTCTATTTGCCTGAGAACATCCTCAATTAGGTCAATTTGTGAATTCGCACGGACACGTAAAATTCGAATGTATCCACCACCACCACGTTTGCTTTCAACAAGGTAACCTCGTTCGGCAGTAAATCTTGTATTAATCACATAATTTATTTGTGAGGGTACGCATTGAAATTTATCTGCAATTTCACTACGTTTTATTTCAATATGCCCTTCTCCACCTAATTCAAGTACTTGCTTTAAGTAGCCTTCTATGATGTCTGATATATTACGCACTTTAGGAATACACCTCGCTTACTCCACTGACTTTGACTATCTTTGACTATCTTTGAGTATATTATACAAAACGCTTGAAAATAATTGCAATTATTTCGCACACTGAAAAATTTCGGGATCTACTTATAACGATAATGTACCCTTTTTGGCTATAGAAAAAACGCAAGTATATGCAACTAGCATATACTTGCGTCTATAAATTTTATACCCAACGACCAACAATTGGGTAACGCCAAGGCTCATCAGATAAAGCCTTCACTATACCGATAATTGGTACAACAAATAACATGATCCCGAAAATGATTAAAAACGGTATGCCAATTAAGATAACGCTTAAAGCAGCTGAAATTCCAAATAAAACCCACATCACAACTTGGAACAACAACGCTTGGACGGAAATTGCTTTTACCTCTTCATCCGAACTAATTAAGAAAAATATAATCGGTACTAACCATGGCGCAAAAAATGCACTTGCGTGTATGATTACTTTAGACCATTTAGTTTCCACTTATATCAACCTTTCCTTTTTAATTTTGCTTTTGTTTTATGTACTACTATTTACGGAACTGTACCCTAAATAGTTTCAACATAAATTAGATTTAAAAAAAAATTTTTTTGAAAGGCATGTGATACGTGATGAAATTTAATAACACACTTGCAAGCGAATATGAAAAAGGTATTCGACGCACGCTACCTAGCTACGATGCTATGCTACGGTTAGCACAAACCTTTTACCAAGCTACATTACCCGACAATGCTGATTTTTTAGTGGTTGGCTCAGGCAGTGGCAATGAAATTTTACAGTTTGCCGAGAATAGGCCATACTGGTCATTTGTTGGTATGGATCCCGCTGAAGCCATGCTACAAATTGCCAAAGAGCGTTTAAAATCTTTACCTAATAATATCTCTTTATATCAGGGTACTATACTAGATACTAAGCTACCCTCAGCGAAGTTTGATGCAGCTAGCTGTATTCTAGTGCTTCATTTTATCAATGACGATCAAGAAAAACTTGCAACATTAAAAGAAATAGCAAATAATTTAAAGGCTGGTGCGCCATTTGTTATTGTTTCTAAATACGGGCAACTTGGCTCTGTTGAAACGGAGTTACAATTTGATTTATGGCGGGCTTATTGGCTGCAGCATACTAAGCTATCACCATCGGAGGTAGCAGATATGGAGAACACTATACGTTCCCTTTCATATATGCGCGAAGAGGATATTTTAACACTGCTCCAGCAAGCAGGATTTACAAAACCGTCTAGATTCTTTGCCACTACTTTATTTGGTGGTTGGATATGCTATAAAGAGGATTAACATTTAACTTCTTTCAGCGGATGTCGTTGTTCTAAAGACAAACAGCCTTAAGGATAAAATCAACAGAATTGAGGTGAATGCTGTGATACGCACAATCGGAATTACGAAAGACCAACAACTTTTAAAGGAATTTCCTCTTGAGGACATACACAAAAATCAATTTGAGTGGTTTTGGGTCGATTTTGATTGCCCAACACCTGAGGAAGAACTACAGTTAGATACATTTTTTCATTTCCATCCACTCGCTATAGAAGACTGCTTAATGCGTTTACAGCGGCCAAAACTCGATTTTTATGATGATTTCCATTTCTTTGTTATTCAAAGGGTTAACGAAGAATTAGCAGCAGAGGAAGTTAATATTTTTGTTTCTAATAAATTTATTGTTACATTCCATAAAAATGTTGCACCCGAAATAGATAGAGTGCAACAAATGTTCGAGAAACAGCCAAAGAAATGGGAACGAGGCACAATTTATTTAACGTATCAAATAATCGATAAAATCGTTGATAGCTATTTCCCACTTGTCTATAAGATTGAGGATCATTTGAATGCACTTGAAGATGAGCTTACCTATCAGAGTAACCTTCATGCCATGAAAACTGTGTTCGAATTCCGTAGTGATTTGCTAGACCTACGACGCACCATTTTACCAATGCGGGATCTATTATATCGTATCCTAAACTCTTACCGATTTTCACTAAACAAATCAGAAAGAGCTTACTTCGGTGATATTTACGATCATTTACTTAAGCTGGCTGAAATGATCGAATCCAATCGTGAGCTGACCGCTGACATGCGTGATAGCTATATGGCGATGAGTTCCAGCCGTATGAATGGGATTATGATGACCTTAACAATTGTTTCAACAATCTTTATTCCTCTAACATTTATCGCGGGTGTTTATGGGATGAACTTCGATAATATGCCTGAGCTCCATGGCCAGTATAGCTACTTTATTGTGCTCGCTATTATGATTCTGATCGTTCTATTTATGCTAGCAGTCTTTAAATTTAAAGGCTGGTTCAAATTATTTAAACCTTAAAAGCGATAGTTTATTGACACAATACAAAAAGAATTTGTTAGCTTCCACAATTACTTGATGGAGAACTAACAAACTCTCAGGGATCTTCGATTTCACCATATAACCGGCATCTTAGAAATTTTTCTGGGATGCCTTTTCAATTTCAATAGGGCCCGCGATCATCAATTTTATTTTCACCTTGCTGCGGGAATAAAAAGTATGCAAGTACCCCAGATACTAATGTTGCGCAGATAGTTATTAATAGTTGATCTACGTCTGGCACCTCAGCGTAGTAGTTTTTCAGCATATATACTGAGCCAATTGCTACAATTACCATAACCGGAATGACAAATTTGAAACGCTTCTTTTCCATGCAATACCTCCTCAAAAATAATTTCCGTTCATTTATAAAGCTAAACAGTTCGTATTTTACAGGTTTCCTATTGTAAATTCAATTCACCTATTACCTTTTCAATAGTCTATTTCATGACTTTTACCTTCTTTCAGCGGGTGTCACAGAATCAGAAAGGAGTTCACATAGGATGTTAGCCTAAAATCATCGCATCCATGCGATAACGGCTAACGGACCTGCATCGGTAAAAACTCCACGTCCTGTGGCATTACCGAAATGACCGACATCGTCAGCCCTCGTGCAGGCCTAAGCACAAAGCCGATTCCTGACGCAATTATGCAAAAGGCATAATTGATTCGACAATCATCTGTGGTGCTCATAAAAAAAATATAGAAATAAACTAAAATTTTAACCAAAAATACTGCAAAAAATAGTAGAATAGACTAAATACCATATATTACTCAAATTAACAAACGCATCAATCCAATAATAGGCATTAAGTTTACTTTTATATTTAATATGCATTTATAAAGAATGGAGCAAACAATAATGAGTTGGTTTACAAAAAAGAATGATTCTAGCTACTCAATTACTTTAACGCCTGAAAATTACAAGAACAATGTTCAATTGGATGTTTCCAATCATCCAAAGCTTCAAAAACAATTACAATTATTAGATTTAACACTTGAGGATTTAGCCATCATTAAACAATTGCAACCATTAGCAAAGGATTTAATCCCTGAAATGGTGGATCAATTTTATGCAGCTATTAGTTTGAGCCAAGATTTATTAGATATTATAAACAGAACATCGCAAATCGATCGTTTAAAAGTTACTTTACATAAGCATTTGGGTGATATTTTCGAAAGTCATATTAATGACTCTTACATTAATGAACGGAAAGCAATTGCCGAGGCACATGTTCGAATCGGTCTACAATCGAAGTGGTATATTGCCTCATTCCAGTCATTAACTTCGACATTTACAAACTTTGCAAACAAATTGGATATATCGAAGCATGACGCAATTCGTGCTATCAACGCCTTCTGTAAAATCATTAATTTCGAGCAACAGCTTGTCATCGAGGCCTATGAACGGGAAGAGGAACGTATTCGTACAGCAGCTGATGAAACAAAATATGCTCTTGTTACTACCATTCAGAAAACGGCAGAGGAGCTCAATGCAATTAGTGAAGAAACAGCAGCTTCTTTATTAGTCATCTCCTCTCAGACAGATGATATCGCTGTAGCAACAAAGCAAGGTTTAAGCTTTGTTGCCGATACACAGGAAAAATCAAGACGCGGCCAGCAACAGCTACAACAGCAAAATGATTTAATACAGATCATTTTACAAAGTGTCAACAGTCTCGAAGTTACGATGAACCAATTGCGCACATCTTCCCAAAAGATTTCGGAAATTGTAGGACTTGTAACAGGTATTGCCGATCAAACTAACCTATTGGCACTAAACGCTTCTATTGAGGCTGCTCGTGCTGGTGAGCATGGTAAAGGCTTTGCAGTAGTTGCAGACGAAGTTCGTAAACTTGCAGAAGAGACTAAAAATGCTGTACAAAATGTTTCCCATCTCATAAAAGAAACAGAAAGTAATATTACAACTATGTCGAATTCTGTTTTAAATGTCGATCAAAAAATTCAACATAGTGTAGATACGCAAGAAAGCTTATCCAATTCATTTAATGATATCGCAGATGCGGTTTCTGGAATTCAACAGCAGTATGTAAATACATCAAGAGATATTTCTGCAATTTCTAATTTAATTACCGAGTTGTCACAAGGAGCTACACTTGTTTCTTCTTCATCTGACTCACTTATTAATGTGGTCAATGAATTAAATATGTAGAAACATAAAAGGGAGATTGACTGTACTGTACTACGTCAATCTCCCTTTTCCTTTAATGTGGTAATGCACGTTTTTGTTTTCGATGCTCTCGGCGCGCAGGTCCCGTTTCAAACAGACGCTTTTCTGCATCTGTTTCAGGATAAATTGCGGGAACTGGCTTAGGTTTACCATCGTCATCTACTGCGACCATTGTTACAAAGGATTCCGTGGTTAATTTCTCCTCGCCAGTTTCAATATTCCGTGAAATAACTCGAACATAGACTTCCATAGAAGAACGCCCTGTTGATGAAACAATACTTTCTATTTCTAAAATGTCCCCTACATGTGCTGCTGATAAAAAATCAACTGAATCAATAGAGGCTGTGACCACATGCCCTTTTGCATGCTTCATTGCTGTAATAGCAGCAATTTCATCAATATAAGCTAACACTCTTCCACCAAAAATGGAATTGTGATTATTTGTATCTGGCGGTAATACGAGACGCGTTTGAACAGTACGTGACTGGTTCATTGGTACAGCGTTGTTTGACATAGTTCTTGCAACTTCCCTTCATGAATGTTCTTTCGTCATCGTATCGCAGAAAAAGAATGGATGCAAATTAGAATGATTTTTTCATTGTAATAAACTTCATATCTGTCATTTCCTCGATAGCCCACTTAATGCCTTCACGTCCATAGCCACTCATTTTTACGCCGCCATATGGCATATTATCAACCCTAAATGTCGGAATATCATTAATTATGATAGCGCCAGCCTGTAATTCATCAGCCGCACGTAATGCATCTTCTAACACATTCGTATAAATTCCGGCATTTAATCCAAGTTCCGACTCATTCACTAGTCGAATAGCGTCGTCTAATGTTTCATATGAAACAATTGAGACGATTGGCGCGAAAGTTTCCTGACAAACAATCTTCATATCAGCTGTCACATTCGTCATAACAGTTGGCGTTAAAGTACGTTCTGTGAAAGTCCCTCCTGTTGCGACTACCGCACCTTGTGACTTTGCTTCTTCAATCCATTGACGAATACGATCAACTTCTTTTGAATTTATCATTGCACTAACATCTGTTTTTGAATCTAGTGGGTCACCTACCACTAATTTCTCTGTCTCAGCTACGAACGCTTGTGTAAATTCATCAATAATAGATGCGTGTACATAAATACGTTGTAATGAGATACAGACTTGTCCAGCAAAATTAAAGGCACCTCCAACACAACGAGTGATAATTTTATCAATCGGTGTCGATGGTTCGACAATTACTGCAGCATTGGAACCAAGCTCTAAAGTAACTTTTCGTAAACCTACCTTTTCTTTAATGCCCATTCCAACCTTACCACTTCCAGTGAATGTCACCTTTTTCACAAGTGGATGAGTTACAAGTGTATCGCTTAACTCCCCACCGCTACCTGTAATAATTTGAAGCGCACCATCCGGTAGACCTGCTTGCTGAAAAATTTCAGCCATCACGATAGAACTTAATGGTGTTTGCGTCGCTGGCTTTAATACAACCGTATTACCAACTGCAAAGGCAGGACCTAATTTATGTGCCACTAAATTAAACGGAAAATTAAATGGTGTAATGGCTGATATTACACCTAGCGGTTCACGCTTTGTCCAGCCAATACGATCTCCTGCCCCAGGTGCAGCATCCATCGGAACCGTTTCACCCTTTGGCTGCTTAGCCCCCTCTGCAGCAAATTGATAAGTCGCTATTGTGCGTTCTATTTCGGTTAATCCTGCTGATATTGGTTTTCCTGCCTCTAAGGCCAAAATTTCAGCAAATTCCTCTTTACGTTGTCGCATAATGTCGACTACTTTATATAATATTTCGGCACGTTCGTAGGCTGTTGTTTTTTTAAACGTTTGGAATGCCTCCTGTGCACCTTCTATTGCTCGCTCAACATCTGAAATTGACGCCTTCGCTACTTTTGCGACAACCTCACCACTAAAAGGTGATTTTAACTCATATGTTTCCTTTGCGTCCTGCCACTGGCCATTAATCCAAAGCTTTGTTTCCTTCATCCTTCAATTGCACCTCCAAATAATATGTTCTTCTTTATTTTATCACGAAGAACTTGAATTAGATGCTACAGCAGCTGCAGTCACCGCTCCTATCATCGCGGCCTGTTGTGCTTGAATTAATAATTCAATGGATGACATGATTGTCATTGATAAGGATTGTTGTATTTTCGCCATTTCATGAATAGCAATTTGGATGGCCATAAATAACACAAATTCACGATGCCATTTCAATAGTTTCATACCCTTTAGCTCGTGGTATAAATCCATAATCTGTTGTAGCTGGGCTTGATTCACTTCAAGAATTGCTAAAAAGCCAAGTAATGGATAGTGCATCGTTTTGACCTTAACATCCTGTTTTTTTAATGTATCACGGATTGTCACCACACTCGGTACTAAATTACTATCAAATTGAGGTGATAAGAATGTTAGTATCTGCGATAGCCATTGTAGTTCGTTCCCTGCATTAAAGTTATATGTACGTAATTCCTTATAATAACGATTCATTGTTTCTGCACGGAGAACAACGTCATCAGATGGGCTACTTAACAATACTGCATACGGAATATCGTCGAAGGATGTTAAAAATCGATGATGCTCGCGGATTGCTTCAAATAATGCACGTGCTGCCTGTGCGTGGGCACGCTTCCCACCCTCCTCTTTAGTTAAGAACTGAGCACCTATAAAAGTAAAATTCCCACTCCTAAATTTTGCTTCCTTCATTATCCTTACGTTTGTCAGCAAATTATTTACCGCTTGTTCAGAATCCTCTTGTTGCATCAAATTTGCAGCAATACTATAGCCTACAGCTGTCCTTAATGGGGACATCCATGACGACTGTTTTTTCATTTCTTGTAATACTTCTTTATATTTAACGGTATCAAAGGCTTTTCCTGACGCCACATATGCACTAGCAATTGCTAACACAATTTTACGATCAACCGTCCATCCTACAGCTTTTGAGACCTCTTCTACTGTTTTTGTAAATTGATTTTCAATCATAGCAAAATCCATTGTAAGCACACTCCTTTTTCATATTTACGTAACATACAGTTGTAAAGATTCGCTCTGCTTGTAACAATTAACATAAAAAGTAAACTTAATTTAATGTATGTTACTAGATTTTATATGGTTAAATAGAAATAACTTATACAGAATGGAGGTATTTAAATTGATTGAAAGGACAAGTAGAAAATCTTTATTCGCTGTGACCTTACAAGATCGATTACAGTTATATTTATTTTTACGTAACTCTGCTAGAAATGTAGCCTTACATACACTTTTCCAGAAAAATTAACACATAAAAACAGCGGCAAAAGTATTGCCGCTGTCCCATAAAGCTGATCAATTATGCCTCGGCATAATAGTGTCCGGAGGCTTTGGGCCAACGTGATGTTGGTCACTCAGTCGTTGCCACAGGACGTGGCGTTCTTAGACTGAGTTCTTCTATTTCAGCAGGTGTCTTTTGTACCGAAAGCGTAGCGACAGGTACAGGTGTTGGGACACCCGCTGAAAAGTAATCTAAACCCGCATTGATCGCAACCACCTATAGAGATAGGAGACTTCAGATGAAAGAAGTTAAATTAACTTTAATTCCTTTAATTCCTCTGATGAAAAGGCCCTTGATCTTGTTAAGAATCGTTTACCTTCAACGCCTTCAAGTGAGAACATACCACCTCTACCATCGACAACATCCAAGATTATTTGTGTATGCTTCCAATAATCATATTGATTTTTATGCATATAGAAGGGAGCACCACCAATCTTTCCGAGGCAAACATCTTGATCTCCTAACAGTAAATCGCCTTCTGGATAACACATTGGTGAGGAACCATCGCAGCACCCACCTGACTGATGAAATATAACTGGTCCATGCTTTTCTTTCAATAATTTGATTAGTGCTAGCGCTTCTTCCGTTGCTAAAACACGCTCGACCACGCTCATGCACCTCCCTACTAATTAGAAGAAACCAAGTTTATTTTCGCTGTAGCTAACTAATAAATTTTTCGTTTGCTGATAATGCGATAACATCATCTTATGGTTTTCACGACCAACACCCGACATTTTATAGCCACCAAACGCTGCGTGTGCAGGATAAGCATGGTAGCAGTTTGTCCAAACGCGACCTGCTTCAATACCTCGACCGAAGCGGTAAGCAGTATTCATATCACGTGTCCATACACCTGCACCTAAACCGTATAATGTGTCATTTGCAATTTCTAAAGCTTCCTCTTTTGTTTTAAATGTTGTTACAGCAACAACTGGTCCGAAGATTTCTTCTTGGAAAATACGCATTTTATTGTGCCCCTTGAAGACAGTTGGTTTAATGTAATAGCCCTTTTCAAAGCCTGCTCCTACATTATTCTTCTCTCCTCCAATCAGACATTCCGCACCCTCTTGCTTACCAATATCCAAGTAAGAAAGAATTTTTTCCATTTGTTCACTTGAAGCCTGTGCACCCATCATTGTATTCGGATCAAGCGGATTTCCGACTTTTATTGCTTCTACACGCTGTAATACGCGCTCCATAAATTTATCGTAAATGGATTCTTGAATTAATGCACGAGAAGGACATGTACATACTTCACCTTGGTTTAGAGCGAATAATACAAAGCCCTCAACTGCTTTATCTAAAAAGGCATCGTCTTCATCCATAATATCTTCGAAGAAAATATTTGGTGACTTTCCGCCCAATTCTAATGTAACCGGAATAAGGTTCTGTGAAGCATATTGCATAATTAAGCGACCTGTTGTTGTTTCACCAGTAAAGGCAATCTTACCGATACGTGGATTCGATGCTAGTGGTTTCCCTGCTTCTAAGCCAAAGCCATTAACAACATTAAGCACGCCCGATGGCAATAAATCTTCAATTAATTCAACGAGCACCATAATTGAAGTCGGTGTTTGCTCAGCTGGTTTTAACACTACACAGTTTCCAGCTGCAAGTGCAGGTGCTAACTTCCAAACAGCCATTAGAAGTGGGAAGTTCCAAGGAATAATTTGACCTACTACCCCAATTGGTTCATGGAAGTGATAAGCAACCGTATCATTATCGATTTGGCTTACTGCACCTTCTTGTGCACGTAAAGCCCCGGCAAAATAACGGAAATGATCAATGGCAAGAGGGATATCTGCATTTAATGTCTCACGTACCGCTTTACCGTTTTCCCACGTTTCAGCAACAGCTAGCTTTTCTAAATTTTGTTCAATACGGTCCGCAATTTTAAGTAAAATGTTTGCACGTTCTGTTGCGGATGTTTTTCCCCATGCATCTTTTGCGGCATGTGCTGCATCGAGTGCAAGTTCGATATCCTCAGCAGTTGAACGCGCTACTTGTGTAAAAACTTGTCCAGTAACAGGAGTAACATTGTCAAAGTATTGACCCTTCACTGGGGGTGTCCATTCTCCGCCAATATAATTTTCATATTTCTCTTTGAATTGAACTACCGACCCTTCAGTGTTTGGAAATGCATAAACCATTTTACTTCTCCCCTTTACACAAAATAATGAGAAAACATCTACAAAAATCACTATTTTATATCGAAATAACAGTATTTTTATAGAAACCCTCTTACACAATATATTGTCAGAAACGAAAAATAATATCAACTTTTTTAAAATTTTCTCCAAACAATTTATTTTTGCTAGAAAAGCTTCTAGGATTCACGGTGAGACCAACGATAATGTATACTTAAGAATAATATATATGTATAGGAGAACAGTATGCGGATTAATAAATATTTAAGTGAAACAGGCATCGTATCCCGTCGTGGCGCAGATAAGTGGGTAGCAGAAGGTAAAGTAACGATTAATGGAGAACTCGCTACAGTTGGCAGTCAAGTTGAGGCTGGTGATATGGTTTGCGTTGATGGAAAAGAGGTAAAAAAAGAAGAACAGCTCGTATATATTGCCTTGAACAAACCCGTAGGCATTACAAGCACAACTGAACAACACATAAAAGGAAATGTTGTTGATTTTGTCAATCACCCCCTACGAATTTTTCATATTGGGCGTCTTGATAAGGAATCAGAGGGACTATTATTACTAACAAATGATGGTGATATCGTCAATAAAATATTACGTGCAGAAAATCATCACGAAAAAGAATATATTGTCCAAGTTGATAAACCTATTACAGATCAATTTATAAAAAAAATGGGGGCTGGTGTAGATATTTTAGATACTACGACCTTGCCTTGTTATGTTGAAAAAATATCTGATAAAGTCTTTAAAATAATTTTAGAGCAAGGTTTAAATCGTCAAATACGTCGTATGTGCTCAGCTCTTGGCTATTCCGTTAAGCGTCTACAGCGAATTCGTATTATGAATATTAAGCTTGGGAATTTAAAGGTTGGACAGTGGCGTGATTTAACAGAAAAGGAACGAACAGAACTATTTAGACTACTCAATTACACACCAAAATAAAGCCAATTAAGGGGATAGAACTATGCTTTCAATTCAAAGTACTGAGCAGTTAACAGGAGCACGAATTAGCGGTGATTTTTGGGACTTAGATGAACTCATTAATGCCATTCACAAAATAATAGGTGATGAAAACAAATATTATGATTATCAAGGGGCACGCCAACGGATCCTTAGGATTTGTTATAAACTGCGTCATGCTGCCAAAGGGGAGCATCAACTTGAGTTTGTAAGTAACGGACTCAATAAAAGTATTCTGACCCAGCATGAACTAATTTTCCCAAACAAAAATGCCTATTTCGCAACTGAGGTACTTTGGCCAGAGCTAATTTTTACTGCTATCTCATTAAATGATTTTATTCACCTACACAAAGAGCTAATTGATTCTTCTGAGTGGAATATTGATGTTGCCGCAATCCGAAAATTCCAAGCAGCGGTTGCCGATTGTCTGGAGCAGGAGCTTAATGAAGAAGAATACTTAGTTTTTTTAAGAATGCTACATACTAAAAGTCCATTAACATGCCGTTATGCTACACAGTATGTAGATGTACTAAACCTAGAGTATATTCGATTAAGCATAGAGGAACGTAAAGCTCATTTAGCCTCCTATGCCCTGCGCTTAATGCTTGAAGACGACGAATATGAAGCGCTAAAATCACAGCTTATGGAAGCTGCGATTACTACCAAAAAGGCATTGCACGAAATTGAAATCAAGGCCAATTACCCTGAAAAAATACTTTGGTAAATATGAAGTGCCGTCTCAAATAAAGTGTGAGACGGCTACTTTTCTTCTATCTGCTGAAATAAGTTAAATTGACTTGTAAGCCATTTTTCGAATAACTTCCTCGTGCTGTGGGTAATTAGCTAAAAGCTCATCTTGTGTAAACAATTCAAAGTCTTCAAAATCAAAGCCTGGTGCAACCATACAGCCAACTAAACTAAATGTTTCTGCTTCCTCTACGGATGAGCCAAATATAGTATTCTTCGGTACAGCTATTTGTGGCACTTCCCCTGCTTCAACATTTAATCCAAGCCTTTTCGCCTCATATGTACCATCTGGGAAAATCATATGGACTGTTAACGGACTTCCAGCATGATAATACCAAAGCTCATCTGATTTTAAACGATGCAAATGAGAGATATCCTGTGACCTTAGTAAGAAATAAATACTCGTATAAATTGGTCTTTGTACTTCCCTCACAGCTATATCCTCTGATGCACGAAACGAAGATATATAATACCCTCCCTCTGGATGCTCTGCTAATTTCAACTTTTCTATAAAATATTGTGCTGAAAATTTCATAACCTCACTCCTTTCGTCCACCTTACCAAATAATAAAGGACCAATGCCACTGCCCGTCTATCTATGCCCTTCAATAACACGAAAAAAGCATCTCAACTTTCGAGATGCTCTTCCTTTTACAAACCACCTAAATAAGCAGCCTTTACTTCTTCACTTTCTTGTAGCTCTTTAGCTGTACCTGATAGTACAATACGCCCTGTTTCCAATACGTACGCACGATTGGCTACAGATAGTGCCATATTTGCATTTTGCTCAACAAGCAACACGGTTGTACCCTCTTTATTGACTTGCTCAATAATATTAAAAATATTTTTTACCATGAGTGGGGCAAGACCCATTGAAGGCTCATCCATCAATAGCAATTTCGGTTTTGCCATTAATGCTCGACCCATCGCAAGCATTTGTTGCTCACCACCAGATAAAGTGCCTGATTGCTGCTTGCGTCGCTCCAAAAGTCTTGGGAATAGCTCAAATACATGATCCATATCCTTTTTTATGCCAGCTTTGTCATTACGAAGATATGCCCCAAGCTCCAAGTTTTCTTCTACCGACATATTGGCAAAGACACGACGCCCCTCTGGAACATGCGAAATACCTGATTTTACAATTGTCTGTGCAGCCTTCCCTGCAATAGAAAAGCCTTCATATTCAATGATGCCACCCTTTGGTTTTAATAATCCTGATAATGTTTTTAATAACGTACTTTTACCAGCACCGTTCGCACCGATTAACGTAACAATTTCACCCTCGTTTACTTCTAAAGAGAGGCCCTTTAATGCCTGAATGTTCCCGTAAAACACATCTATATTTTGTACTTTTAGCATTAGCCGATAACCTCCTCGCCAAGGTAAGCTTCTATTACCTTTGGATTGTTGCGTATTTCTTCCGGTGTCCCGTCAGCTATTAATTGACCATGATCGAGCACGTAAATGCGTTCACAAATCCCCATGACTAAGCTCATATCGTGCTCAATTAGTAGAATTGTTAGGCCAAATTCTTTACGAATAAATGCTATTAATTCCATTAAGTCATGTGTTTCCTGTGGATTCATCCCCGCTGCTGGCTCATCTAATAAAAGCAGCTTTGGTTTAGCAGCTAAAGCACGGGCAATTTCTAGGCGGCGCTGCATTCCATATGGTAAATTTTTTGCTAGCTCATCCTTATAAATATCTAAGCCAAAGATCTTTAAAAACTCAATGGATTGATACTCCATTTCTGCCTCACCTTTAAAGTGATTCGGCAAACGGAAAATGGAGGACCACATGGAGTGCTTCGCCAGTGAATGGTTCGCTACCTTTACATTATCTAAAACAGACAGCTCTTTAAATAAACGAATGTTTTGGAACGTACGGCTAATACCTTTTTGTGTTACTTGGTATGGCGCAAGCCCATTTAGCTTCATACCAGCAAATGTAATAGTGCCTTCAGTAGGCATATAAACACCTGTTAGCATATTAAAACTGGTTGTCTTACCGGCTCCATTAGGCCCTATAAGACCGACTAATTCCCCATGATTAAGGTACATATTAACGCCCTGTACCGCCTTTAAACCACCGAATTGAATGCCCATATTTTCAACATTGATAAGAAGGTTTCCAGTCATTATTTTGTACCTCCTTTTTTACCGAACTTAAATAGATCCGTAATTTCTTTTGTTCCCATCAAACCTGTTGGACGATAAAGCATTACGACTATTAATACTAAGCTGTAGATAATCATACGTGTTTCTGGGAAGTTTGCTAGGTAAGCCGAAACCAGCGTTAAGAAAATCGCAGCAATCACTGAACCTGAAAGACTTCCTAAACCACCAAGAACTACATAAATTAAAATATCAAATGATTTTAAGAAACCGAAAGTTGTCGGTTGAATAATATAAAAGTTATGTGCAAAGATGGCCCCTGCAAGACCAGCAAAGAAAGAACCAATTGCGAAAGCTACAACTTTATAGTAGGTTGTGTTAATACCCATTGCATCTGCCGCAATTTCATCCTCACGAATCGAAATACATGCGCGTCCATGGCGAGAATTCGTAAAGTTCGAGATGACTAGAATTGTTAGAAAAACACCTATGAATGCATATGTCCAATTGGATAAATATTTAACCTGCATCCCTGCTGCGCCACCAACATAGTCCGTATTTAAAAAGATAATACGTATAATCTCCGCAAAACCAAGTGTAGCAATTGCTAAATAGTCACCCTTTAATCGTAGCGTAGGAATACCTACAATTAAACCAGCTACTGCTGCTGCCAACGCTCCTAAGAAAATGGCTAATGGGAATGGAAGCATCAGCTTAGTTGTAATAATGGCAGAAATGTATGCCCCTACTGCTAGGAAACCGGCATGCCCAATTGAGAACTGACCAGTAATACCGATAACAATATGCAAGCTGACCGCTAACATGATGTTAATACATATTGTAATCAACATATTTTGGTAGTAAATATCGAGAACGTTTGTTGAAATAAGCATTTGTACAACTGCATAGATGACTAGCGCTAATACGGCATAGCCCCAGAAAACTTTAGACTTTTTCATAATTACCGCTCACCTACACTTTCTCACGGGCATTTTTACCAAAGATGCCCGATGGTCTGAAGATTAAAATTAAAATTAAAATAACGAATGCCGCAGCATCGCGCCATAAAGAGAAGCCAAGTGCACTTACTAATGATTCCACAACACCTAATAACATGCCGCCAACCATAGCGCCAGGAATAATACCAATACCACCTAGTACAGCCGCGATGAACGCTTTAACTCCTGGAATAACGCCCATTAATGGATCGATTTTCGTATAATAAACACCAAAAATAACACCTGCAGCACCCGCTAAAGCTGAACCAATTGCGAAGGTCGCTGAAATTGTATTATCTACGTTAATACCCATTAAACGTGCTGCATCGGCATCATGGGAAACTGCTCGCATCGCTTTCCCGATTTTAGTTTTATGTACGATGAATTGTAAAAGAATCATCAGTACAACTGAGACAGATAATATTAAAATTGATATACTACTGATTTGAACACCGAAAACATCAAATGTTTTATTAGTAAAGACTTCCGGATATGCCGCTGGTTGCGCACCTCTGAAGAAAATAGTCGTATATTCGATTAATAGCGATACACCGATTGCCGTAATTAAAGCTGCAATACGCGTGGCATTTCGTAAACGCTTATAAGCAATACGTTCAATTAAAACACCAAATATTGCACAGACTGCCATCGCTAATAATAGTGCCGGGAAGAAGCCAAGTTCCCATTTAGCGATTGCGTAAAAGCCAATAAATGACCCAATCATGAAAACATCACCGTGGGCAAAGTTAATCAGCTTAATAATCCCGTATACCATCGTATACCCTAACGCTATTAATGCGTAGATACTACCTAGTGAAATACCATTCACAAGTTGCTGTATCCATTCCATGAGCGTTCACTCCTTTTATTTTTTGAAAAATGAAAAAATAGGACGTACTTCTACATGTTATTATTGTATGTAGAATAAATTGTGTCCCTCATAAAAAAGTTTTTTTATTTCCTAATGCTAGAATCTATGTGCTTGATAAAAAACATAAAAAAGGAAGGCGTGTTTACCCGCCTCCCCTTGCCTACGAAACATTAAGGATTAACTTTAGAGTTGAACACTTGTTTACCGTCTTTAAATTCAAGAACTGTTGCTGTTTTAATTGGGTTATGTTGTTTGTCAACTGAGAAAGTACCTGTTACTAAAGAAAGATCTTTTGTATCAGCTAATGCATTTTTAATGGCTTCTCCATCAGTAGAGCCTGCACGTTCAATTGCATCAGCGATGTAGTAAATTGTGTCATAGCCTAATGCATTAAATGCATCTGGTGCTTTATCGCCGTTCGCAGCTTTAAACGCTTTAACGAAGTCTTGAATTTTTTGATCTTGGTCTTCCGCAGAGTAGTGGTTTGTAATGTACGTGTTATTCAACGCTTTCGCACCAGCTAGCTCTACTAATGTTGGTGAATCCCAACCGTCAGCTCCCATCAGTGGAACATCAATACCCATTTCACGAGCTTGTTTAACAATTAAACCAACCTCTTCATAGTATCCAGGGATAAAAATGAAGTCCGGGTTCGCGGCTTTAATATTTGTTAATTGTGTACGGAAGTCCGCATCCTTCGCTACATAGGCTTCTTCTTTTACAACTTTACCGCCATTCTTAGTAATTGTATCTTTAAATGATTTTGCTAAACCTTTAGCATAATCAGATGCATTGTCCGCAAAAACAGCTACGTTTTTCGCTTTTAATTCACCAGTAGCAAAGTTTGCTGCTACAACCCCTTGGAACGGGTCGATGAAGCAAGTACGGAATGCATATTCATTTATGGAACCATCTTCATTTACTGTAATGTTAGGTGCTGTACCTGAACCAGTTACGATTGGAATTTTATTATTGTTGGCAATTTGAACAGTCGCAACTGTATTACCAGAAGTTGCAGGAGCTAGCATCGCTACTACTTTATCTTGTGTTGCTAGTTTAATAGCCGCTGCAGTAGCCTCTGAGTTTTCTGATTTGTTATCTACTTTAATAAGCTCAATTTTCTTTCCGTCGATACCACCATTGTCATTAATCTCTTTCACAGCAAGTTCTGCGCCTACTCCGATTGAAGAACCGTAAGAAGCTACGTTACCTGAAAGCTCTAAGTTTGCACCGATTTTAATAGTATCGCCGTCAGATGAACCACCACCTGATGATGATGAGCCTCCTCCTGAACTTGAACTATCACCGTTACCACAACCAGCAAGAACACCCGCAAGTAATGAAGACGCAATTAGAAGTGAGCCGAACTTTTTAAGCTTTTTGTTGTCTTTCATAATTATATTCCCCCTGAAATTTCTCAAATGTTAGATATTTCTGATAATTATAAACAATTATATCTGTTTCCTCAATAGCAAAAATAATTATTTATAACTATCTAAACGTAAATCAAAATATTATTCATCTAAGCCTTTTACATTGTAAAGCATTCTTTATATTTAGTCTAGAGTGATTTTTCAGTATAATTAGTTATTTAAGAATTATCTATCAATTCGCAGTATATATTAGTACAAAACAATTAGTATGGATTGTTTTTTTACGAAACACCTTACAAAAAGAAGTCCTTTTTCCGAAAATTGAAAGATATTTAATATCTAAATCTCCCAAAATGTTCATAAATAGTCATTATTCCAAAGCTTATTAAAGGTCAAATAATTACCTATATTTACTTTAATTCCCCGGGTAATAAAGGATGTCATTATTAACCGTTCTCTTTTTCGCCATAATTCTAAGCTTAATCGCTCTAGATAGGTTAAAAAGTTTGTAGAGCATTTAAAAAGCTTAGAGATGGGATGTCCCCACTTCTCTAAGCTTTTTTCAATGCAAATACACATAGGCGTTCATTAATATTTTTTTCATTTTCTAGATGAACCTCAATGATTAATTCAAAAGGTGTCCCCTGATGTAGAAACTGCAAATAATCATAAGATGGATAGTATAAAATAATATGAATATCACGCATATATTGCTCATAAGATTTCCAAATATTATGAATGACTGTACGGAAAATATGGATTGAAAACGGATTGAAAAAGAAGAAAACATTGTCGCATGGTTGAATCGTATAGTCTTCCGCTATTGAATGAATAAAAGAAATGGGAGCTTGAGCATTATTCTTTTGGAGATAGCCCTTTTTATTATCCTCAGCCTCTGCATAAAAACCTGCATCCATTTCTATCCCAATCGTAGGAATATGAAATTTATGTTGTACATAGATAGGTACTCTGCCTTTTCCGCATCCCATATCTATAAACACTGGATTCTGGGGCATTTCATACTCTGAAAATAATTGTTCTAATCCGACATACGGTGTTGGCTCATAACGATGATAGTGTGCTAATTTAGGAAAACCATACTGTTCACCAACAGTATTAATATGTAAAAGCTTATCAAATTGATGTTCATTCATAATAATAGACTCCTTAAAAAAGAATGCTTTATTTTAGCACGACAAAAAGCAAATACCATACCCAAAAGTCTTTGGATATGGTTATTTTTTAACGACCTCTTCGCTTAAATTTAAAAACAGCAAAGAGCGCAATTAATAAAATAGCAAGAGAAGCTATTGCTGTAAGCACTGTATTTTTATCAATTACAGTTGCTTGATTTAATTGTTCATTACCTTGGTTAGGCATTCCCATAGGACCACCATTTGGCCGTTTTCCCTGCATATTGCCGTCTTGATTAAACTGCGGAGCTTGTGAAGGATCAAAATCCTCAGGTAATTGACTTGGATCAAAACCATCAGGCATAGGGTTGCCGTTCATATCACCATTGTCATTAGCATTAGGCATTCCCATATTACCTTGTGATGTTGACGCTTCCACAACAAGTTCACCTGACAGCTGCTTTAAAATAGATGCAGAGCGCTGCTTAGCAAATTCAGGGAGACTGTTTCCTCCTTCAATAGCTTCTAAAAATTGCACTGTCGTAGAGAATTTCGTAGGATCTGCTTCCACATAAGTTGTTAATAACACTGCTAATTTTTTAGTAATGCTCTGGATATTTTCTTCTGTTAAGTAATTAGTAGCCACTTCTTCTAAATAGTCTTCATATTTAGTACGATACTCTTCATTTGATAGTAAGGCATTCAATAGCGGTCGATCCTCTAATGTTATACCAGATACAGGGGTAGTCACACTAAAATTAATAGCGCTATCTGACATAAGATCGCCGGACATCCCCATCGCCATATTGAATCCACCCTGATTTCGGTTACCATTAGGCTGTCCACCTTGCTGTTGTTGAACAACATTATTCGGAAACTCCATGTCAGGTTTGTCTGATTGCTCATTTGTCTTTGCATCTTCTGGTGTTTTTATATTGGCATTGGCTGGGACTTGATTATTGCCACCCATTCTATCGCCTCCACCAAAACCACCAACACCAAAGCCACCAAAGGACATATTATAATCCCAAGGTATAATCGAAAACACACCGTTATCCTCATACAAATAGTAATTGTGTTTCATAGTTCCCTGATAACTATCAAGACTTACAAGTGCGGTATTCATAGCAAAATAACGTAACATTTCATCGACATCAATATATTTTTCAATATCGCCACCATTATTGATGGCTTTAAGCATATCAATGAACTTTGATTGATCGACATTGCCTTCATTCGTTTTTAAACCAATTCCCGTATAATCAGCAATATCATCACTAATATATTTTAAATCACTGCCTATCCCATCTGGCTTAAACAAAAATCCATTATTAGAGCCGTAGTTATTTGCCAGGAATGTTTCGTCCACCGCTTCTACCCCTAAAAATAGACCACGATCCTCACCATTCACTGTGACATACATATATGAATGAGCGGGTGTAGGTAATCCCATTTGTTCCATGAGCTCATAAGAAATATATTCTCGCATTAATGTTGTATCACTGAAATTATTGTTTAAATTTAATTTTTTCAAGCCATATAAGCTTTGTGTATCGTCATAGTAATCAAAATCGATTTTTAAGCTATATCGATCCGAGTCGCTACTTACAACAGAGTTTAGTGACGAACTTCCTTTCGTACGAATTGCTACACTCTCTATTCTCTTACCATTGACCGTGATATTGGCTTGCTTTAACTCCTTATCTGTCGCATTTTCTAGCATATCTGCCCAATCTTCCTCGGCAATTTCAATATCTACCGTTGTTACTTTATTTTCATTAAACACAATATTCTCATAAGAAAACTCAGTATTCTTGGTTTCAATGCCTACGTTGGGAAGTACAGCATATAGTACGACAAAGAGTAGTAGTAGAATTGCCATACAGAGATAGACAACCCTTGTTTTAATCATGATTTGCACCTCTCTTCGCAGTTTAAGTCGCTAACTAAGCCGTGAAATTACCATCATAACTAAGCATAACTGCAGATTTCACTCCTGGTACCTTTGTAAGATTGTCCATTAGCTTGGCATCATTTTGCTTCACACGAATTTCATAGGTTGTTTCGATTTCATCATTTTGCATAATGGATTTTGATTTTAAAGCAAATTTTTTAGATTGTGCGGCAATAATACGCTCTACTGCCTCGCAAGCCATTTCTTCTTCAAATTTCACAATTAATAGATATGGATTTTCCACAGTAATTTTGTTCACAAAGATAAGTAGCACAAGACCAATTAAAACGGCACCAATAATAACAAGTGGAATAAATCCTGCTCCACAAAGAATTCCTGATACGATTGCCCAAAAAATATACACTAGATCCATTGGGTCTTTAATAGGTGTACGGAAACGCACGATTGATAGCGCACCAACCATACCAAGCGATAACAGCACATTTGAACTGATCCCCATAATCACAAGCGCTGTCGCCATTGTCATAATAAGTAGTGAAATATTAAAAGAATGGGAGTAAATCACGCCGTTAAAGGTCTTCTTGTAAACAGCGTAAATAAAAAGCCCCACAAAGAAAGCTACTACTAAACCAATAATTGAATCTATTAATGAAAACGAAGTTGTTTTTTCTAAAAAGTTGGATTTAAAAATATCATTAAATTTGATTGTATCCATTGTTCATTTCTCCTTTTTATAAATTAGCCGTACATGCGACTAAGCTGATATTTCGAATAGGCCTCAGCACGTGTATCTACTGATTGTAGTAAGTACTTAATAATGTCTGGCAAGTACTCATCATATTTCACTTCTAAAATAACTAGGTTTGGCTCCAAGACATCCACCATTGGCAGCTTCGGATTAAACATATCTGTATTGCGAAGGCTTGACTGTACCTTGCTATCAAAAGTGACACGAACATTTCCAAAGGGATAGATATAAGCTTCACGCTCGTAATCGACAACTGTCATTGGTTTCAATTGGCTATATTTCATTTCCCGATGTAAATCTTGAATTAACGCTCGTTTGTCTTCCTGCATCCAAGCGATATCTCCACTACGTATTTTTTCATATTCCTTTTGAGTCATGGCACACTTCGTTTTAAAGGTTAAATTGTTACGTTTACTTTTCCGCTCGAGATTTACAATAGCTGAGGATTTGCCATAAATACGGACCCGATATTTATCTCGATTAATATAACCCTCTTTTTTCTCATTCAGAACCTTGTTTTCAAAATTATCGAAGTATGTGCTGCGAATTAGATACTTACCATTCGTTCCTGCATGCTTGTCTAGCTGCATCACATGCTGTAGCTTAGTTTTTAATAACGCATAATCGGGATAGGAGATTGCTTGCTTAATCTCCTTTCGACCGTTAGGGTTGAATGAAGAAAGTATAGGCATATTGTTCACTCCTTACATTTTTTCGATTTTGTATTGCTCTTGCTTTTCGGCGAGCCAAGACTCATATTCTTCATTTATGTGCTCCTCAAGTAAAGTCGTATAAACATCATCTTTTACATCCTCGAATACAGCTTCTTCTGCCGGTACTTTATCGGTTACTTTAATAATGTGAAAACCTTCATAGGTTTGAACGATATCACTAATGCCACCTTTTTCAAGGGCAAATGCAGCTTCCTCAAACTGTTCATCCATTTGACCGCGACTAATATAACCTAATTCGCCACCGTTCTCGCTTGTTGCTGAATCTATTGAATATGTCTTTGCTAGGTCTGAAAAATCCTCTCCAGCTTTTACTTTGACCAACACGTCTTTTGCAGTTGCCTCATCTTCTAATAAAATATGACTTGCTACGACCTCTTCCTTTTGTCCATAGCTATCCTTGTTGTTTTCAAAATATTGGGCTACTTCCTCATCCGAAAGATCAATGCTTGCTGCAATAACATTTTTTGTGAGCTGATACATGCGAATATTTTCCTTTACACTCTGCTCTGTCAGTCCATTTGCCTCTAGTGCAGCCTGTAAGGATTCCTCTCCACCATATGATTCCTCTAACTCCTTATACTCCTCTTCAATAGAGTCATCAGATACAGAAACGCCTACTTTTTTCGCCTCTAGCTCAACAATTTTATTAGTAATTAATGTATCAAGCACATCTGCACCATATTGTTCACGCAATGCGTCATCTAGCTCTGTTTGTAAAATCTTTTCACCATCAACCTTCGCCACGTAATCGTTATTTGCACCACAACCAGCTAATACCATTAATAATGCAGCTGGCAAGATCAGCATGCGGAAGAACTTTTTGTTTGTGGTCATCCTTTATCTTGTCCTTTCTTTTTAGTTTCTCGTTTACACTGTTCACTATAATGATCTAATGTGTCAGTCAGATGTCAGCTTTACAATTCTTTCAAAAAATCTTTACAAATAAAAAGCTACCACGCCTTTTATAGCGTAGTAGCTTTTTTCAATGATAATTCAAAACACGTTCCAGATGGATCACTTTCTTGCAATCGTAAATCACCACCAATTGATTGTGCCATCATTTTACTTAATGATAATCCTAGACCTAATCCACGGACAGCATATTTTTTATTTTCTCCTCTAAAAAAGCGTTCAAAAATAAACGCCTGATCTTCTTGTGGAATACCGTGACCAGTGTCCTGTACAGTCATCGAAACTGTGTCGTCCTTCTCCAATAATGTAATCGTAACAATCCCTTCCTGCATAGCCTGCTTTGCATTTGTTAATAGATTCGTCACTACTTGCTGCACACGTACAACATCAGCCTGTACGTTTACTGATTGTGGGAGAAGATGCGTTTGAATTTTTACAGTTTCATCATCCTGTACGACCTCCCACTGTGTTACTGCATCACGTACTAACTGATTAATATTTACAGCTTCAAGCTTTACGGGGATTGCATCAACAGCGAAATGATTAAAAGCTAGTAAATCGCCAACCATAGTCTTCATCTTCGTCGTCTCTACCAGCGCCAGTTGAATAAATTCACTGGCGTCCTGTCCTGTAACGACACCATCCTTCACTGCCTGTAATAATCCGCTAATTGATGTGACTGGTGTTTTTAGTTCATGTGTGACACCTGCTAATAATTCTGTTCGCGTCTTTTCTAATTGTTCTAGTCTATTCGCCATTTCCTTAAAGGACGTAACGAGCTCATAAATTTCTTCTTCTTTATTATTCTGAGGCAAATCAAACGTATAGTTCCCCTCTTGGACTTGTTTGGCGGCTTCAGCTACTTGTTTAATTGGATGCGTTAAACGCTTCGATAATAAATAAACAGCACCCCAGCCTAGTACAGCAAGTGCTCCGATAAGTAATGCCAGTTGCCCGTATGCTTGGTTAACCTTTGTTAGATTTCCCTTTTTCTCTAGCACTAGCACCCATCCAACCAATTTGTTGTCTTTTTCAATTTTCCTTTTTACGACATATTGAGCGGTTGATTGTCCTTCATTCATTTTAGTTATTTTCTTTGTACCTTCTTCACCATCTAGCAAGTCTTTAACATTTTTTGGACTTCCAGGTGGAATTGGTCGGTTACTAGTTAATATATTGCCCTCCGTATCTACAACATACAAAATGGGATCAATTTCTCGCATAGTAAATCGTTCACGATCCCCAATAAAACCTGGAATAGCGCCCATAGGACCATTTAGACCTGAAGTATCTGTTAGACGATATAAAGTCTCGTCTGCTAAAAACTCCATTAATTCAAGCCTATTTTGAAACGTTGTATGACGAATCCATGCCGCAGAAATAAAAGAAATAATGGCTAGGCCTACAAAAAGCGTTAATAAATAGCGACTTGTCCAGTAGTTAAGCAATGATACTCGCTTATTTTTTTTGAACACTTAACTGATACCCCAATCCACGTAGTGTCTTTATTTCTCCCTCTGTTTCATCCCATTCATTAAGAGCTTTGCGTAGTCGCTTCACCGCTAAATCCACTGCTCTATCGCTACCATCATATTCCCAACCCCAAATTTGATCAATTAACTGATCACGTGTAAATGTTTGGTTGGGGTTCTCTGCTAAAAATAAAAGCACCGATAAGTCTCTAGGAGTTAAGATGATTTCTTCCCCCTTAAGTAACACTCGATGGGCCTTCATATCAATCTCTAGCTGACCGAAGCGCTTTATATCTGAAGATTCATGGCCCTCAGCACGTCGTAATACCGCCTTTACTCTTGCTACCACTTCGTCTGCTATAAATGGCTTTGCAATATAATCATCCGCACCTCGATCGAAGCCCTCTAAACGGTAATTTACATCGCCTAAAGCTGTAAGCATAATAACGGGACAAGAGCTAATCTCTCTAATTTCCTTTAAAATAACCCAACCGTTCTTCTCTGGCAACATGACATCAAGTAACATTAAATCGGGCTGCACCTCTTGAAACATGGCCAATACCTGACCACCATTAAAACATTGCATAACATCATAGCCCACTTTTTTCAAATATGCTTTCAAAACCTGACTGATTGCATATTCGTCTTCTACTACTAAAATTTTTGCCATGTTCTTTCACCTCGTCACCAGCTCATTCATGTTTTCATTGTATCATCAGATTATGTCAGTTGAATGTCAGGATTTGCTCATTCTTGTCTCCACACACCCAGCTATTTGTAATTTTCATTGCTATTCTATTGACAATGTCTTCCTACGCCAATTATCATTGATTGCGAATGATAATCAATGATAATTCATTCAAATAGAGGATTTTTACTATTCAGAAAATGATTAGGGGGTAAAAGCATGATTATTGTTACAAATCGTATTCAAGTTAAACCCGGCTTTGCTACAAAAATGGCACCGAATTTTACAAAGCCAGGACCACTACAACAGTTTGAAGGCTTCCATAAAGTAGAGGTGTTAGTTTCAACTGATGATCCGACTTATGACGAAATGAGCGTCAATATGTACTGGGAATCCAAGGAGCATTTTCAAGCTTGGCGTAATAGCGATGAATTCGCTGCTGCTCATCACCGTCCAGCACCAGGCTCTGAGGGGGCAAAACCTGAAAATAGCCCAATTATAGGCAGCAAAATAGTAATAGCTGAATTAGCTTCTTCCATTGAAGCATCACACTAATTCTCAACATGTATACCCTATTCCCACTAATTATGAGGCAATGGGATAAAAACTAAAGTATCTTCTGATTCTATCTAAAAAGAGGCTGGGACAAAACCTCAAGAATTAACAAAGAAGCCCGGGGAATTTTACGATCAGTAAAATTCCCCGGGCTTTGTATTTGAACATATAAATT
>NZ_JBIWDH010000021.1:0-79691 GCF_044761885.1 Lysinibacillus sp. NPDC097231 | reverse complement strand
ACGGACACCCTTGCTCTTGGCTAACCTCTACTTCTGTCTTCGGGGTTCGGGACTTGCACCCTATAGTTCATACGCATGCCGGGCGCACATAAAAGTAGGCTACTTCATCTAAAGTAGCCTACTAAACTTTTATTTATCCAGTTTAAAGGTGATATCGCCAACGCCGATTTCTGAGTTGACTTCTAGCACGACATCAGCATTTTCATAGGATTCGTTGACATAGACGCCTTTGCCTTTGGAAATTAAGCCTTCTATACTCGAAGAACCTATTCCTTCTTCTGTTGTTAGTTTTACCCCAACCGTTGATGGTAAAATGACAGTAGCCGCACCAACGCCTGTTTCAATGTTCGTTTCGAAGCTTTTTTTCCAATCGCCGCCTAAATCCACAAGTAAATCACCGACGCCCGTTTCAATATCTAATTTTTCCAGTTGCAGCCCTTGTAAATCAAGTTCTGCCGTCGACGCACCGGTTTCAATGGAGAGATCCATTGGAATATCTTCATTTAATTCGATATCCCATGTATTTTTCATTTTTCCAAGACGGATGTTCGTTGAGCCCTTATGTTCAATCTCTATTTTTCCTGTCTTACCATGCAAGTCATAATGTACTTTTGGTGCCAATTTTTTAATATTATATTGAGCAGTACCTTCAACCCAATCCTTGGCGCCTTTTTTAACAGTCAATTCTCCAACTCCAAGATTTACATCAACCTCTAACTTTTCTGCTTTATCCTTTTCTACGAGGATCTCTTCATCTCGGGTCTTATCTGGGAACACTGAGTTGCACCCCGATATAAGCAATAACGAAGCACCCATTATTAAACCAATTCCGATCATTTTTTTCAATTTTATTTCCTCCCACTATATAATTTACCAATAAATTCATTATATAGGAATATCCAATAATAAAAACGACCCTCCGCTTTAACTTCGTCTAAGACCTGAGACGTAGTGAAGACTCATTCAATATGAGAAAATATCTGAAGATTTGTAGGGAGAATAATGATTTCCTTCATGATCATAAGCCTCGAATTGCTAGCTTTGAAGGAATGACAGTGAGGAATGAAGAAAATCCCCACTGATTGCTTTACTTATGTTCTACGCATATATGCTTTCACTGTTAGTGGCGCAAAGATGACGACAACCACAGCCGCTCCAATGAGAGAAGCCGATAAATCCCAACCTATCGTTCCTGAATTCGTCAGCTCTCTGACAGCCGTTACGAGATGTGAAATCGGATTAATTTTCACAAACCATTGTAGGAAATCTGGCAAGGTCTCGGCTGGCACAAAAGCGTTTGAAAGAAATGTCAGTGGAAACAGTACGAGCATAGAAATCCCCTGAACACTCGAAGCTGTCCGTGCAATGACACCAAAGAAGGCAAAGATCCAGCTTATAGCCCACGCACATACAATCACTAAAAGTCCAGCGAGTACCACGTAACCCACTCCACCTTCTGGTCGATAGCCCATGATATATCCCATTGAAAAAGTGAGCACAGTTGCAATGGTATAGCGAATCGTATCCGCCAACAGGGCCCCCGCTAGTGGCGCAATGCGTGCAATTGGCAGTGACTTAAATCGGTCGAACACCCCTTTATCCATATCCTCCCTTAGCTGAACGCCTGTGACAATTGAAGTCGTGATGACAGTCTGCACGAGAATGCCTGGAATGATGACAGGCAAATAGCTTTGCACATCTCCAGAAATCGCCCCACCAAAAATGTAGGTAAACATTAGCGTAAAAATGATCGGCTGAAGTGTTACATCGAACAATTGCTCCGGTGTGCGTCGTATTTTTAATACACCCCGATAAGCCATCGTTAACGAATTTCTTACAGATTGATTGATACTTGGTGTGTGTAGCAATGGACGTCCAGTAAGTGATTTTATAGTATTACTTTTCATATTGTTTCCTCCTCTAGTTGGAGAGCATTCTCTTTTGCGCCATGACCAGTGATTGTCAAAAATACTTCATCTAGGGTCGGTTTTTGTACGCTAAACTCGTCAAGCTGAATTCCTTTTTGACGGAGTGCAATCAGTAAATCCGTCACTCGGTCAACATCTGCCATCGGAGCAGTAATTTTCCCGATTTCCTGTGAAATAGTTGTTTTTACTTGAAGTATTTGCTCTACGGTTTCACGAGCAGCTATCATCTCTTGTGAATTTTGAATGCTTAAATGTAAAGATGAAGTACCAACAGATGCTTTTAGCTCATCGACCGTCCCTTCCGCAACAACGCGCCCATGATCAATAACCGCAAGTCGGTCTGCCAGCTCATCGACCTCTTGCAGATACTGTGTCGTTAACAGGACAGTTGATCCTGTATCTACTAAGCGACGAATCGTATCCCACATTTGATTACGTGTTCGTGGATCTAGTCCCGTCGTCGGCTCATCTAAGAAAATCAACGGTGGCTGAGCGATTAGACTCGCTGCTAGATCCAAGCGACGACGCATACCACCAGAGAAATTTTTCAAAGGGCGTTTCGCTGCTTCTGTTAAACCGAATTCTTCCAATAATTCTGCTGCCTTATTTCGGGCTTCTGTTCGTCCTAGTCCTAGCAAACGTGAGAAGATAATCAAATTTTCTGTTGCACTAAGTGATTCATCAACTGAAGCATATTGACCTGTGACGCCAATCAATTGCCGCACAATATGTGGCTCTTTCACGATGTCATAGCCAAATATTCGTGACGATCCAGCATCTGCTCGCAGAAGAGTTGCGAGCATTCTGATAGTAGTCGTCTTTCCCGCCCCGTTAGGACCAAGCACACCATAGATCGTGCCAGCACGTACGTTCAGATCCACACCATCAACAGCGCGATTTTCTCCAAAATGTTTGACGAGACCTTGCGCTTCAATGGCCCATTCACGATTTACCAACAAGCTTTCCATTCTATTCATATCGCTCATTGTATTTCCTCCTTTATCAATTCCCATCGTTGCATTTTTTGTAGATGGCAATTACTTTTCTAAACGGATAATACAACAAATATATGAACCGAATGTGAACTGCACTATTTCCTGACGTTTTTTTGCGTAGCCCTATGTAAATTTACTGCACCGAGTGCGACAACTAGTGCCACTATATTCATCGCCACCTGATAGCTCGACAAAAGAGTGACCATCAAGCCGTATAAGGATGGCGCAATGACAATAAATAGCTGATTTAATGTTAAGGCTGCACTTACCGTTAAGCCGACATAATGTGGATTTGATTGCTCCGTCACACATGCGATAAATAAGGAATACCAGCCAAGTGCTATAAAGCCTAAACAAAAACAAAATAATAACATCAACATTTTCGCATGTAGCATAAACGGTAGCATGACCGTCAAAATAACTGCACTAGCCATCACGATTACTAATAAGCGCTCTCGCTTACGTGCAAAAAAACGATCACTAATCCAGGCAATAGCGACCCTGCCAATCATCCCACCTATTAATACAACGCTTAAATAGTGCCCAGCCTCTGCTAAGGAATACCCACCTTCTTGATGTAAATAACTCATCAAATGCGCGATAAGGATCATTTGTAAGGTCATCATGACGATGCCAACAATATAAATTGGATATAGAGCTTTGTTATTTTTAATGGAGTTTATTTTCTCTTTAAACGTTACAGTTGTTGCCGCTACTTTCACACGATGTTTAGGTTCCTGATAAATTAGTAAAAATAGTAGGCCTCCAGCAATCGCCACAATGCCTTGTATCAGATGAACCGATGACAGCTGATAATGATTGTACATATAAGTGAGGATAGCTGAGGCTAAGGCGCCACCAATTGGAATACCTGTTTGTCGAATGCCAATCGCTAGCCCTCGATGTTTGTCAGGAAACCATTTGACAATGGCCGTACTGCCCCCTGTTTGCGCACTTCCATACCATATCCCCACGACTAGTAAGACCAATAGCAACACCGTATAGTTATTCACCATCATGAGTAGTAACGCGGAAAGCCCCAATAAAATAGAGCCCCAGCCAATGATTTGCTTCTCTCCTTTTTTATCCATCAAATAGCCGAACACCATCATCGAAAAAATGGGCCCGATATTAACGGCAGAAACAATGAACCCTGTTTGTAAAGATGATAAATTCCATTCAATCTGATAAAATGTGGCAATCGGCCCCATGCCGTACGTTACAAATGTAGCCGCAGTTTGGGAAAGCGTAGCCACTAATAAGATCACCCATTTATAATATGTATTCATAAAAAACTCCTCCAATAGCATGACACTCATTCATTTTACTTACCTAGAGTTTACGCGTGCCCTCAGAATGCGTAAAATGGAGGAAAATGATAGTGGCTATCAAAAAATTTAATAGGTGTGTGAAAGACGACATGAACATAGAAGAAATTGCCTTGAAAATTGAACTATTGGAGAGGCAAAATTTAAGTAAATCCGCAGAAATGACGAATTATACGCAATCTGCCTTAACGTCTAAAGTGAAAAAAATGGAGGCTGAAATTGGACAAGAGGTGTTTAAGCGGACACCACAGGGCTTAAAGATTACAGATGTAGGTATCCAATATTTACATTTTTTAAAGCTCATTACACAGGAGTATGAGGAATTTTTACAAGCCGTTGGACCAAAACAAACTACATTAAATTTTGGTACTTCCCATACAACTATCAAAATTTATGGCGCATCCATCATGAATGCCTTACAGACCAACGATATTCCGATAGATGTAGACTTCACGGTAGAATCCAGTACTTCGATAAATCAAAAAGTCCACAATGCCGAAATGGATTGTGCCCTAACAAGTAACCCAATTAAACACTATACAGATTTAAACTATGACATTCTGGCGAAGGAAACATTTGAAGTCATTTCGAACAATACCCATATTATTCGTTTTGAGGAATGTTCACCTGTTACCTTGCTTGTGCTAAGTAAGGGCTGTATGTATACACGGGCTATGGCAGAGTGGCTTAAAAACAATCAAGTTCCTTTTACAATGAAAGAAATAAAATCGGTGAGTAGTATTCTAGATTTTCTACAAATAGACAATACGATTGCGGTGTTAAATACAAAATTATTGGATCTTTATAACTATACCAATATTCATTGCTATGATTTGCAGCAGCTCAATAAAACAATCGAAACAGTTTATATTTATAAGAAGAACGAAAGTGAACAATCACCTATTCTTCACTTAAAAAAGGTAATAGAATCCTTGCTCGAAGACTCTATTGAACAAAGCTAGTTCAATAGGGTCTTCATTTATCGATAGGCTGTTTTCGTATAGATTGTTGTTGTTAATACATAAAGACCAAGTTGATTCTACACATTTTGTAGATTAACTTGGTCTTTAGTAAATCCTTCATTTTTTTCTGTTATATTTTTTAATTATAGTAGCTAAAATGGCAAGAAGAAACACGATAAGACTATTGATTAGCAAATAGTAGGCAAGATTCAACCCATAGAACACTGCAAAAGCATCATGAATAATAAATAGTGCTAGTATAACTCCCATTCCACCAAATGCACCTGCTAGTAATAATATTATGAAAGCAGCAAAATATAAACTTTTCTTTTTTTTGAAGAATACAAAGCCAATCATATTTGCAATAACAATAAAAAAGATCATAGATATTAGGAAAAAATTTTCATTCATTTAACTTCCTCTTTTCAAAAGTGATTTTACTGATTGGAATTACTATTACACTCTTTTTCTTAATCATTTGTAATCCTTCCTGTTAAGCCCGTTAGTCAGCATTAGTTCATTAATTCTTTATTTTCCTTTATGTAGAACCTTCAAATAAAGCAAGAAGGAAATTAGCAATAATATTGCATAAAACCAAATTGAACGATACCAAACATTCTTAAATTCCACCCAAAAACCCCTTCCACCTAGTTCTGGAGGCAAGGCTGAATAAATTGACACTTCAATATAAAACATTAAACTGAAAAATAAAAATAAAGGAAGAAAAAATACCCACACCAAAAGATTCGATTTCATAAAAGTCTCCTTCAATTTCGCTAATAACAGTAGAGAATTTATAAGTTTGACGTTTACAGTTGGATGTAAGTTCCAAATATAAAAGAGATTGACTTAAACTAACCTGCTTCGTTTATCAATCTTTGAGAAACAGCCTATCGATAAAATTCTTTAATTTATCGCCTAACTTTTTAAATATATCGCTATTCAGCTACGAAAAGCAGGGATGGGGACAGAGTAAAAGAATTGGAAACATTCCTCTATGCAGGCTGAAAAAAGCTTTCTTTAAAAAAACGAGATTTTAACACACTTTTGCCGCTAACACATCGTTTTCACGCAGAAAGGGGGCGTCTCAAAAGTCATTTGAGACACCCCCTTTGTACTATTCATTTGGATAAGTTTTTTGTAAAAAAGCAACAGATTGTTGGATGAGCGACTTTAGTACGTTCACATCTACATCAGCAAGTTTATTAATATAAACACAGGCCTTCCCTGTTGTATGTTTGCCAAATTGCTGTAATAACTGCTCTCGCTCGCTATCACCTGGGGCAAAATATAAGCTGATTTTTGCTTTGCGGGGGGAAAATCCAACGAGAGGTGCATCGCCTTCATGCCCCGTATTATATTTATAATGATATTTGCCAAAGCCAATAATACTTGGTCCCCACATTTTTGCTTCAAAGCCTGTGACTTCAGCAAAAATATCCAATAATCGGTAAGCATCCTCACGCTTTTTAGGATGTTCGACGTTTTCAATAAATTCAAGTACGCTCTCGTCCGTTTCTTTCGTTTTTAATTCATACATGTCTTTACCTCCCCCTCTTTATAATAGTTAAATACTTAATAAACAGCTTACTATATTTTACTCTACTTGCTCTAGCAAAAGCTTGTGCTGGAGGTTACTATAAATGCCTTGTTTTTGCATGAGCTGCTGGTGATTGCCCTGCTCGACGATTTCCCCTTGCTGAATAACGAGAATTTGGTCGGCATTTTCGATTGTTTTTAAGCGATGTGCGATGACAAAGCTTGTGCGTCCCTGCATTAAATGCTGTAGGCCTTTTTGAATATCGACCTCTGTTTGCGTATCCACACTGGACGTGGCTTCATCTAAAATTAAAATATCTGCATTCTCTAAAATAGCACGTGCAATGGCTAGTAACTGGCGTTGGCCTTGACTGAGGTTTGCCCCACCTGCCTGAACGGGTGTATCATACTGTGCAGGTAAATATTTAATAAAATTATGCGCATTCGCGATTTTTGCTGCTTGCACTACCTCTGCATCCGTGGCATCCAGCTTACCAAATCGAATGTTTTCACGAATAGTCCCTGAGAATAAATACGTATCCTGCAACACAACCCCGACTCTTTGACGGATTGTGGCCATTTTGTAATCTTCGATATTATATCCATCAATCAAAATTTCACCTGCATCTACGTCATAAAAACGAGTGAGCAAATTGATAATGGTTGTTTTCCCTGAACCTGTTGGCCCTACAAGTGCAATGGTGTCACCAGCCTTGGCATGGAAGCTAATATTTTTCAGTACCGGCTTCTCTGGCAAATAGCTGAAGGACACCTGTTGAAATGCCACATCCCCTTTTAGACTTGGACAATCAATGGCATGTTCCTTATCGGCCACTTCTGATGATTCATCTAAAATCTCAAAGACACGCTCTGCCCCTGCAATTGCCGATTGGAAGGTATTCAATAGATTCGATAACTGATTGAGCGGACGGAAAAACTGTCGTGTATAGGTCACAAATGCGGCGATGACCCCAACAGAAACGATCCCTTTGACCGATAAAAGCGCCCCAGTACCAATGACAACGGCTAAACCTAAGTTGTTCATAAAGTTATTAATCGGCCCTAATAAGCCTGAAGTAATTTCTGCGCGTTGTGCCGAGTTGCGGAGATCTTCGTTTTGTCGATGGAACGTCTCAATCGTTTGCTGTTCCTTACCAAAAAGTGTGATAACCTCCGCTCCCGTTATCATTTCCTCGATATAACCATTAAGCTTTCCTAAATCACGTTGACGTGCCGCATAGTTTTTACTACTACGTTTCACAATTTGCTTAGTCGAGAAAACAATTAACGGAATAATGATGAGCGTCACGATTGCCAACTGCCAGCTAAGAGAGAACATGGCAATACTCACGCCAATGACCGTTAAAACGGACGACACAATTTGTGTCACACTTTGTGCAAGTGCTGTATTTAAATTATCAATATCATTGGTCACTCGGCTCATTAAATCACCAAGCGCTCGCTGATCGTAAAATTTCAGTGTGAGCGTTTGAAGCTTTTTAAATAATGCTAGACGTAATGTACGAATGGTTTTCATCGCTACATGAATCATGACATACGTTTGTAGCCATGTGAAAATAGATGCTACAGTATAAATCACCGCTAGGACAATGCCAAGACGAATTGTACCAGCAATGTCCTTCTTCATAATGTACTCATCCACAATATGCCCGATCATATATGGCCCTGCTAAGCTTAAAAATGTAGCAGCAATAACAAAAAATATGGAGAGATATAGCCCTACTTTTTGTTGCTTGACATATTGCCATACTCTCGATATGGTTGCTTTTTGATTTTTCGCCTTTTCGGCTGGCCCTGCCATACGTGGCCCACGACCGAAATTCATTTGCTTTGGTTGATTTTGACTCATTGTTGTTCACCAGCCTTTTGCTGTGAAGCATATATTGCTTGATAGGGCTCATTATCCTGTAATAATTGTTGATGTGTACCTTGACCAACAATTTCGCCGTCCTCTACTACTAGAATAAGATCTGCTTGTTGAATAGAGGCAATTTTAGACGCTACCATAAATATTGTTGTGTGTTTATATTGCTCTTGAATGGCTTGCTGAACATGTTTTTCAGAGGCACTATCCAACGCAGAAGTTGTATCATCGAGCACTAAAATAGCTGGCTGCCTAACGAGTGCACGACTTAACGCTAGTCGTTGTTTTTGACCACCAGAGAGATTCGTTGCCCCTTGAGAAAGCTCATGTGCTAAGCCTTTGTCAAGTCGCTCCACAAATTCAGAGGCACATGCCGCATCAAGTGCTTGTTGTATTTCCTCTGCCGTTGCTTCTTCCTGACCAATGCGGATATTTTTTTCAATGGCACCTGAGAATAGTAGTGCTTTTTGGGAGGTAAAGCCAATATGTTTCCGTAACGTTGATAATGCATAATCTTTTAATGGCTTACCATCCAAGCGTATTTCACCACTCGTTGGATCAAACAAGCGAGGTAAGAGCTTAACGAGCGTTGATTTTCCGCTACCTGTTTTACCGATGAGTCCTACCGTTTGCCCTGGCTTTACGGAAAATGTAATATTTTTTAGCACATCCTCTGCTGTTTCGTAAAAACGATAGCTCACATTTTGGAAGTCGATCGCTCCTTGAATAGGTATCGTAAGCGCATTTTCTGCTTCCTTAACGGCTACTTCTTTGTTTAAGACGTCCACGATGCGCTCTGCTGATGGAACCGCTCGTGCAATTTGCATTAGCACCATGCTCGAGGACATCAAACCATTTAAAATGATCGTTAAATAGTTGATAAAAGCGAGAATCACGCCAACCTTCAATGTACCTGCCTCGACTTTAATTGCACCAAGCCAAAGTGCAGCCACAATCCCGAGATTGACAACGAACATCGTAAACGGCACAAGCACACCAATAATTTGCTCTGCTGTAATAAAGCGTTTGGTAAGGGCATCATTCAGTTCACCGAATTGCTCAATCTGTTGCGTTTCACGACGGAACGCCTTAACAACACGAATCCCTGCTAAATTTTCTTGAAGCTTCGTATTAACACCATCAATCGCCTCTTGAACCCTACGATACAAAACACCTGAATACTTCGTGAAAAAGTACATCGCAATTATTAAGATCGGCACGATAATCAGCAATATGGAAAATAGTTCACGTGCCGTTACAAAAACAATAACGACTGCGCCAATAAATAAAAGAGGCCCACGCACAAAAATACGCAGTGTCATCATAAACGCACGCTGAACACTTTCCACATCACTCGTTAAAATTGTAATAAGCTTCCCTGTCGTAAAAGCGTCACGTTCCTTTGCCGAATACGTCATCATTTTTTCATAAAGTGCCAGACGAACATCTGATGCAAAATGAATCGCTGCCTTCGAGCTATAATACGAGCAACCAATCCCACCAACAAGCCCAAATACAGCACTCATCAGCATCCACACGAACATTTTCAACACATATGGATTGTCGCCATTGGCAATACCCGTATCAATCATATGCTGCATGATTGTGGGTTGAAGCAAATCCATTGTGACTTCAAGCACCATAAGTAGCGGCGCAATCAAGGTAAAAAATTTGTAAGGCCCTAAATACTGCCCTAACTGTTTAACTGCCTTCATTCTTTCGTCTCCGTTCCTTCTAAATCACATTCGCTCTATATTATAACTGAAAATCATTCTCAAGTGGCAATTAATTTTTCGTGTCTCGTAATATTTGAGACACTACTGATAAGTTATGTAGGTGTCGGTAAACATAGCAGTTGTACTTTTTTAGCGGAGGAATTTTCTTTTGGTTGGGGCAGTTCTTTGATGCACCTGAGCGATTTTCTTGCTTACCTGAGCAGTTCTACACTGACCTGAGCGATTTTCTTCCTTACCTGAGCAGTTCTACACTGAACCTGAGCGATTTTTTTACTTACCTGAGCAGTTCTACACTTCTCTTGAGCGATTTTCTTCCTTACCCGAGCAGTTCTACACTTCTCCTGAGCGATTTTCTCTATGACCTAACAGTATTATTGTTGTCACCATAAAAAAAGACTGTAGCATACCCGATATTTTTCGAGTTTGTCTACAGTCTGAACACCTCAATGTATTGCGGTGTTCATGTAAATTACAAATCATCAAAGCCGTTATCTTCTACATTTACCTTTACATATTGACGCGAACGTTGCTCGAAGAAATCTGTTTTTCCTAAGTCAACATCCTCATACGCCTTAATCCACTTCAATGGATTTTTGCGATAGCCCTCAAATGGACGTTCCACGCCAAGCTGATTACAGCGAACATTGGCGTAGAAGTGAACATAATCATGTACATCTTCCACATCGAGGCCATCAACTTTATCGCCAATCACTTCATTTGCCCAATCAATTTCTAGCTGAACGGCTTCACGGAAGATGTCCTGTACTCGTGCTGCTCGTTCAGGTGTATCGTATTCAGGATATTCCTCTAATAGCTCCTGATAAATTTTCACGAATAAATCAACATGTAGTTGTTCATCACGGTTAATATAATTAATCATTGTCGACGTTGCGACCATTTTTTGATTGCGTGCTAAATGATAGAAGAATGCGAAGCCAGAATAGAAGAATAAGCCTTCCAAAATCACATCATAAACAATCGCTTCTAGCATATTTTCAACAGTTGGCTCTTCCGAAAAGGCACGATAGCCCTTAATCACGAAATCATTACGTCGCTCTAACACGGGCTCTGTACGCCAAAAGTCAAATGTACGATCTTGTTCGTCCTTGTTCACAATACTTGATAGCACATAGGAATAAGAGTGATTATGGATAACCTCCTGCTGCGCTAAAATAATCATTAAGGCATTTAGGCTTGAATCTGTTAAATAATCTGCTACTTTCCCCGCAAAATCAGTCTGCACACTATCTAATAATGCCAGTAAGCCAATGATTTTTAAGAAGGATTCTTGCTCGTCAACTGATAGCCCTGGAAACTGCTTGACATCGTTGCTCATATTAATTTCAAATGGTGTCCAGAAGTTACCTAGCATTTTTTTGTACTTTGGATAGGCCCAGCTAAAACGCACATCATCCCAGTTTAAAATGTTAGAAGAGCGTCCGTTCACAATCCCTGTTGAACGGTTTGGTGCATCTTTATCCATAATTTGTCGTTTTGTAATTGTCGTCATTGTTAGTTCCTCCTAGCTTGCGCAAGACTCACATTCTAGCAATTCTACAGATGTTGAGCGTACATAATAAGTCGTTTTTACACCACTCGCCCAGGCATTCATATGCAGTGCTAGTAAATCCTTCGCCTTGATCGTATTTTGCACATATAAATTAAGCGAAATGCCTTGGTCGATATGTCGCGCACGTGCTGCATTTTGCTTGATTGTCCAATTTTGATCGATGAAATAAGCAGATTTATAGTACCAAGTCGTCACTGGCGATAAATCTGGCACAGTTACTGGAATTTTGTAATCCTTCTTCTCCTCTGAATAACTTTTTTGGAAGATTGGATCGATCGTTGCCGTACTGCCCGCTAAAATGGACGTCGATGAGTTAGGGGCAACAGCCATAACATAGCCATTACGCATGCCGTTTTTCGCCACTTCCTCACGTAACAGCTGCCATTTATCACTGTCATAGCCACGTTTGTCAAAATAGGTACCCGTATGCCAATCTGAGCCTTCGAATAACGGATATGCCCCTTTTTCACGTGCTAATGCGTTAGAAGCACGAATCGTGAAGTAGGCGATCTCCTCATACAGCCTGTCCGCAAATTCTACCGCTTCATCCGACTCCCATTGAATTTCTTTCAGCGCTAATAGATGATGCCAGCCAAATGTGCCAAGTCCAATGCCGCGGTAACGCAAATTCGTGCGTTCTGCCTGCTTCACTGGAATTGTATTTAAGGCAATAACGTTATCTAACATGCGTACTTGAATTGGGATTAAACGTTCTAGGACACCAGCCGGTACAGCTCTGCCTAAATTGATTGAAGATAGGTTACATACAACGAAATCTCCTGGCTTGCGACGTGTCACGATAACATCGTCTTCTAGAGTAATTGATTCGAATTCTGTCGGTGACATATTTTGAAAGACCTCTGTACACAGGTTCGAGCTGTAAATCATCCCTTCATGCTTATTCGGGTTCATGCGATTTACTTCATCACGATAGAACATAAACGGTACGCCAGTTTCTAGCTGGGAGCGCATAATACGCTTCATAATATCGATAGCTGGTACGACTTCACGACTTAATAATGGATTGGCAAGGCATTCTGCATACTTTGCACGGAAGGAACCGTCACCTTTTGTCTCATCGTAGAAATCCTCTAATGAGAAGCCCATCACCTCTCGTACTTCATGTGGGTCAAATAAATGCCAGTCTCCACGTGCCTCCACAGCCTCCATAAATAAATCAGGTAAGCAAAGCCCTGTGAAAATATCGTGGGCACGCAGACGCTCATCCCCATTGTTTAAGCGTAAATCTAAAAACGTAAAGACATCCTTATGCCAAACATCTAGATATACGGCAATAGCTCCTTGTCTTTGTCCTAGTTGATCTACTGACACGGCTGTATTATTCAGCTGTTTAATCCAAGGTAAGACACCACTCGATGCACCTTTAAAGCCTTTAATGGAAGAGCCTCGGCTACGGATTTTGCCCATATACACGCCAATGCCACCTCCGTATTTCGATAAGGTTGCCACATCGGTATTTGTGTCATAGATGCTTTGTAAACTATCATCGACTGTATCGATAAAGCAGCTAGAAAGCTGACCATGTGTTTTCCCTGCATTCGATAGGGTCGGGGTTGCTACCGTCATAAATAAATTGCTCATTGCCCAATAAGATTCTCGTACTTTTTCCAAACGATTTTCTGTTTCATCCTGCATAAGTGTCATCGCAATGACCATCCAACGTTCCTGGGGTAGCTCCACTGGTGTTTTCGTGTAATCACGGACAACATAGCGATCCATTAATGTTTTTAAGCCAATATACGTAAACAATTCATCTCGACTTTGTTCTAAAAAAGAAGCGAGTTCCTGAAGCTCCTGCTCACTATATTTGGTTGTTAGGCTTTCATGATATAAACCAGCCTCTGTATAACGTGCTAATTGTGCTGGGAAAACCTTATAAACATCCTTTACGGCAACACCTCGGCGCATGGCAAACTGATCATATAATTTTTCTAAATAGATTTTCGCTGCCACAAATGTCCAGTACGGCTCCTCTTCATCAATTAGGCTAAGCGTTTGTAAAATCATCGCATCGGCCCATGCTTCAAATGTGGCATTTTCGTTTTTTCGTAGCCATCGATCCGATAACCTTACAAAACTTTCAAGTTCATCCTCCGTGTAACTTTTCTTTAGCTTAGTCATTTGCTGTTCGATTTGAATTGTCATGTAACATTCTCTCCCTTTCTTTCTTCAGACAACACACAAAAAAGCGATCATGCAACATGTATCGGTTGCGTGATCGCTGTAAAATCGGAAATGGAAATGAAGGACATGCACACAAAGAAGTGAGCAAATCTCTCGCCTCCACTTCTCAATCCCCGAAGAATGTGTTGCTGTCTTGAACAACCTGGCAGGTCTCCTGGCTCATGCCTCCTCCAAATGATTGCCTTCCCGTCCGAAAACAGTGGCCTTCTTTAATCATTTGTCAGCACTTACAGTTGCGGGGACAGCTTCGGCTTAAGATGACTCTTTCTCCGAATTCCCTTTTAAACCACATTGGTACCTTTTGTCCAAAATACTATATATTGTGTTTTAACTCCTAAACAAATCTAACATATTGTGTTTATTGTTGCAATAGGCGTTTTGCCCCTTGCAATTTTTAAAGCGTTACTTTTTCTCGAAGCAAGCCCTATTACCATGCAGTTTTACGTAGTTTCTCAAAATTTCTAGGAAAATTTTTTTGTGCCAGCCGCTCTTTTTCTGGATGTATTCCGAGTAAAACGACTGCACATGGCCCTGCCGTTTTTTTCACATCTAACGAGCTTTCGACCCGTTGCTCGCCAAAAAGTCGGGTAAATTCTCCTTGCAGCCCCTTTGAGCCAACTGGCCATACTTGCTGAACGATTTCCCCTTGCCATGCCTGATAAATAGGCTGAAGCTGTGCAACATCCTCAGGCTGTGCAAGGATTTCATTGCCTACAAGTGGCAATCCATATGTATACCAAATAAGGTGTTCAGGCTCATAGTGTGTACGGATTTGCGGCTCACCAAGCATTGTAATCGATAAAGCAGATTGTAAGGTTGGCATATTGGTTTCCGTACTTCCATCTATCTGCGGGCATTTAAGATTAGCCTCATCAAAAACCTGCCGAATCCCTGCCACATAACGAGACCATGCCGCCTCTCCAGAAAAATTAGCTAGTAAAATATGCGATGGTAAAGCATTTGCAGCAAGCTGCTCTAAAAATGTAACACGTGCTGTGAAGTAAGCTGTGAGTTTATCTGGAGCTGACACTACATCTTGTGGCTTTTCTCCAATTGCTGCAGCATTATCTGTAGTAGCAATGAGCTCGCCTATTTTTACAGCATTTCTCAATGTACTCGCCCGTCCTTACGTACAAACACTTTAGAGAGAATCGGCATCACAATGGCAACAATGACTAAATTAATAAGTGTTGCCAATGGCAGACTAGTCAGTGATGCCCAGTAAAATGCCGGACTAATGATAAAATAAAATGGTAATGGTGCTACCACGCCATTTAAAAAAAGTGCGACAGGCCATTTCCAGAAATGCATGCCTTTGTTATGCATCACCCCAAAGACCCAAACTACTATAAACATTTCCGTTGCAATAATCAAATGCAGTGGTCCCAGTGGGAAGCCAGTAGTTAGTGCTGTAATAAAATGCCCAATGACACCTGCAACTCCCGCTAATAATGGTGATAAAAATACAACACTTAAAAATGCAGGAGCAGAGTCCAGCGCAGCAGTCGAAATAAATGTTGGAATTTTAATCACAGCCCCAACAGCACAAATGGCCGCTACCATAGCAGTGAGCGTCAATTTCCTTAATCTTTGTCGATCCATTCCATTTCCTCTTTTCTGATTTTATTTAATGTGTTCCCCAATACCGTACCAAATGCGCACGACACTTTCAGCTTCTGCAAATAAAGCCTGGTACAATCGCCCGCAAGTATCACGTAATAATCGTGCCTGTTTTTCTATCGGCACAACGCCTCGTCCCATATCGGTCACAATAATATACAGTGTACAATTTTCTTCAAGAGCCTTTAGTGTCGTCAAAATAGTTTTGACAAGTGCTTCATCATTGTCTAGGTTTTGTGTCACAAGCCACTTCTCTATGTTTTTAATCACTAGTACATCACATTCAGGAGTCTCATTAGGAATATAGCCATCTGCTAGCTCAACCTTTTGATCAGCAAGCAATGTCATCACATAATCGGTTTTTCCATTATAGGCTCCTCCAATAAAGACATGCATCTTGTTCCCTCCTCCCAAGCCATTCTCGAAAACGTTAAGGTAAACATTTTATCATGTGGTACATTGTACGACCAAAATGGTTGTTCCGTCGGTGCAAAGGCCACAAGCAGTGCTCGAATAACGCCACCATGAACAACAAGATGATAGTCATCTCGATCCTTTGGTAATGCACCAAACCCTTCTATCACACGCTGACAAAATGCATTAAAGCCTTCCCCTTCTGGCGGTGGTGTGAGTATGGGATCATCTAACCAGGCACAATAACGACGATCAGATTTTAATTCCTCATACGTTTTCCCTTCAAATTCTCCAAAATTGGACTCTCGGAATCTACCATCTGACACGTAAATAGCGTTCGGAAAATAATGGGCAGCCGTTTCTTTACAGCGCACTAAATCACTACCATACACCTTTGTCACAGCTTTATCTACAACTCTAAGCAAAGATGTATCCGCTAACGGTGAATCGGTCCAGCCAATATAACGCTTTTCCAAATTCTCCTTTGTCGGTGCATGCCTCATTAAGCGCACAATAACAATGTCACCCACAATACTACCTCCATCCCTTCAATTGATGCACCGAGTAAATCCCCCGAAACCCCACCAAAGTTGCGCACTGTAAATTGTCGAAAGACGACAAGTGCAACCGCTAATACAGCCATCAACACTAGTGGGACAATTGACAAGCCTATGACAAACAATAAGCCCGTATACGCAACAAGCAATGTTATAACCATAAAGCATATAAGGTATCCAGGCTTAATATGTGATTTAAAAAAGTAAGCGAGTCCTTTTTCTTTTGAGCACTTCAGCGCCATAAAATAAAAGCTCATGCCTACCCTTGTTAATAATGGCACAAAAATAAGCATCCACAATGCTAACTTATGCTGCACGAATAGTTCATGCAGTATCACAAATTTACCGAGCACTAAAAATAGCACCGAGAGCACACCAAATGCGCCAACCCGTGGATCATCTAAAATTTCAAGCCGCTTCTCCCGGTCTCGATACGAAAAATAAGCATCCCCCATATCAATAAAACCGTCTAAATGTAAGCCTCCAGTGAATAAAGCGAACAGTCCGACAATAACAAAGGACAGTAATACCTCACTGCTCGCTGTCCATTCCGTTAAGCTATAGATTACTGTCGCCACCACGGTGCCCATTAATGCCCCTATCCATGGCAAGAAGCCAAACATCCCTGTAACGGTTCCTTTCGATAAAGGAAGTTCTTTATGTACCGGCAAAACTGTAAAAAATTGAAATGCAAGTAATACGCTATGCCAGAAATTTTTCATCGTCTTGCCTTCCTTCTTGTAAGTTCGTTTATTTCCATTTCTTTACGATACCATAATTGATTTCATACGCCTCATCTGCTACAGAAACAAACCATTGATGTAATGTTCCGAGCATTTGTCGGTATAATTCCACTTCCTCGCTTGGATATGGAGGCTCATCAAATAATTCGTTCGAGACGACAAAAAACGTCACCCTTTTCTCAAGTAACGTCCCTATCGCTTTTTTTAAGACACGCAGCTTCTCCTCTAAACAGCCCGGTTGGTTTACACACGGAGATCCTGTATCAAACCCCTCATAAAAAGCATTTGTCAGCCATGTAGTGACACAATCCCATAGCACGACATCTCCATCGGTCAGTTTATGCAACGTATCGGCGATGTCATAAGGTGCTTCTATCGTAAGCCATTCTATATTTTGCGCTTGTCTGTCTGCCTGATGTCGCCCTATTCGTTGCTTCATTTCATGATCCAACGCTATCCCTGAAGCAATATAAATTAGTCGTTGTGCTGGCATAAAATCTGTTTGATAGTGAGTAACAGCCGCTTTTTCAGCAAAGTGAGATTTACCACTGCGTACTCCACCTGTAATGAAAATCAGTGGCAATGATGACGCCTCCTATTGTAAATGGTGAATGTTCCCGATTTCTTTGACATGCCATTGTTGCTCGACTCGTTCGATAATCGTTACGCTTGTACCATCGATAAATGGAGGTGCCCAAATCTGTGCTATGCTTTGCCCTAAAATAGCGTTTAAGATACATTTAATCGTGACAGAATGGGAAACAATTAGGACATTGTCATCGTGATATTGTTGTGCAATTTTCTTTAACGTAAACATCGCTCGTTCAGTCACCGCACCAAAGCTTTCTGTATGGGTAGCGACGTATTGTGCAGGGTAATTCTTATATATCTCATAGTCAAAGCGATTTGTAGCCATGATGTCCTCGACTGTTTTTCCTTGCCACTCCCCTAAAAAAATCTCCCGTAAATCATCCTCATAGTGGATTGGAAGCTGTCGATCACCTACAAGAATATGCATCGTTTCCTTAGCACGACCACTCGAACTGCAAAATGCTGCCGCAAAAGAAAAATCCTTTAAATGTTCTCGCAGTTTTTCTGCCTGTAAAATACCTTCTTCAGACAATGGAGAATCCAACCAACCCTGCATTCGATGTTCTTTATTCCACATTGTTTTGCCATGTCTCACTAGATAAAAAGTTGTCACTTTTCTCACCCCTAAATTTATTTAAACCAAGCCTGTAAACAGGTATGCAAATAGGTCATGGCCGCAATATCTTTAATTCCTATACGGAACCATTCGCCATCCAATCCCTTGAAGTTTTTCGTATGACGCAGTACAACGCCCTTCGTTAAACAATATGTAAAAAATGCATCTGCTTGCTGATTCTTTGGTAATGCAAAGCATACATAATTGGTGACACTATTCGTCACCTGGCAACCATTTTCTTGTAAAAAGTTTTGTAAAGATTTGCGCTGCTTTGTTGCATAGGCAATGGCTTGCTGACAATAAGTATATTCATCTAAGCAGCCTGCTCCTATGACAAGTGCAAAGGCATTCAAATTCCAATGAGCAAGCATGGCCTTTAGCTCGGCAACTACTACTGAACTCGCGACTAAATAGCCAAGGCGCAATCCTGGAATCGCATACATTTTTGTCATCGAACGAACGACAATCAGATGAGGATTTTTGGTCACATGTTGAATCAATGAATAGGCTTCATCAACCCAATCAATAAAAGCTTCGTCCATCACAAGCTCACAATTAACGTTCGTACCATGAGCGATTAATTGCTGAAGCTCCTCTTTTTTTGGCAGCACACCTGTTGGATTATTCGGTGTGCAAATATATAAAGCATCTGCGTTCGCCATTTCGCATTTTAGACGCTCCATCGGCAAAGTGTATCGGACAACATCCTCTACAATAACAGGCACAATTTCAGCACCGGCCGCTCCTAATGTTCGTTCATATTCTGAAAAAGTTGGATGTACGACTATCACCCTCTTATTGGCATAGCGTCTAGCAAGAACATTAAAAAGCTCGGATGCACCGTTACCTAGTAATATAGAATCTTTCTGAACATCATGAAAAGCTGCTACCTTTGTTAAAAAAGGCTCGCCGTCCGGATCTGGATAACGTTGAATGAGCGGATAATATGTCCGCCAACGTGCCTCAACGAATGTAGGTGGTCCTGCCGCATTGACATTCTCACTGAAATCATACACCTCTTCTGGCATAGCAAGCCCTAACTGATGATAAACATTTTGCGGATTTGCTCCGTGATTAGGTAATTGCAAAGATTAACACCTCCACTGCTAACATAACAAGCGTGAAGAGCAACGTAGCAATGCGCATATGAATAACTGACGTTGCAATATGCTCTTTTGTTAATGGAACTAATTTTTCTCCCATTATCGCTCGATAAGAAACGACACCTTGATATGTATTTTTTCCACCAAGCTGTACACCTAATTGTACAGCAGTAGCTGCCTCTAAATAACCACTATTCGGACTTGGATGCTTTTTCGCATCCTGTGCCCAACGCTTTAAACGTTTACCAAGCGATACTTTTGTTTCATTTTTCGTCCCTAGCACGATTAGTAAGCCCGTTAATCGACTAGGAATAAAATTCAATACATCGTCCAGCTTTGCTGCAAACATACCAAAGTCTTTATATTTTTCGTTTTTATAGCCAATCATTGAATCTAGCGTATTGACTGCCTTATAGCCCCATAAACCGATTGCCCCAAATAAAAATGCGTAAAATAATGGAGCTGTTACACCATCACTCGTATTTTCTGACACCGTTTCCACCACTCCACGAACAATCTCATCCTCGTCAAGCTTGTCCGTATCGCGTCCAACAATCCAAGATAGCTTGACACGAGCTTCAGCAAAATCCCCTTTGACAAGCGGTTCATAAACTGCCATCGCCGCTTCCTTCAAGCTACGCTGCGCTAGTCCAATTCCTATTAGTAGTCCTTCTACCAGTATGCCAAATAGTGTGCTAACCTGATAGCTCAGTAGCATTATGGCCGTCACCACAAACATAGTTGTGCCCACTATAGAGAGCGCCATCACTGCACCACGGAACCTTCTCATTTTCCCTTTATTCCATATTTCCGTTTGCGATTGAATGAGCTGTCCAATCCAGCGTACTGGATGGGGCATTTTGGGAGGATCACCCACCACTAAATCAAAAACGAGCCCAATGATACAGGCAATCGTCAGTGCTATCATAACGGATTCTCCTCTTTATCTTTTTTATATTTTTGTATGGCCTCACGCATCGTTTCGTAAACACCATGGCCAATGACCTTCCCTAGCATCGTAATAGGTCCTGCATATTGATGGTAATCGCCTTCCTCTGTTGAGGCAATCAACAAACTATCTGTTGAAGTACCTGTGGCTTGTGTGCCCGTTGTTGAATCTGTAATGCCTTCGTCCATGAGTGCCTTGACCTTTGCCTCTGTTGTTGAGATCATTGCCTGAAACAAAGCTTCATCCGACATTTTCCCATTGATAAGTACCCACATATTGATGGTACCAGCATGATACTGCTCCTGACGATGAAAGGCATTTGTGATATCTACGGCATTGCCGAGCCCAGCTGTAATCATAATGACAAGATGAATTCCTTCGTATGTAAACTCACGAATGGTTGCAAATTTGGCATAGACAGCTGTCATCATCGCTACCGTATCGTCAATTGGAAAATCCTCTGACTGTAAAAATCGTTGTAATTCTAAATGCGGTTTTCGTTCATCATACTCCTTGGGCACTGCCCGATTCATCAGGTGCGTATAATAGCCAAAGCCAGGATTGTGCATAGCTGAAGATACAACCTTCATCGGTGAATCTGTTCGGACGGCAACATAATGTTCGAAAATGTGAATATCTTCCTTGCGTAGTGCCAGCATTATCTCGCCTCCTATTCGATAGTATTCGTCAACATCCATACTAAAAATAAAAAAACAAATTCTTACAAAGAAGAATTTGTACTGTCCATTCTTAAATTAATGATACCTCTAATTTGAACCTTCTGAATTTTCTGCACAGCATAACAACTTCATAATAATCTAATTATTTATTTTCTTTGAAATTGTATCACAAGTTTGCGTTTTATAACAATTTAATTTCGTGATATTGCCTTATTGCTTTTGTTTTAAATATTTAAAACGAACAATGGAGCCAGCAATGATAAACACCCAGCCAATACCGATATAGACAATTTTCATTGTTTTTGTCGAGGACGGTAAAATATCCATTATTGTTAAACAAACAAAAAGTATTCCAATCACTGATAGAATCATACCTAATGACAATTTTTTCAAAACAAAGCCCTCCAATCTATGTACGCCCTCGATTTTACCGTATTCCACTTAAAAAGAAAACACTAATCCTTACATGGACTAGTGTTTATTTCCTTATGCTTGCACACGTGCAAAAAATTCTCCATAAAGCGCTTGTAAAATTTGGTTTTCATATTCCTGTAGTACACCGAATACTAGACTAACTTCAGATGAACCTTGATTAATCATCTCTATATTGGCGCCCGTTTTTGAAATCGCCGTTGCTGCACGTGCCGCTAGACCTGTGTTATTTCGCATACCTTCGCCTACAATAACAATCATAGAGAAGCCATGACGCATTTGTACATCATCCGCTTGTAATTCATTTTTCACGCGAGTAAGAATACGCTCTTCATTTTCCATATTTAGTTGATTGGAACGCATAATCACGGAAATATCGTCTAAACCAGACGGTGTGTGTTCATAAGAAATATTTTCGTCTTCTAAAATTTGTAGAAGCTTACGTCCGAAGCCTACTTCACGATTCATCAAATATTTAGACACATATAAAGTTGAAAAGCCACTGTCTGCCGAGATACCTGTAACCGGACGACCTGTTGCAGAACGTCTTGGTACGATACGAGTACCTGGGGCTGATGGATTATTTGTATTTTTTATGTTAACGGGCACCCCAATCTTGTAGACAGGCATTAGCGCTTCATCATGGAACACTGAAAAGCCTGCATAGGATAATTCTCGCATTTCGCGATACGTAATTTCTTTAATTTCCACTGGATCATTCACGACTTTCGGATTCGCGGAGAACACACAATCCACATCCGTAAAGTTTTCATAAAGCTCCGCTTCAACAGCTGCTGCTAAAATGGAACCTGTAATATCAGAGCCACCGCGGTCAAATGTACGCAATATGCCCGCTTTAGTGTAACCGAAGAAACCTGGGAACACAATAATTTCTTTTGTATTTTTTAGAGGTGCTAAATTGGCGTACGCCTCTGGTAATGCAAAGGTACGTTCAGGTAAATCATTGACCACTAAACCATCTCTCGGACTTACGTAGCGTGCTGGCATACCGATCGAATTAAAATAAGCTGCGATAAGCTTCGCGTTATTATCCTCTCCTGCTGCTTTAATGCTATCGACAAATAATTCCTCATTCGATTTATCACCTTGTACACGTTCACGTAAATCTTCAGCAATAACGTCACAAATTGTACGATCCAACTGCAAGCCATCCGCAATTGCCATAAAGCGATTAACAACTTTTTGTACTCTCTCTTCGATATCTTCATTATTTAATGCTGCCGTTGCTAACTTAATTAATAAATCCGTTACTTTTATATCGTCACCAGAGCGTTTCCCCGGTGCTGAAACGGCTACGATTTTACGTGCCGGATTAGATTTTACAATGTTTGCTACTTTTTGAATTTGTTCTGCACTTGCTACAGATGTTCCACCAAATTTACATACGATCATATCTATCAAATCCTAACTTTTTAAATTAATTGTATTCCTCCACAAAACATTTGAATGTACACAGTGTACAAATTATCGTTCCCTACGTCAATACAATTTAAAAAATTCACGCAATTAACCGAAAGAAAATGGACAATTTTCGTACTGTTTGATTTATTATACGGATTTCATATGAAATAGTTAAGGTTTTTGCAAATTTTTTTCGCGAAATCACCATAATCGTACAAATCTTCGTCTAAACTAGCTTATATTGACTTCATTTTCTAAATATAGCCATCAATATGGCATGAAAAAACGAGCCAACTCTGCTCCGTCCTTTTTACAAAATATTTTGCAGTAAACTTTGCCTTTTATGGTTCCCATTTTGTATCAATCATAATGCCTTTCTTCTATATAATTGAAGAAAACGCTTACCTCATTATGTTATGCAGAAAAAATAGTGATGTTTGTGCTATTTTAAAACGATGTCAAGGGATTTAATTTTTAGATATTTCACCTGCTTTGCTAGGGTATTTTCCTGGAGCGCGAGGGATTCGCTTCTCCTTCGCGGGGTTCACTGCCCCGCGCAGGTATCCGCTTCTCTTCCGCGGGGATTCTCTGCTTTTCGCGGGTATTCGCCTCTCTTCCGCGGGTATTGCTCTGCCTTTCGCGGGTATTCGCTCCTCTTCCGCAGGTATTTCTCTGCTTTTCACGGGTATTCTCCCTGGTCATGTGAATATCTCTTTCTTCGCGGGATTCACTGCCTTGCGCAGGTATCCGCTTCTCTTCCGCGGGTATTTCACTCCCTTTCGCGGGTATTCGCTCCTCTTTCGCGGGTATTTCCCTGCTTTTCGCGGGTATTCTCCCTGGTCATGTGAATATCTCTTTCTTCGCAGAGAATTCCTGCACGTATTGGATTCGCTTCTCTTCCACGGGTCAGCGGGGATTTTGCTAGGCAGCGAGAGATTTGCTCCCCTCCGCTTGGTTTTTCTATGTAAACAACAAAAAAACTAGGGGTCACAACCTGTGAATCCTAGTTTTTTCTTGTCTCAAGCATTATTGTTATGCATTTAGCCATTTCCTTTACATGAACGATAATATATCGCATCAGCTTAATCACTTTCTCCATAGTGACGTCCCTTGCCTCTTCACTTCATATAGGTATTCAGTACTTTTTCGATATCGGCATTAAGCTTGTTGATATCGACTGTCGTTACTTTGTTATTTTCAAGCTTATATTTGCGTTTTAGCTGAATAATTCTTCGGACACTGTCATTAATTCTGTCCTCTGTTAGTTCACCATGCTGTACTGCTGCCTTCAATGCCTCTACTGCGGATTGTACATTGTTGAAATCATGGGCGATCAAAATGATATCATTTCCTGCTTTCACAGAATCAACAGCTGCTTGCCCGATATCAAAATGATTGGTGATGGCCTTCATGGTCATATCATCGGTCATGACAACGCCGTCGAATGCGAGATTGTTTCTTAAAATTCCCGTAATGATTGCCTTTGACATTGATGCAGGATATTGTTGATCAATCTTTGGCAATAAAATATGGGCCACCATGACTACATCCGCACCTTCTTCAATAGCTCCTTTAAATGGAATGATTTCTAGCTTATTTAAATCGTCCAAACTTTTCGTCACCTTTGGTAATTCTAAATGTGAATCCACCGATGTGTCACCATGCCCTGGAAAATGTTTTACCACAGGAATAACTTGCTGGGACTCCAGCCCTTTCATGGTCTGAATACCTAATTTACTGACTATATCGGGATTATTTGCAAACGAGCGATCCCCGATAATGGGGTTATTCGGATTACTGTTCACATCCAGTACAGGTGCAAAATCAAGGTTGAAACCAAAGACCTTTAATTCTTCTCCTAGTAATCGACCCACTTCAAACGAAAACTGTGACTTGTTGATGTCCCCAATTTTTTTGTTCGTTGGGAAATTTTTTATAGGTCCTGGCAGTCTTACTACTTTCCCACCCTCCTGATCGGTTCCGATGAAAAGTGGAAGCTTATTATTCGCATTTTCAGCCATTAAGTCGTTGATGAATGTTATCGTTTGCTGCGGTGTTTCGAGATTCTTGGCGTAAAAAATGAATCCTCCAACCTTAAAATCATGGAGCAAATCTTGCGTCTCTTGTTGAAGTGTTGTACCTGAAACACCTGCAAACAACATTTGGCCAATTTTCTCATCCAAAGTCATCTGCTCGATCATCTCTGTCACTTGTTGATCTAGTTCGGTATATACCGAAATGTGATGAACAACGGGGTTCGACTGATCGTCAGTTGGTTTCGGCAAAATCCACTTGAGCTGGTACATAGCATTTACTTGGTAGACAAGAATGATTTGATTTGTCATTTTATCCTGATAATAGCGGACTTCATCAGGTTCTCCCATGAGTTTTTTAATATCTTGTAAATGAATGTGTTGTAATTCAGCTTTAAAAGAACGGATATCAGTTGCTAGCGTATCCTGAAAGCCAATCGTCACATGATGGTTCTTATAATCTTCGTAATGTCCGGTAGTAGTAGCAGCCGTTTGCTGAGGTTTCCCCCATTGTTGATGAATCGTTTGTCTGTTTGCCTTCCCTGCTACAAACGATATATCTGGCACTTTCCCTTCTTGGGCCAAGTTTACAATATCCTGAATGAACAGCTCAAGATTTTCTGGTTCTACATCGTCTTCCTCATGAGCTGGGGCTGACGCTGAAATTTTATTTATGTGTGTGTCCGGCCTCATTTTCATGCCGATAAAACCGAGCAGACCCATTAAAATCAGCGCGAAAATCAGGAGAAAGCTACGTCTTTTTTTATGCATGATAAAAACCTCCTTACCTAACATTTTATCGCAAACTCCACTTTTTCAGAAAGCTTTTAGAAATGAAAAAAAGGCATTTCCCTTATTACAGGAAAGCACCCAAATTAAATCAACTTTGAACGTTGTCTTAAGGTTCAACTCTAAAAAGAAATCCCTGAACGGAACTAATGTACTACCATAACTGGATAAAATCGAGGTAGCCGACTCCCCCCTAATTATTCTAATTTCACATGATTCACAATCGCCCTTGCAACCAATCGACTAATAACAGGAGATAACATGATGTAGAATACTTCATGAAAACCAACAATGGCAGCTATATTTAGGCATTTTCCTTATTCCTTATCCCATTCTAAATGTTCCCCTTCCTTCACATTGATATTGATATAGGGTGGCTTGATAGAGATACCTATGATACGATTACAAACTAAGTAGCTTTATTTGTGTTTTCTTTAGTAAAATCAAGTGAACAACTATACATAAAGGATGATAATCAATTGAGTAACGAACAAAACAAAAGAAAATTTATATACACATATGTACATCATGTTGACGAATACGATCTATGTAGAATGGAGATGCGTTCATTTTTTAGTCTTGATTCTCAAGCAAACTATATAATAAGCAATACTAAAATTGATCCTAGCCGTAGTCCTTTTATACAAGACAGACTTGAAGTGCTATATGAAGAAAACAACTTAGACAACATCAAGTCATTAGTGAAGAATCTAAAAATAGATGAAACTTATAAAGTGGTTTGTTTAAATAATATGGATATAGGTGCAACGACGAAAATTCATCAGCCAGAGCGGCGATTGATAGAACGTGAGATTGGATTATGCATTGAGGGAGAACCCGACCTTGATCATCCTGAAATTGTTTTTGGTCTTATTTTTATAGACGGAAAATGGTATTTTGGAAAACATATGAAGAGTGTATCCTTTTGGCGTAAACATTTACACAAACCACACATGTATTCAACGGCACTTAGTACTAGGGTAGCTCGTGCTGTTGCAAATATCGCGGTTCCTCAGCCTCAAAATATTCGTGCAATCGACCCTTGTTGTGGTATTGGGACAGTAATAATTGAAGCCCTTTCTATGGGAATTAATATGGAAGGACGAGATATAAATTACCATGTTTGCAAAGGTTCCCGAGAAAATATCGCTTATTTTGGATTAACAGGCAAAATTACATTAGGTCCAATCTCAGAAGTAAAGGAACATTACGATGTTGCCATAATTGATTTACCCTATAACTTATTTACACATTCATCAGCTGAAGAGCAATTTGATATTCTAAAACATGCTCGCCGGATTGCCGATAAGGTTGTTGTCGTTACAATTGAAACAATTGATGACATGATAGAAGATGCAGGTTTTGTTATATCAGATCGATGCATCGCTAAAAAGCAAACGTTTTTACGTCAAATTCTATTATGTGAATAATACACGTGCTTTCTATCATTAGCTAGTTTGGAGGGATACATGAACGGCCATTAGCTGAATATCATTTCTACAGAGACCTTGACAACTATCTAGGTCTCTTTTTGTTGGCTTGACATAAAGTTTGATTAAAAATACCTCGCTAACTCATATTTTACGAAAAATAAAAAGAATCCATTTTTAAAAAAAGATTGCTTAAAATAGATTCTTTTTCAGTTATTTTATTTGGTTTTTATAAAAAAGTTTGATCATTTTTTACTTTTGTTGATCAATAATAGCGCGAAAAGCAGCATTATAACCTGAAAGAACCTAAGCTTCTTTGGATCCATTCCCAGCTCTGTTCAGAAGTCTATGTCCTGAAATCCAAACTGTCACCCCGGTCCCCCACAATATCAGGGCTGAACTAAAACCAACAAATGTCCACCACACCATAATTTGATAATTACCCCAGGTAACTCTTACAGGTAAAGTAAACAGTGCAATTACCGAAAACAGACAAAGAAGTGAACCCGAAATATAATAAATCTTAACCTGGAAAAGGTGCGCTAGGGGAAAGAAATGAGCTCCGACAATAAGGGCCATAACAGGGACAAACAAATCCAAGTGATTGGTAGTTTCACAAATTACAGAGGCAACGGCAATCAATACGCCTTCTAAACCGAAAATAATACCGAACCACATATTCTTTCGTTTCCAACGATGGGAACCCCCTTCCATCATCTCGTTTGATAACCTTTTGGAATTCATTATCAATACGATTCCTCCAATCAGCAGTATAACACCAATCAGCAGGGATAAGATCAACAGCCAGAGAAATCCCCAGCCCTGCAGCCCTCTAATTCCAATTCCCGCCCACAGAGTACCGAAAAATGCCATGAAGAGAACTCCAAAAGCTGTCCCGCGCACAGCAGCTCTAGGAATGATGGTTTGCGACATATCATGAACCCTCCTCTTTCAATTTCCTTCTAAAAGGCTAAAAGATGCTGTCTCACTATTACGGAAAATTTCGCCATAGTAAAGATAATAATAATATTCCTTATTTCTGGAGTTAATACCCTGTACATTCCATACGGCTGTAGTTTATATGAGATTGTTTGGACACCCACTGAAAAGGAACCAGAACCGCACCTTTAGTTCAATAAAAAAAGAGCGTCAATCCTCTTTGGATCAACGTCCTCCTTATATTGCTATCTTTTTATTCTTGATTAAACCATAGTTCGTCTTTGTCATCAACGTCGCCATTGTAATTGATTAGAATTTCATCTCCTGCTTTTATATCTGTGTAAGCAAAGAAGTCAAATGTGCGATTTTTAAAATTAATCTCATAAGTTGCGTTAGGTTCATAAGAATGGTTAAACAACATTCCATAGCCAAGAAGGATAGCAGATTGACCTATCCCATACTCAAAAGCATAATCACCGAGTATGGTTTGCTCAACGTATTGATGCTGTTCGTTTGGATAAGAAATGACAGGTGCTTCGTGTAAGAGCTCTCCTTTTTGGATATCCCGTGTAGCAAATACCCCTCTATTGAATTCTCCATTACTTAGTGGAGATGTTTTTATCTCAATCATATTTGTTCTCCTATCACTTTTAAATATACTTTCTACTAGTAACACTAATTTGAACATTGAGCTCTTTTTATTAGCTGGTTAATCTACTCTTCCATTTATACGTTTAGCGTGATGCTTTTGGCGGTTGGCAGACATCACATTTGCGTTGGTGATTATTTTTAAATTTCTTAAACGTTTTTTCAAAGTTGCTACCACATGCACATTTAAATAGTAATTTTTGAGAAAAGCCGTGATATTCAGTCGTTAGCAACTTACTTTCCGAATTGTTCTCAACAAATTCTTTAATTTTACCGATCGTCCATTTTTTATTCATTCTCTCTTACACCTCCATATTTTATCGCTATGCGGAGGCTTTCATGGCATCCGTTCAGTTATAATAATTATCTTAAGCTCCTTATTATAACATGAGCTGGTGCACAATTAAACAGAGTGAATATATTGTATTTAACTAATATTCCATGTTCAACGATTTCTACCACTTGATGAGGAAAAAAAAACCATTTTATTAGGGGCTAATATTCTGCTGGTCCTCCACCAATAATTGATTTCCTCCGAAGAATTAAACTCCAATAATTTGCTTTAGTTTTTCTAACGGCACATATCCAACAATTGGTTCATGTAATTTATTATGAATGATCAATCGAGAATTAGGAATTCCCATTACCTTATATTCCGCTGCAATATCTGGGCTTTTTTCAACATTTACCTTTATAATTTTCACCTTACCACTGCATTCTTCATTAAGTTGCTTAAGAACCCCTGCGAACATTTTACACGGGCCACACCACTCAGCCCAAAAATTTATTAACACAATCTTTTTAGTTTTTAAGTGTTCTCTTAATTCACTCTTTGTTGTTACATGAACAATTGACATAATTTTCTCCTCCTTTATGGAAATAAAAATCTTGAAGATATAATATGCTTGTAATTTTTATTAGACCCTGCTATCCCTCTTCCAATTAACATTTAAGAACTTAAATTTCCGTAATTAAGTAATTAGGACACCCGCTGAAAAGTAACTTAAATCCGCATTCAACCCACCTCCTATAGAGATGGGGGCTACTGTATCTGCTACTGCCGCTATGCTTTCTCGCAAAAAACAGCTGCTAAAAGAGGTTTAAAAATCTCTAATTAAAATTGATGTAAACTCTTGACGTGTGGGAAGGAATTGCTATAATGAACGTTAATACATGAATATATGAATAATTACTCATATATTCATGTATTATCTTTTAAAATAGGAAGTGGAGATGAAGATATGTTAGATGTTATTGTGATTGGTGCTGGGCAAGCTGGATTAAGTATGGGGTATTACTTGCAACAAGGAGGCTATAATTTTGTCATACTTGATGGAGAAAAAAGAATTGGAGACACATGGAGAAACAGGTATGATTCTTTGATCCTATTTACACCTAAGTCATATAGTTCACTGCCAGGGATGAAATTAGAAGGAGATGAAAACGCATTACCAACAAAGGATGAAATCGCGAATTATCTTGAAACATATGCTAACTGTTTTTTGTTGCCAGTGAAAATGGAGACAACTGTACATAAAGTACAAAAAATTAAAAGTACATTTGAAGTGTCTACTGATAAGGGGGTATTTCTTTCCAAACATGTTATTATCGCATCTGGTGCTTTTCAGAAACCGTTTATTCCTTCAATTTCCCAAAGTCTTTCCCAAGAGGTGTTTCAAATTCATTCTTCCCATTACCAATCACCGGAGATGATTCCAGATGGTCCTGTTCTAGTGATTGGAGGAGGAAATTCTGGTACGCAAATTGCGACTGAACTTGCAGAAAATCGTGAAGTAATCATTGCTATTAGCCATCCATTTAAATTTTTACCACTCAAAATCATGGGCAAAAGCATTTTTTACTGGTTAGAAAAGATTGGTCTCTTATATGCAGGGACTGATACTAGGCGCGGAGCATGGTTTCGAAAACAAAGTGACCCTATTTTCGGCCTTGAATTTAAGCATCTGATTCGTAAGAAAAAAATTAATATTAAACCAAGAGTCATACAAACACAAGGAGAAGAAATAACTTTTAACGATCTTAGTAAAAGAAACGTGCAAAATATTATTTGGTCAACAGGATTTGTTCCTGACTACAAATGGATAGACATAGAGGGAATTTTAGATGATAAAGGTTTTCCACTTCATAAAAGAGGTGTGAGTCCAATACAAGGGTTATATTATATTGGATTACCATGGCAACATCAAAGAGGATCAGCACTTATTTGTGGGGTAGGAGAAGATGCTGAGTTTTTATATTCCGTTCTGAAAAAGATGATTTAAGTTTTCAATTTCTCCTAAGCATAATTGATAATTGCTTGTCCACCCTTATCTATAGTAGTACATTAATAGTCTTTTCCCAGCTGTTGCATAGACAAAATCCAAGGAAAAGAGACCATAGCTTTTCCTTGGGATACTCTTTTTTACTTTAAACATGAAAAAAGAATCCTTTTCTGTTTAAAGTAATTGCGATTAAACAAAACTATATCAAAGTATACACATCTAGATTCGTTTTACATACAGTTATGTAAAACATTCTCAATAATATAGTTTGCTCTTTGTTTAATTCCCATTCTAGGAACTTCCATTATTTCATAATCAAGTTGTTTATAAGTTTCCATCATTATATTATAAGTTTCTACTGCTTCGTCAAAATCCTGTTTTCTTTCTTGATCGTTAATGTATATTTCTTTCCAAGGTGGTAATATAAAAACTTGTTTGTTATACCTGTATTTCCGAGCTACATCTTCAAGTTTTTTTGAAATGGAAATATTAATTAAATGTGAATAGGTAAGTGTATCTGGAATGCCTCTATCAAAAAACAAGGGTTGGTTTGTAGGAGTCGATAATGCGGCAAGATAACTATCCACTGATTTATCTAACATTAAATCACGATAGTTCTTAACATTTTTCCAAGGCAGTGCATCACCGTTAGAAGAAACCTGTGTTTGAATGATTTCTCTTGCTACTTCAGAAACGATCTTATAGCCGTTTTTCTGTATTTCTTCCAATACTGTAGTTTTACCGGAACCAGGTCCACCAGTTATAACAATAAAATTATCTCTATATATTTTTTTATTAGACATTTAAAAGCTTCCTCCTTATCCTGATTCAACAATTGCGTCATAAAAATTCAAAATACATTGCCTTAGAATTTATAAAGGATTGAAAATATTTTGGAAGGTTAAAAACTCTACAAAATGAGGTTATAGTGGAAGGATGCATATAAGTAGGAAACACAATAGAATTTAGGAAGATGGATACAATACTTTTAAAATTTTAGCATATTTTCGAATAAATTCTATGCTTTTATAGTTGATTAACAATTTTAATTCCGCATTAATAGAATCCTTATGGTCTTGGGGACTCTCAATATATTGAATTAATAAAAGCGCAAAAATAATGAGCGGCCGCCCAATAGATCTTATTAAAGCAAATTGAGAAAGGCAGAGATGTTGTTAAATCAACATTTCTGCCTTTCTCTATTAGTCATTTTGGGCTAAAATTCTCTTTCACCCAATACATTGTACAATCGTCGTTTCGTTCCATAAAACCATATTCAATTAAGTGTCTTCTAATAGAAACATAATCGCTATAAATAGACTTTAAAATGGCATTTACTTCTTTCTCGCTATATTTATTCCCTATTTCAAATTTCGTAATTATATGTTGCAGTATAATTATTTTACGCTTTTCCTTACTCGGGAAACTTTCAATAGGACCATCCAAGCCCTGTTTAAAGTAAGTGGCTAATACCTTTCCTTTGTCTTCTACTGTAATTGCATAACGCTCATCCACCTGTGTTGCCCCCTGATGAATTGGTTCATAAACTTTTGTTGTTTCTAAAGCCTGCATAATAGCTAGAAAAACTTTTGCTTGTTTTTCTTTTTCCTTCAATTTAAATCGATGCTGTCGAATTGTTGAAATGCTATTTGCCGAAGTGCTAGTAAGTATTTCTTTATCGGATGATCCTGTTGCGAATAGCCTCAACAATTCCGTTTGCACTTCTGATAAACCTGTATATTTTTTATCTAATTGAATTAACGCTTCAAACACAGAGCCATGTTGTTGCTCGATATGGAGCTGCAAAGCCTTTTTCGCTGTAAAAAATCGATTGTCTATATTGAATACTTCTTGGGCATCAAATGTTTCCTTACAAAATATACATTCATATGTATCCCCTGTGTCTACATATCCCTTTGATAATTGTTCGATTGTCATATCATTCATATTCATAAACAAAACCTCTCTACGTTTATTATTTAATAAATAATATACAATAAGTTTATTTATATGTAAAAAAAGCACCCATTAAAGGGAAACTTCATCATTGGGGTCGTCCCACTGCTTTTATGTCCCGCCCCACTTCTTTGTTTTCATTGTGGGGTAAAGGGTGCTTTTTTACATTATGCATGTGATGTTAATGGGAATAATGGTTGCTTTGTGCCGAATTCAATCATTGGTCGAACGAACAAAACATCATCCTCTTCTTCTATTAATTCAGACTCTACCCCCTCATAATCAGGGATAAAGTAAAAGATGATCTTCTTTGTATTTGGAGATACAATGTTTTTTAAAACTTTGTCCAAATCAATTTGCTTTCTACTAATAACATCAAAGAGGTGTAATTCCCCTTCCTCTTCTTCGAATAATACAATCACTTCTTGTTCCTCAAGAAAATAAATGGCGTCAGGGAACGCAATAAGGAAGTAGAACATTAGTAAATTTTCATTACCTTTTACAGCTACAACGAATGATACAGGAACTCGTTCCTTTGCATACAATTTCATTAATGAGACATCATTGTCATTTTCAGTATTTAATTGTCGAACGGGTCTGTTCGAATCGCCCTCCAATGAATCCGCATCTATAAAATATCGAGTCTCTTGTATTCTCGTAAATCCAAACTTCGGATAGAAATCTAGTACAGTCTCATTGGCGAATAAATAAAGAAAATCACATTTATCCTCATATTCCTTGAGAATATGATCCATTAACTTTTTCGATAAGCCTTGATGACGATAATCTGGGTGTGTCATTACCGTCCCAATCTGGATGCCATTATATTCTTTACCATTCAAAAGAACTGTCATAAAATTAACAGACGCATTTGCGATAATTTTATCGCCATCCATGTATGAATAACAGACATAGCTATCCCCCCAGTACCCGTTGTTATACCACTTACTAAAATCCAAGTTAAAAACTAATTTTGCTAATTCATTAAAACTCTCTTTCAACAGCTGATTATTTTTGTAGTCATGTATGAGTTGATAGGTTGACATAGTTTTGTATACCCCTTTTCTTTTATTTTTTCTTTTCAATCAATTATGCCTCGGCATAAAAAAAGACTATAAGAAGAAATCCTTCTCATAGCCAAATTAAATTCATTACAAATAAACCTATTCTTCTTGTGAATAAAAAGATGTGATTTACTAAATATAATTTGATTGGATATGATTTCTTCTAATGGATAATGTATAAAGAGCAACTCGAATAAAACTAAAAAAATTACTCATTAGTTCCACTCTTTATACTATAAAATTCACTGAATTTTTATTAGCCATTAATAAGTTTCATCATATTCAATCAAAACCTCTTTTCAGAAAATATTTCCTGTTCATCATACTACAGCAAACTAAATATTGTAAATAGTTAATTACTCCGCCGGGTTTGATCATCAACAATTCAAGATGCATCTTCAAACTGACTATTATATAGATCCGCATAGAATCCTTCTTTTGCAAGCAACTCTTCATGATTACCACTTTCAATAATATCTCCGTCTTTCATAACTAAAATCAAATCGGCGTTTTTAATTGTTGAAAGTCTATGTGCAATAACAAATGATGTTTTTCCCACCATCAATTTATCCATTGCTTCTTGAATTAATGCTTCAGTACGCGTATCAACGGAGCTAGTAGCTTCATCTAAAATTAGCAACGGTGCTTTCTTAACCATTGCCCTTGCAATGGTAATAAGTTGCTTTTGTCCTACAGATAAACTTGTTTTATCATTTAAAACTGTATCATAACCTTTCGGCAAGGTTTTAATAAAGTGGTCCATCCCTACTGCCTTACAAGCTGCAACCACTTCTTCATCGGTTACATCTTTTTTGTTATAAACGATATTTTCCTTAATGGTACCTTCGAATAGCCAAGTATCTTGCAGCACCATGCAAAATAAGTCGTGTACATTTTTACGAGTAATCAAATTAGTCGGTACATCCTCAATCTTGATTTCCCCACTATCTACTTCATAGAAACGCATGAGAAGATTAACAAGCGTTGTTTTCCCAGCCCCGGTAGGTCCAACAATGGCAACCTTTTGTCCGGCTTTTATATGCGCAGAGAAATCTTTAATAATAAGTTTCTCTTTCGTATACCCAAACTTAACGTTTTCAAATTTCACATTGCCTTTGACCTCTTTGGCGTCTAAAGTAACTTTCTTATCACTTTCGTCCTCAAGCTCCTCTTCTTTTAAGAACTCAAATACCCGTTCACTTGCTGCGGCAGTTGCCTGCAAACTTGTAGCTGCCTGTGCCAACTGAGACAATGGCTGCGTAAATAAGCGGATATAAACCATAAATGAAACGATAACACCAAAGGTAATGGAGCCTTTCACTGTTAGTGCAGCACCTACTACACAAACAACGACATACCCTAAATTTCCAATAAACATCATGAGAGGCATCATCATCCCCGACATAAACTGTGCTCGCCAAGCGCTATTAAATAGACTTTCGTTGATTTCATTAAATTCTTGCTTCGCTACTTTTTCACCGTTATAAACCTTCATGACATCATGCCCTGAATAAGTTTCTTCAATATGACCGTTAATTCTACCAAGGTCTTGCTGCTGACGTATGAAGTACTTTCGGGATTTGGATATAATAAAGGTCATTAAGGCAAATCCAACGAAAGTTGCTGCAATGGCAGAAAGTGTCATCGTAACATTAATAGAGAACATCATAATCAAAGATCCTAAGAACATAACTACCGCTGTCACTAGCGAACCAATACTTTGGTTTAGTGACTGTCCAATCATATCCACATCATTCGTGACACGACTTAACACATCCCCATAGGTTGTAGAGTCAAAGTATTTCAACGGTAATTTATCGATTTTGTTTGAAATATCTGACCGTAACCTTTTGGAAACTCGCTGCGTAATAGTAGCCATAATAAACGCCTGAATATAATTGAAAATAAAACTCAATCCATACAAAATAGCAAGGAGTAGACCGATTTTTCCAATAGCCGTAATATCAATCTCACCCATCATGCCTTCCATTATCAAATCGGTTATCTCACTAAGCTTATTCGGTCCAATGATCGTAAAAATTGTTCCTACAACTGCTAATACAAGTGCAAAGATAATCGCTGGTAAATAAGGTTTACAATAGGTAATCAACTTGCCCAAAGGCTTTTTGAAATTCTTTGGCTTTTCCCCAGGAGCCATCATATGACCTGGACCACCTGGACCTTTTCGAGGCTTATTTTGTGTATTAGGCATTTTCCAACTCCTCCTTTGATAGCTGCGAATAGGCGATTTCCTGATAAGTCTTACAAGTTTTCAGTAACTCACTATGTTTCCCCATACCAACGATTTTACCTTCGTCAAGAACAATAATTTTATCAGCATCTTTAATCGTTCCAATTCGCTGTGCCACAATCAAAGAAGTTGCACCTTTCGTTTCTTTTTTCAAAGTAGAACGAAGTTGACGGTCTGTTTTATAATCTAGGGCAGAGAACGAATCATCAAAAATAAAGATCTCTGGTTTTCTATTCACTGCTCTTGCAATAGAAAGTCGTTGTTTTTGTCCTCCTGAAAGATTTGTACCGCCTTGAGCAATATCCGCTTCATATTGGCCATCCATTGTCTCGACAAATTCTTTTCCTTGGGCGATTTCCACAGCTTTTTTGATACCCTCATCCTTTGAAGAAGTCTGGCCGTTATCACCGTAGGCAACATTAGATTTAACTGTACCTGAAAATAATACGGCTTTTTGAGAAACGTAGCCAATCTTATTATGAAGAGCTTCTTGTGCATATTCTTTCACATTGATGCCGTCGACTAATACTTCGCCCTCAGTAGCATCGTAAAATCTTGGGATTAAATTGATTAGCGTACTTTTACCACTACCTGTAGAACCGATTAAAGCGACAGTTTCGCCTTTATGTGCCGTAAAGCTAATATCTTCTAAAACATAGTCCTCTGCATTAGGATATTTAAAGCTAACATGACGCAGTTCGATCTCCCCTTCGATTCCCTTAGGTGACGATTGTATGTCTCCATCAATAATTGTCTGAGGTGTATCTAGCACTTCATTAATACGGGCTGCAGATACTGCTGCTCTCGGAAGCAAAATGAATGTCATTGATAAGAGCATAAATGCCATAACCACCTGCATTGCATAAGATGAGAATACGACCATATCACTGAACAAACCGATTCGATCCATTCCCCCTACATTATTAATCAAATGAGCTCCAATCCAATAGATAGAAAGAGTTAAACCTGACATAATCAGACCCATCCCAGGCTGCATAAGGGCCATAAGTCGATTCACAAAAAGATTTGTATCAGTTAAATCCTTATTTACTTTTTCAAATTTTTCTTCCTGATACCCTTGTGCATTATAAGCATGAACAACACGAATACCCGTTAAACCTTCTCTTGTTACTCGGTTAAGGTTATCTGTCAATTTTTGAACGACTTTGAATTTCGGTAGCACAAAGATGATCAAATTGCCTATCATAATAAGTAAAACAATGACAGCTACTCCTGTTGCCGCAGACCACTCCCAACTTTTCCCGGTAATCTTTAAAATAGCCCATACTGCAAGGATCGGAGCCTTAATCATCACTTGAAGACCCATTGCAACAGTTTGCTGTATTTGCGTTATATCATTAGTAGAACGAGTAATTAGACTTGCGATTGAAAAACCATTAATCTCTTCCATAGAGAAAGATAACGTTTTGTCAAATACGCCTTTTCGCAATTCCTTTGAGAGAGATGTTGCTACCCTTGCCGCAAAATAGCCGACAACGACTGCCAATATCATACTGCCAAGGGCACATAAAAGCATCTTCCCTCCAGCTGCCCATATCTCGCTCGTTTTACTGCCCTCTGTTTGTACAAGAGTCGTAATTTTAGCCATATAATCCGGCAACTTCAAATCCAAATAAACTTGCCCTACAATGAACACGATACTGGCTACAATAAGCGTCCATTCTTTTGGTTTTAAGTATTTAAATATTTTCAACATATTTGCATTCCTCCTCATTTTAGTTAGCATGCTAACTATATAGTGAAAAAAACTTTAAAATAGCATTTCTTTAAGATTCTATATTACTTTTCATGGCATCCATTACTTCAAAAAAAACTTCAAGTTTCTCTTCCGGGATACCTGTTAGTAATCTTTGTTCAAGCATCGCTCTACGAGTCATGATACCGTCGTGAATTTTAAGCGCATCTTCTGTTAAGACAATTTTTTTAAGTCTTGAATCATAGGGAACAGATTGCCTTGTAATAAAACCATTATTTTCCATAGTCTTTAGTATTCTAGATGCTGTTGATTTACGAATAGAAAAGTCTCTTTCAAAATCCTTTTGAAAGACATCTTTATCTTGGTTTTTGTAAAGATAACTAATGGTCCAACCATGCATGGCAGTAAGGTTTTCTTTTTCCATTAGTGTATGATCCAATTGTCTTCTCATTAACAGAGATAATGTACGTAACTCTAATCCAACTGATCTCCTTTTGCTCAATTTTTCAACCTCCAATATGTAAACTATAAACACTAGTTTATTAGCATTCCTGATATGGCGTACTTACCTCAATTTTCCATAAGATGCTTAAGCCTTTAGGTGTCGATGAACCATGTTCGGATTTATCTATAATCAGTTTGCCATAATGTCTGCAAAAAATTCAACAAAAAAGCAAAACCACTTTTTATAACTAGTAAGTGGTTTGGCTTTGAAATAAAACAAGCTTAGAAATGTCAAAATAACTAGGGTATAAGAAGATTAATTTTTAATTTAAAATCCTTATTTTCAGCAAACTCGATTTTCCAACTAAGTATTCGTTATCTGGATTTTTTTCATATCTCAGAATAGCATCGAATTTAGATAAGGATTTTTCTAATCTACCCGTGAACTCTAAATCAACTGGAAATGTAAATATTGGTTTAATTCTTTCTGTAAAATTCATATCTGCATAAAGCACTGCCTAAAATAAATGTGAAAATCAATGTAAATATTCCCAATGGATAATTGGTAAACGTTCTTCCTGCTTCATTAGGACTAAAAATAAATGGAACAGCCCAAGGAAAAAGAGTATTAATTGGTGCATTTATTAAAATTAAATTTAAAAATAAAATAGTTACCAATAACAAGACAACAGACAGCATATTCTTCCATCTTATAGAAAAATATGCTCCTATAGGTATTAGACTAAAGTGCATCAGAGTCATTAACAATACCGTTTTTAATTGTTTACAAAATAATTGAATTGTAAAAGGTTCGTTTGAAATTGTTATTCCAAGTAAAAAAGGAAGTAATAAAACAATAACCATGGAAAAGATAATAAAGCCTAAAACGATTAAAAACTTTCCAATTAGAAATTTATGTTTTGGTATAGAACTTGTAAAAAGTACTATATCCATATTATCTTGATACTCTCTTGAAAAAATATATCCAGCAAAGATATAGTACATGGAGATGCCAGTCATCATATTAAAAATCATATAGATAGTCATATAATATTCATCCCATCCCAATTCATCAATTGAATATTTTGGGTTAGACGCATACATAAAAAATACTAAAAAAATTGTAGCTAAAGTCAGGAATGGGACAATATAAGCAATTTTTGTTCCTTTAAGTTTTAACATTTCCGATTTTAATACTTCAACCAATAGTCCCACCACCTGTTATATTTATAAAATAATCTTCTAAAGATTGACGAATAGTTGTAATTTCATAAACTTCTATTTGGTTTAAAACTAATAATTTCGTTATTAACGCTTCATTAGGTATTTCACTTAAAATTAGAAGATTGTTCTCATTTACTAGTTCATAGGTAATATTAGGTATTTTCTCACGTAACAATTGTATGGTTTTTTCTCGATTATCAACTTTAAGTCTAACTTGCTTTTTAAAATTACTTTTCAAGTTATTTAAATTGTCTTCCACAACTAAAACACCCTGATGAATAATGCCTATCGTATCTGCTAACTGTTCGATTTCGCTTAGAATATGACTAGAAATAAGAATGGTTTTTCCTAAATCTTGAGACAAATGTAATAGAAGCTCACGAATTTCCTGTATACCCGTTGGATCTAAACCATTTGTAGGCTCATCTAAAATTAAGAATTCAGGATTATGTAAAATCGCCCTTGCTATACCGAGTCTTTGTTTCATTCCTAGGGAAAAATCTTTCACTTTTTTATTTTTACATTTTAATAAATCAACCGTATTTAAGACTTGGTCAATGTTTTTTTCATCTTTTACCCCCATAAGGTTACTACTTATTTTAAGTTGGTCTCTTGCATTTAGATTTGGGTAAAAACCTGGGTATTCAATAATTGTTCCGATATTTTTTAGTACTGAAGGATACTGTGTTGAAAACTCTTGTCCATTGAAGTAAATGGAACCTGAAGTTGGATTTAATAACCCCATTAACATGCGGATAGTTGTAGTCTTCCCTGCCCCATTTTCTCCAAGAAATCCGTATATTTCTCCTTTCTTAATATGTAAACAAAGTTGATCGACCACCCTTTGTGAACTAAAATCCTTTGTAAGATCAACTGTTTCTAATAAATAATCCAATATGTTTCACCAACCCTCAGAAATTTTTATTTATATTAAAATCACAATATAAGTAGAAAAGGTTCAATCTTAAATGTTTTTTTATGTATCGTAATATGAGTAAATACTTTTTTAAAAAGCGCCTGTAAAAATTAAATGTTGATAATTAGGCAAACTTAAAGGAAACCCTATTTTTATGGGGTTTCCCCATTAACTCAAATAGTTAGCCTTAGATAGTGTAGTTTTATATCTTGTAGTGCAATACTTAAATCAACAGAGGCATCAATGGCAATATATAATGCAATAATACTTGCTAAAACAATTACAATTGCACCATCTTTAAGTAGTTTTCTGTTCTTCTTATAAAGGAAGAACGAAAATACTACAACAATTAAAAAGTATGATAACGATATGATTAGTTTTGAAAGTATCAATTTACTATCGCTTACAGCCATCATAAAATTTAGTAATTCATCTTTATTGTCGATACTTTCTTCGATAGTAGTTATATCTCCTTTGTAACCAATCTTCCAAGTGAATGAATTTTCCTCTTTGGTTACGGTGTACTCATAATCCATAGCTTTACCATCACCAATAGTTCCTGAATATTCTTGTGTATCCTCTTCACTTTGAGTACAAGCCGATAATATTAAAGTGATACAAAATAACAAAATCAGAACATATTTTTTTATCACAATCCCCTCCTTAATTAGTTTACTAAGCACTATGCACTGAATTTTGACAAGCGTAAACTATCATTTGTTTCCGTCATTTCAAATACAAACGATGTTAAAAAACTCTTTTATATTATGTTTTGTAGTTTCATTACTATGGCTATCTACGAACAAGAACCAACTGAGGTAATTGTCGAGATATTTGGTAGCCACACCTTTAAAACGGTCAATCCATTGTTTCAAACGTGAATGGAGACCATTTACATTTTGGATGTGATACAAGCCCTTAATTACGTGTTTACCGTCATTAGACTTAATTCTATAATGTTCTAATCCTTTTTCTCTTGCATAAATTTTACAAGCTCCCCAAGTATCGGTGACAAGAACATTTTCAGAAGATAGTTTTGAGCCAATCAACTTGAGATAGCTTGTCGATATGCTTTAACAAGTTATTAAACGCTTTGCTCACCATTACAACCACCGAATGTTCGTTCTTATATAATTATAACAAAATTTTGTAAAATTATCCAATTCAACATTATTCTTTAACAGAGCCTTTAAAAAAGAGGCAAAGACGCAAAATAAAAAAATTCACATCAGAAAAGCGCGAAAAATCAACCGTTTCTAAAATTGATTTCTCGCGCTTTTTAAGGTTTTGGCAGGTTTTGGCAGGTTTTGGCCTGCCTCTTTTTCTCAATGCTTTTGTGGCTAAAATAACAAAACTAGAAAAAGCCAACAAGAATTCCAAAACGTTCTCATTAACAATTGAATCTTAAAGTTTTTTTGTGTAATAGTATCGCTTACCCGTTAGCGGATAATCATTGAGTACAAATTCTTCTTTATAGCCTAGCTTCACATAAAAATCAGGGCTTGAAAACTAAACGTATTTAGGGAGGCAAACTTGCATCCTCTATTAATAGCAATCTTCTCAGCTTTACGCATCAAATCCGTACCAATATGCTGTCCACGAAGTTTTTCACTTACCCATAAATACTCTACTTCTAACCAATTTCCATGTGTATCACCAATCAACCCCGCAACTCTATTTCCTTCTTCATCTTCTACAAAAAGACCAATATCTTTTACTAACTTATCTTCAATGTTATCAAGATTGTATTTTAATAACTCTTGAATAATATGTTCTTTTTCTTCTTCAGTGACCTTTTCAGATTCAATGTATTTCATTTATTCGACCCCTTTATACGATTTTAATAAGTTTCCTAATACCTTAATTCAGCACTTTTCGCCCATTTCTAATGCATAACATAGTAAAGTGTGATTCAAGCTTTTTTAATTAACTGTTTATAGAAGAAGCAGCTTTTTTAAAATATTCCTGCCGTTTAGCACCTGATACAGCTTTTAATGCCAATAACCCTAATAAGAGGAAGGCAAATGAACCCATTAACCCCACAGGACGGATTGAAGTTAATTCAGCAGCTAAACCTATTAAAACCGTTAAAGCAACAATGAAACCTGCTTCAATAACACTAAAGATGCTTCCGAATCTTCCCATCATCTTCAAAGGAACATGATTTTGGTAGAAAGTCAAAAACCCTGTATTGGCAAACGTTACAGCAAACCCGATTAAAAATACACCAGGCACTGCACTAAAGAAGCTACTCGAACTATAAAGTACTAAATATCCTATTGAGGTAAAAATGGTACCAATACCTATTAAAAGATTAACGGCAAGTTGTTTTGAAAATACCGAATTAATAATTGATCCTATTATTATTCCAGCTCCAAAGACACTTAACAAAAACCCATAATTGGTGTCAGATATTGAAAGTACGCCTTTAGCAAATGCTGCCTCAAGAGAATCTATTGCGGTCATGAATATAGTAGTACCACTAAATAATAAATATATCTTTGTAATATAGGTATCGTCCTTACTGAAATTAAAAACAACCCAAAAATCTGTTTTTATCATATCCCATGTAAATCTTTGTCCCTCTGTCTCTTTGAGCCCTGAATCAACATTTGGTAGCATCATGATAATCAGTGCCGAAAAAAATAAAGCCACTGCATTTACATGAATGGCAGTATAAGGAGTACCCATCCAAAATAATATCCCAGCTATAGCAGGACCTATTAGTGAACCACAAGAGTTGATAAAACTACGAAGTGCATTAAAGCGTTGCCGATCTTTTTCTGGAATAAGTTTAGTCATATAAACCATAGATGTAGGTTGAAAAATAGCACTTCCCATATTAATGATAAACGCTAGTACATAAACATAAATAAGTGAAGGTAAAAATGGAATTAACGCAATACATATTGCTCTAAAAACATCTAATCCCATCATAAGTCGCCGTGTATTTACCCGATCAACTAAACTACCTGACCAAGCATTAGAACAAATAGTTGCAATTGGACCTAGTATATACAATAAAGCAATTGCAAATGGGGAACCTGTTTCATTCAAAATAATTAAATTTAGTGCGATTAGGTAAACCCATGCACCCACATTTGAAATGCCTATTCCTCCTAAAAGTATTAAAGGATACTTCCATCTGGACATAATCACCACTCCTATTTTATTTTTTTAGAAAACAAAATAAAAAAACTCACCCCCAAGATTGTTATCTTGGGGGCGAGTCATATCGCGGTGCCACCCCAGTTCATTTCTACATTGCTGCAGAAGCCTTATCGAGTACAGCTTTGTGAATAAATCACCTGCGATACTCTATCTCTTTAACGTGAGAATACGTTACACCATCATTGTTCCAAATCCGATGCACGGCTCAAAGGCTTGTTTCAACATATTTCCTATCCCTCTTTTTCAGCTATCAGAGGTCTCTGTAGATAGTACGTATGTTTACTCTTCTTTTCATAGCTTTTTATATGCAATTTTGTAAATTTTATACTATCCCAAACTAAATTTCAATACAAAAAAAGAAAGACCACTAATTATTTTTATGACAAATAACTATGAAATTTAAATCTCTTTCGCTTTTACTTTGCATTAAAGTCAAATTCAATTTTCCCTTCTATCAAACGAAGTGACGCATTAAATTGTTTACCATTCTTTGATTTAAACCCTTTAACCACAGCTGTTTTACCAATCTTACATAAATCATTAATGTTCTTTTCAGTTAGTTTTTTTCCTAATAGCCTTTCTGGGAACGTTTGCTTACAACCATTTTTATAATTCGAACAACCGTAAAAGCTTTTACGCAAACCCATTTTTCCTACTTTACATGTTGGACACGTCACAATATCTTTCACAACAGCTGGTTTAAACTGCTCGGCTTCGATTGTGAGTGACTCTAACTGTTTAGGTACCTCTGCTATTAATTGATTAACAAACTTGCCTATGTTTTCAATAAAATGTTTTGCAGAGCCTTCTCCACGCCCAATTTTATTTAAGTAAATTTCCCATTTTGCAGTCATAGATGGACTTGAAAGTAATGTCCCTTCAATTGCCCGACATAAAAGCTCCCCTTTAGGCGTAATGCTCACTATGTTTTTTCGTACTTCAATAAATCCATGCTTTTTAATCGTCTCTATAATGCCACTGCGAGTCGCTTCTGTACCAATACCTTCAATCGATTTCAGCACCTCGATTTCTTCTTCATCCTCAACTGATTTACCACACGTTTTCATCATCGTAATGAGTTGCCCTTCTGTATATGGCTTAGGAGGTGTTGTCGTGCCTTCTAGAATAGAAACCTTACTTTGGACCATCTCATCTTGGAATACGGCAGGTAACGACTCTTCACGCTCCTGCAACTCTTTTTCACTTGAAAATAATTCTTTCCATCCTTTTACAAGTTCTGTTTTCCCTACCGTTTTAAACTCTAATTTTTTGACATTTGTTATAATCGTTTTTTCATCGTATTCATAGTCTTGGTGAAACATGGCGAGTGTCGTATTGACTATTTCGAAATAAATATTTCGTTCATCAGCATTCATTGATTGTAAAGCTTTTTCTGTCGGCACTTTTTTCGTTGGAATAATAGCATAGTGCTCCCCTACGTTGGCACTGTCGACATAGCGTTTGTTATTCCCTCGATTTATCGCATTAAATGACTTTTTCACGAGCTGCTGGTATTTTGCCAATGATTCATTTAAATAGGCAAACTCATTATGTGTAATGAGCTGTGAATCGGTTCGTGGGTACGAAACGAGCTTTTTCTCATAAAGTGATTGCGTTAGTTTCAACACATGCGACGGACTGTATTTCCAACGTTTATTGGCGACGGCTTGTAATGTTGATAACGCATGTAGTTTTGGTGGTGCAATACGCTTCGTTTTGTTCGTTACACTCGTAATTAGACCTGTATCTATCGGTTCAACCCCATGTTGATGCAATAATTGCACTGCCTCTGCCCGCTCTTTTGTTTTTAACTGTGCCTTCCCTTTATATACACCATTTTGTGCTTTAAAAATCCCTTCAATTTCATAAAAATTTTCAGGCTTGAAATGTTCGATTTCCTGTTGTCTTTTATAAATTAAATATACGGTTGGTGATTGCACACGTCCGATAGAGATACTACCTTTAAACCCCTTTTTTTGTAAAAGTAGCGTATATAGGCGACTACAGTTCATACCTACTAACCAATCACTAATTTGGCGTGTTTTTGCTTCTTGGTACATAAGCAAATCACGCTCATTACTTTGCATATTATTAAAACCTTTTCGAATTTCTTCAACCTCTAATGAATTGATCCATAATCGTTTAACAGGCTTATTTACTTTTGTCATTTTTAAAAGTGAGTAGAAGATATTTGAACCCTCGCGTTCACTATCGCAGCAGTTATAAATCATTGTTACTTGAGGATCACTAAAGATTTTTTTTACAGCATTAAATTGTGAATACATTTTAGAGACAACTTTATCTTCAAATTTTTGTGGCATGATAGGTAATGATCCAAGCGACCATTTCTCCCATTCCTTTTGATATTCTTTTGGTTCCTTTAATTCAACGAGATGGCCAACTGCCCAGGTAATTACTGCACCTTGAGGAAAAGTAGAACAAGGTTCCAATTCAATAAAGATTTTCTCTTTTCGTTTAATTTTAAATGCGTCTGCATAAGCTCTTGCTTGAGATGGTTTCTCTGCCAAAATAGCGATTTTCCCCATTGATCATCACATCTTCTTTAAAATATTTTTTAGTTGTTTTTCTATAAAAATATAAAACCCAACTAATTGAATTATTAGTTGAGTTTTATATGAATTGTACTACTATTTTACTTTAAACAATTTAAAATATCACTTACTAAAATCTTTGCACCAGATGCACCCTTCCAATATTTTTAGAAAAAGAAAACAAATTATAACATTATAAGCACAGAACTCACTGTGCTTTTTTAACCTTCAATCTCATAATAACGATGACCTTCTGAAGAACGACTTCCAGCAACTTCATCATATTCCTCAAATTCAAATATAAAATTTTATTAAGTAAAATAAAGAGCCACATTATTATGCGACTCTCAGAGTGTAAAAAATATAGCAATATAACAGGAAAACCCCATTTTGCATAGGATCTTTGTGACCCATTATACTAGCAATCCCATTCAATTAGTCTACATATAAAAACGAAACTAACTATTTCATGCATACTATATTTTGATTTTAATGTGCAAAGCATCTGCAATGTACTTTGCTACGGACAGCTTCTCTGCCATTAATAAGCCCTATTTACGGCACATTATAAATATTCCAACCGTATTAACAGTGCTTAAATTTCAGAAAATTCACTTTATTATCACAATCTATTGGAAATTCGAAAAAAATATAGGGATTTTTGTAATATAATAAATTGTGAGTTCATGTAGTAAATATGTTGGAAGGAAAGTTATGGATTCTAGCATATCATTTTTCATGAATTTGAAAAAAGTTTTTGGAGGGATAACAAATGAAAAAGTATTTTTTGTTAATGACATCTTTATTAACAATCGGTATTTTGTCAGCGTGTTCGTCAGATGAGGCGACCACCACAGAAGCAACAGACAAAGAAACTAAAGTAACTGTGTCTACTGATGAGAACGCTATTGCTTCTGCGAAAGCTATGTTCCAGCCATTAGGGGAAGTTCCGGTTCCGGAAGATAACCCAATTACAGATGAAAAAGTTGAGTTAGGAAAACGTTTATTCTTTGATTCAAGATTATCTGGAAACAATGTTCAAAGTTGTAGTTCATGTCATCAACCTCAAGCAGGATATGGAGATAACTTAGCAACATTTATTGGATTTGAAGGTTTCAAAGGACCTAGAAATAGCCCTACAATTATCAATTCCGCGTATTATTCTGAAAACTTTTGGGATGGACGTGCTAGTAGTTTAGAAGAACAAGCAAAAGGACCTATTACTGCTGCAGGTGAAATGAACCAAGATCTTGACGGATTGGTAGGGAAATTAAAAGCAGTTCCTGCCTATGTAACTGATTTCCAAACAGCTTTTGGTGAAGAAATTTCTGTTGATAATATTTTGAAAGCAATTGCTACATTTGAACGTAAAATTGTAGTTAAAGATACTGCCTTTGACAAATACTTAGCCGGTGATGATACGGCAATTTCTGATGAAGCTAAAAATGGTATGGTATTATATACTGGTAAAGCGAGCTGTATTACGTGTCATGCTACACCTACATTGTCTGATGGTAAATACTATAACTTAGGTATTGAAGGCGATGAAGGTCGTTATGCAGTAACTAATAATGATGCTGATAAGGGTGCATTTAGAACTGCCTCTTTACGTGGAATTACTCATACAGCCCCTTATATGCATGATGGTAGTTTAGCTACATTAAAAGATGTTGTTGAGTTCTATAACAAAGGTGGAGGAACAGATACGAATAAAAGTGAACTAATCCAACCACTTGGCTTAACTGATGAAGAAATTAATCAATTAGTTGCTTTCATAGAAACTTTAGGTGGAGAAGTACCAGTAGTAGAAGCACCTGAAGCATACTAAATCATGCACAAACGTAATAACGCCTACCTTTTAAGGTAGGCGTTTGTTCTATGATTTTAATGTAATTTTCATGCACATGACACTTTGCTGATTCTAGCTAGAGGCTCAGTGTTTTTCGCTCTTTATTAAGCTGCATAAGAATGTAGACCTGCAAGTAAAAAGTTAACGAATACTAGATTGAAAATAATAAGTGCAAATCCAGCAATGACTAACCATGCAGATTTTTCACCTTGCCAATTTCGTGATAAACGTAAATGTAAAAAAACAGAATAATACAACCAAGATACTAATGCCCAAACTTCTTTAGGATCCCAGCTCCAAAAACTACCCCATGCAAGCTGTGCCCATATCATACCAAAAATTAAAGCGCCTAAAGTAAAAATGGGATAGCCAATTAGGACAGAACGATAACATACTTCATCTAGCAAATCCGCTCTAATATTTTTAGTATAAGGTTGTAAAATAGCAGCAAATCGCTTTCTCGTCATTAAACGTACAAAAATATACAAAACTGTTCCAAAAATAAGTGACCAAATAAACGTGTTAATTTTATTTGCATCGACAAAGTTACCAATAAACGAAGGTGCTTCCATAATTGGATCGGAGCCCGTTTCGGATACTAACACACCTTCTGTTGGACCCAAAATAATTGGCATTCGATATTCGATATACTTTTCGCCATTATCAATTTGGAAAACAGCTGAATATCCGCCTACAATATTAAATGAGAGAGTAGCAATAATAAACCCTGCTGTAACAAATAATGTATATAGAACAGCTTCTAACCAAAAAGTCTTTTTAGATTTAACATTTTGATCTACTACTTTTACTAAATAGATGATAGCAATAACAAAACTAACCGCTAAAATCCCCTGTCCTAGGGCAGACAACATTACGTGAATTTGTAAAAAATTACTATTCAATGATGGTGCAAGAGGCGTAATGTCTCTTGAAAACATACTGGCAAAACCTATCATTAACGCAACTAATGGTAATGTAAACAAGCCTAATACATTTAAACGATAAATGAAAAATAATATAATAAATGCGATAATAAACATCAATCCAAAAAAGGTTGTAAATTCATACATATTACTGACAGGTGGATATCTACCTACTATCCAACGAAGTATAAAGGAAATAATGTGAGAAATACATGCAAAAATTGTAATAGTAATACCAACATTAGCAATCATTGATGAGTTCTTTATCGTTTCAGCTTTTTTTTGACGTATAGAAGCTCCAAAAAATAATGTTGCAACTAAGTATAAAACAAAGGCTATCGTTAATAAATATCCACTTGCTTCTTGCATCATTTAATCCTCCATATGTAATTTTTTCTTTTTAGTATCTTCTAATTGATCTTCTGGAATCGATAACGGTAATCCCTCCAAAACTTTTTCCAGCTCTCTTGTTAACCCAAAATAGTTTTTATTTGTATGAGCTGCAATTATAACTTCGTCCTCTTTCACAGTTATCCAAACTCGACGATGATACCAAAAAGAACCTATTATTACACCAATTATAAAAATTGTTCCTCCAACAAACAAAACTGGTAGCATTAAGTCTTTCTTGACTAGTAAATATGAAATAAAGTTATTGCCTCCTTGTACATATTTCAAGGCATACTTATTTTGTGAATCGTCTGGCTCAATTAAGCCTAACATCGTAAAGTAAATTGTTTCTCCAACAGGAGATTCTGGTGAAATTATTTTAAATACAATAAAAGGATTATTTGGATTAGCCGATATACTCGTTGGCTTTTCATTTTCGTCTAAAGAAAAATCAGGGAAATATTCTTCAATAACTACTTCATACCCATCACCTAAATCATATGTTCTTTCTGGATTCATTAAATCAATCGTAATTGTACCAATTGGTTTTTCATCAGAATTCATCTTCTTCTGTAATTCAAATGTAATATCACCAAATTGAACATCATAACCCATCTGATAAATTGCATAATCATCGAATTTCAATGGATTATTCATCATAATAGAGTATTCGGTAACTTCCTCTAATTCTGGCGTATCACCGGGAATAGTTTCACCAACAGATTTATATAAGACAGCTTCTGTTGTATAATTTTTTATAATTGAACCATTACTTTTTTCTAAAGCCGTTGCAAATGCTTCGTTGTCTTGTTCATTATACATTTCTACGATAAATTCTTTATTTTTGAAATAATATTCGCCATCTGTTCCGGGGATAACGACAGTATCTCCCTCTCTAACGGCTAAAGATTTCTCAATATGTATTCCTGGAACCAAACGTAACATACAACCCGCAATGAAGATAATTAGCCCAATGTGATTGATATACGGACCCCAACGGGAAAAACGCCCTTTTTCAGCTAAAAGACTTTGGTTTTTGACTCTAACTTTATAGTTATACTTCTTAAACTGCTCTTCTAATTCTGACATTTCCACTTTTGAACTAGCAATCTTTGTGGATGAAAGAAAACGTTGACGTTTCAGAAATCCGTCAGAGCGTTCAACACGTTGTTTCTTCAATGCACGATACAGGGGTACAAAACGGTCTAAACTACAAATAATTAAAGAGGTAGCTACTAAAAAAACTAGCGTAATATACCACCAAGCACTATATAAATGATGAAATCCTAGCCAATAAAAAACAGTGCCAAATACACCATATTTATCATCGTAGTATTGCTCAACAGTTGTACTAAAGGGAATCACAGTATTCGTTTCTTGTGGTAATAATGAGCCGATAGCTGATACAACTAACGTAATTGAAAGTAGAAAAATGGCAACTTTAACAGAAGAGAAAAAACTCCAAACTTTATCTATGAAGGATTTGTTATAGATTTCTGAACGTCTTGTAGCTCCCTCATAACGCATGTCGACTAATTTTCTTACATCTTTTTCGTTATTTTCTAATTTCCTATTACAAGCTTCACAAAAATTAGTACCAATCGGATTCACATGACCACAGTCGCATTTCACTTTATCCATAAAAATATAATCTCTTATAGTTATATAGACAGTAAAAATTGTAAAATTCAGCCCACTGTCCATTTAACAAGAGAAAAATTCCCTCCCTCCTATGTATCATGATACTGGTTTAATTTTATCCATACTTTCCCGAATATCCTCTTCTGATAATGCTCCAGATATAATATCAACAATTTTCCCATTTTCATCAATTAAAAATGTAGTAGGTAACGGAATAAAACTATATAAACTTGTTACCGTGCCACCATTGTCATACAGAACAGGAAAATTCAATCCATACTTATCTATAAAGCTATTAACTCGTAACTCGGCTTCACCAATATTAATGGCTAAAATTTCTACACCGTCTGCTTGATACTCCTCAAATACGTTGTTCATATAAGGCATTTCTTTTTCACAAGGACCACAATACGTTCCCCAAAAGTTTAAAAAAACCCCTCTTCCTTTATAATTCGATAGTTGAAATTCCACACCATTCATATCTTTTAAAATAAAATTTGGTGCCTCATCACCAATTGAAACTGCAGCTGCTTTCTCTTTGAAAAAATTCAAATACAAAGTATAAATTAATGCACTAATAATGACTGACAAGACAGCGGTTCTCATAACTAATCTTTTCTTTTTTGTCTCCATACACTCCCCCCCTCTTATATGCGCTTTCAGTATATCATTGAAACTAAGGTTGTTTTTTTGGAAAAATGAAAATTATATGATAATTTTTCACCCTCATTTTTTCTTTTATTTGCTGCTTTCTAAAAAATTACAAGAAAAGTCAAATTATTTATATTTCAATCTGTATTTATAGTAAAAAAACTATCTTATTAACAAGAAAACTAGGAGTATACGAAGTTTCATGAAGGTATTTATTCACACTTAACTACATTCAAGGCTGCAAAAAAAATGTTAACAAAGTTTGTCGAAAGTCAATCTAATTTATGACTATTTATATAACAAAATAATTTATTGTTCATTACGCATATTCTGAATATTATAATGTTTAGAAATCATTCATATTTAGCGTGAACGTGAATTATTTTCTATCAAAAATAACTTCGTATTGGGAGGAAGTATAATGCTAAGAAAAGGTTTGTTGGTAAGTTTGCTAATAATCTCACTGGGGATCGTTGGCTGTAGCAATAAAAGTAATGAGGAGAGTGATGCTATAGAAGATAAAGCAATAGCAATCAATGAAAAAGGTCAAGAATTATATAACAATAAATGTGCTAATTGTCATGGCCTAAATTTAGAAGGTATCGTAGGCCCAACATTAGTAACTACTGGCTCTATATATAATGAAGAGGAATTATTAGACATTATTTTAAATGGTATAGAAAAAACAACAATGCCTGGCGGACTATTAGAAGGTGAAGAAGCAGAGACATTAGCTCAATGGTTAGCAGAGAAAAAATAAATTTTAGAATATTTTGCTCGTAGCGAATGAATGAAAGAACTGCTAACACTTTAGGACGTTTCTAATCGTATAGCGGCAGCTGTAAGATGTTGGTCACTCAGTCGTTTGCTGTCGCTTCGCTTTCGCACAGATAAAAACATGTTGCTGTGCTTCGCTTTCGCACAGCAAACACTGCTGGATGAAGATAAAAACATATAAAAAACCGATTCCTACAAATTGTAGAAACCGGTTTCGATTCATGATTATCTTGATGTATAACCTGCATCTGCATGTATCGTAGTACCTGTAATATAAGAAGACTGGTCTGATGCTAACCATAGGCTTGCTTGCGCAATTTCACTAGCTTGACCAAAGCGATTTAATAGGCTTAATTGTGGTGCATATTCTGCTTCATTTAACCCGAATTGCTCTAGTGCACCACGTAACATTGGTGTATCAATGGCTCCAGGTGCTACTGAGTTTACACGTATATTATATTGACCATTTTCAAGTGCTGCCACTTTTGTAAGACCTACAACACCATGTTTTGCTGCTACATATGCAATGTTATTAGGCTGTGGGCGGTAACCACTTACAGATGAAATATTAATGATTGAACCACCATTACCTTGTTTTTTCATTTGCTGTAATTCATATTTTTGGCATAATGCTACTCCTTTTAAATCAACCGACATTAATCGATCCCAATAATCTTCATCAAATGAATCGGCTGGTTGGTCATCAGGTGTTAATGCCGCGTTGTTTACTGCTACATCTAATTTACCAAATGTATCAACAGTGAATTGTACCATTGCTTTCACTCCATCACCCTGTGAAACATCTACTTTTATAAATGCTGCTTCCCCACCTGCTGCGATAATTTCTTCTGTAACTTGACGTCCCTTTTCTTCATTAAAGTCAGCGATGACAACTTTTGCTTTTGCTTGTGCAAAAAGCTTAGCTGTTGCCTCCCCCATGCCCATTGCTGCTCCTGTAATAATTGCTACTTTACCTTCTAAAACTGGAAATGTTTCCATACGTATTACCTCCTCCAAATTGTCACTCTCAATATAATGAAATCTTCTTTTTTAAACAATCATTAGAATAACCCCAAATGTATAGTATTAGACAAAACTGCATTTTTTGTACATTAAAATTGCTTTATTTTTATAATTGGTGAACAATAAATAAGAGGTGATTATCTTGGAAACTTACGTTGATAAACGCATACAAAGATCTACTAGTGCTATAAAGTCTGCGTTTTTAAAGTTATTAGTTCAAAAACCTTTTCAACATATTACAATTTCTGATATTATCCGAGAAGCAAACTACAACCGTGGCACTTTTTACGCTCATTTTGAATCGAAGGAACAGCTCCTCCAATCAATTATTGATGACACTTTAAAGGAAATGATTGAGCAAATACGTGTACCATATAAAAACTTGGCAACTGTAAATTTAGCTAGACTTAACAGTAAAGACATCACACTTTTTCAATATTTTATCGATCAGGTTTCACTATATAAACTGCTATTGAGCGACCATATTCAAGTCGACTTTCGCCATCGAATTGCTTTAGCTATTGAGCGTTTATTTATTGAGGAATACGAATACGAAAATGTCCCACCCACACTCGATATAAAATGGTTATATATTTACCGTTCACATGGTATTGCCGGGATGGTTATTCGGTGGATCGAAGAAGACTTCCAAACACCACAAGAAGAAATGGCTCAACAAATAATCGAGCTCATGCTAGTATCTACTGATGTGTTTAGAGTTAAATTTGGTGCCAGGCACGAACACAATTCATGAATCAAAACAGCACTTTCCACAGGATATGGAATGGTGCTGTAATTCATACTCTCAACTCATATTAATTATGGAAATGTAAAAAGAGCCGCATGAAAATGCGACTCTCAATCCTTAATTTTTATTCAGTTCTTTATTGCGTATTTGGCTAAGAAAGGGATATGCTTCGTTAGTCTATTATAGATGTTGAATAGGATTTGTACAACAGGCTCCAATTTTTTAGCCAACTTAATGACCGCTAGACTTGACCCAAACGATAATAGAGCCCCGCCAATCACGTCCGCTGGATAATGGACCCCGACGTAGATACGTGAAATACCTACCAGGATGGCCCATACTAATACAGGATACTTCCACGAGTCTTTTCGTAATAACAACGTACAAGCTACAGCGAAGGCTAATACTGAATGATCACTTACAAATGAAGAATCATTAGCATGTGGTACTAACTGATGAACATCATATGTTATGAATGGGCGTGGATGATCGTAGACAAAGTGTATGAGTGCGTTTAGACCCAATCCAAGTAAACATGTAAAGACAATATAAATAGCGGTATATTGTTTTTCTGCCCTTTTTTCTTTGTTTGCTGTAAACCATAAAAATAACATGAATACGATTACGATATAAGGAACGCTATCAGTGATGAAAATCATCCCTTTATCGAGAAATGAATAGCGACCAGCTATATCATTAATCCATTGAAAAATTTCATAATTCATTTTGTAAATCTCCTTGCTTTTAATTTTCGTTTCTCAGGTTAAAAGAGTGCTCCCAATTCATTTTTGAATGTAGCAAGAAAATAACCTTGAGCGTCTGTTGAAATACCCGCCTGCTTTCATAAAGGACGTCATCACAAGCCTCATAGTTTCTTTAATTTTAGGCATTACCATAAGTTCATCATTAAACATCAGACGAACTAGGTAACCTTCAAGCCCCCTCTATTTACGAAATTAGACCCTAAACTAGAAAATATTATAGTAAGCTAGCAAAAATCAGTACAAAGATGATAAAATATTCTAATAAAGGGGGATGCAAATATGGGGAAGTTAAGTAAAAGAAATATACTGTGGATTGTGCCAATTGGTATTTTAGCGACATTTTGGTATTTTTACGGTCCGCAAAAGGAAATCACAGATAATGAATATATAACATATGTTAAAAATTATTCATTTGAAAATAGTAGCAAGACTCTAGAATCTAGCTTTACAAAGGCTTGCGAAAATTCAAATTGGGTATATTTTGAAACACAAAAAGGACAGGACGTTGTAGAGTTTAAAGGTGAGTGTCCCGTAAATAATAAAGTCGCAAAAGTGAATGCTCAATTTTTAGTGGATCGTGATATGACAAATGTGCGTTACGGTGCTGTACTCATCGATAATAAAATGCTAGAGGAAGCAGAGCGTGACAAATACCTTCTCGCATTAGTAAGTAAATAAAAGATAAGGCTCCCGTTTGAAATAAACGAGAGCTTTTTTAGTTCTATTTAAGATGGCGTTTGAGTTGGTAGAAAAAATGGTGGATAGGGCTGTCAATGCGACGGATTGAACTATCGAACTGATGGATAGAGCATTCAATGTGACGGATTGAACTACGAATGCGATGGATAGATTCATCAAACTGACGGATAGAGCTGTCAATGTGATGGATTGATCCATCGAATTGGATAGACAAGCTGATTTGACGGATTGATTCATCGAACTGACGGATAGAACTGTCAATGTGATGGATTGATCCATCGAATTGGATCAAGCTGATTTGACGGATTGAACTACGAATGTGACGGATTGATCAACCGAACTGACGGATAGAACTGTCAATGTGACGGATTGATCCATCGAAATTGGATAGACAAGCTGATTTGACGGATTGAACTACGAATGCGATGGATAGATTCATCAAACTGACGGATAGAGCTGTCAATGCGATGGATTGATCCATCGCATTGGATAGAAATGCTGATTTGACGGATTGAATTACGAATGTGACGGATTGATCAACCGAACTGACGGATAGAACGGCCAATGTGACGGATTGATCCATCGAAATTGGATAGACAAGCTGATTTGACGGATTGAATTACGAATGTGACGGATTGATCAACCGAACTGACGGATAGAACTGTCAATGTGATGGATTGATCCATCGAAATTGGATAGACAAGCTGATTTGACGGATTGAATTACGAATGTGACGGATTGATCAACCGAACTGACGGATAGAACGGCCAAAATGAAGAATTCATCCATCAAACTGTGTAAAGGAGGATTATTTCACAGCTTTCCAAATCGTCCATCTGTCTTTTTCAACTATAGAACTGTCAGTTGAAATTGATTTATCGATATAGTCTACTAATTCATGTATTTCATTATCGTCTAACTCGTGTAGGATGCTTCTTCCTGTTCTTTCCTGTAAATCTTTTAGTAATTGCTCTTTCTGGTCATAAACATTTCTAGTTTCCCATAACTTTACTTCTTGAATGTCACTAAATCCACTTTCCTTAAGCGTTTCAACTACTAGTTCACTACTATGTCTACGATTAATTTCTTGTTTTATTAATCTTGGAAAACGTTCAAAGAAATATCCTCTTATATGGTAATCATCACCTTTTAAAAGACAGTCTTCAGTTGTACGGTCTTGTATAATGTAGACACCTTTGTTTTCTAAAATTCTATATGCCTCTTGAAAACAAGTTTTTAGATCTTGGATATGATGAATTAACGCTCGTTCAAGTACTAATTGATAGCTGTTATTGTTTAAGCCAGTATCTGATGCATCCCCTTGTTTAAAAGTTATATTAGAATATTCTTTACAATTTTCTTTTGCCCCAACAAGCATGGCCTGTGAAAAGTCTACGCCAATCACAGAAGGTACGCCCATATCTGCTAATACTTTTGTGTAAATTCCTCCACCACAGCCAACATCTGCAGCCTTAGCAATATTTTTTGCAGGTATCAATTTTTTTATGGCTTCCACCCATGAATGGTCAGCATGTCGAGTTGTATAAGTAGTTTGATTGTTCTTATTATGAAAATCAATGCCCATCTTCATCACTCTTTTCTGTTTTTAATGGATATTTTTAACCTTAGTTTATATCCATTTCAACCATAAGTAAAATCAATGTAAATTATTAATTTCAATAACTTTTTCTTATAGAGATATACCTTAAGCATAAGCAAAAAAAAGAGCCTTCACCGTGATAGGTGTAAGGCTCTTATACAGCTCATTTTCTTAAACATGTAGAGTTGGGCGAATTGTATGGATGTTATATGTCTTAGGTTTATATTTTGAGTTAGTAGTTAACCAACGCTGGCTGGTTTTATAATGAGCTGATCGTATTCATTTTTTTCTTCCATCATATCAGTCAGAATCTATTGATTGAATAATGTTTCGCTCAAGTATGCGAATTTCCATATTCAACTTAGCGATTGCCGTTTCCATTTGTTCATAGCGCTCCAAATGGCTTTGGCTGACATTATGCGATGGCATTCTCTCTTTTAATGCTGCTTGACCTGCGTATAAACTTTCTAGTAAATCTAGTTTTTGAAAATAAGCTGTACTATACTGTATTTCCATTCTTACAATGCCCCTTACCTGTTACTTTTTTCTCATTTACTAAAAAAAGAGGTTCCTACTAACACTATAACCGCATAAAGTAACCATGAAACTACAGCTAAATTATCATTTATTTTCCATTTTAAGGATTTTATCAATACAAAAATATATTTTCACAGGTTAATAGGTTTTGTTTTTACAGAAGAACATTTAAATCTTTCTTTAAAATTGAATACATAAATGCATCGTGCGCCTTGCCATTTTGATACATATAATCCCTAAGAATTCCTTCCTTTTGAAAACCTATTTTGTTTAGTAGATTATTGGAGGCTTCATTTTCTAAAAATACAACGGCCCCAATACGAGTCAGCCCCATAGATTCAAAGCCATACGACATCACTTTGGTAAGTGCTTCTAAAGTATACCCTTTTCTCCAATAATCAGGATGAATTTCATAACCAATTTCTGCCCTTTTATGTGCAGGCGACCAGACGTTAAAACCAATAGTTCCAATTATCTCCTTTGTTCCTTTTCGTTCAATTCCCCATCTTATCCCCCTTTTATCAGCAAAGCTTTTTGAAAATAGGTTCACTAAATTTTCTGCTTGTTTTAGCTCTACAAAAGGTTCTAGGCCATAATAGCGCGTCACATCCTCATTAGAAAAACAGGCAAAAATTCTTTCTGCGTCAGCCTGTGTTAGTTCTCTTAAAACAAGTCTTTCTGTCTCTAAATTAGGAAACATGTTAATTATCCTCCTTTGATTTCTATCATTACTTTTTCTCCACACTGCTAATAAAATCCTTTAATACAAAAAAGATCACATCTAAAACAATGTACCCTCTCCAAAAATTTGAGTAGCGCATGACTTCTTGACGGCATTTTTTTAGCATGAAGAATCATAACTGGAGGAGTATTCCCCTCTGTAAAGCCACTTTGCTCCAATCATTATTTCCAGATGGTACTTCAATTCTTAACTTCCCATCATGGTTTAGTCATGCATTTTTTCCTTAAAAAGAACATTCGTTGCCATTCCTGTATATATCATTATTTATAAGATAAATTATCGAAAAATTTCGAGATTTAATAAATAGAAATTATTTCTATATTATCCTTTTAAAAATACTAGAAAGACTTATAATTATAGCTAGACTATGCACTCCTACTTTAAGCATATTTAGGTGATTGAAAATGACATCCTATGAACGAATACTAATAATGGTCCCGCCGTTTCCCTAGCTAAGTCTACTTTTTTTTAAAAAAGTAGATTTTGCTTGTAGGAGGGCAATAAGTTGAAAAAACATACAACACCATCTTTACTGTTAATGATTGTTCTTGTAGCTTTTCCACAGATTAGCGAGACAATCTATTCTCCATCTCTCCCAGATGTTTCAGACGCACTGAATGCTTCTAATAGCTCTGTGCAGCTAACCTTAAGTATTTATTTTATAGGTTTTGCAATTGGTGTCTTTTGTTGGGGATGGATATCTGATTTTATTGGACGAAGACCGGCAATGTTGGGCGGTTTAATTTTTTATGGTATTGGAAGTTTCATGTGTTTTTACGCGGAAACAATAACTTTTCTATTGGTTAGTAGGCTTATACAAGCCTTTGGAGCGGCTACTGGCTCTATTATCACGCAAACGATTTTGCGGGAAAGTGTGTCTGGCAGTAAAAGACATGCGATGTTTGCGCAAATTTCAGCCGTGATCGCCTTTACCCCTGCAGTGGGACCGCTTGTTGGTGGCTGGGTCGATCAAGCACTTGGTTTTAGAGCTGTTTTCTTTGTGCTTGTTGCAATGAGTATTTTGTTGTTGATCTATGCTTATTTCAGGCTCCCTGAAACAACAGATCTTTCAACGAGAAAAAGAATAACCATTTTCCCAGTCGTAAAACGTATTATTTTATCTCCACGAGTTCTTGCTTTTGGGTTGCTTATCGGTGGAATAAATGGGGTGTTATTTAGTTACTATGCTGAGGCACCCTTTATCTTTATTGAGCATTTCAATTTATCGCCTGGACTATATGGATTTCTTGGTATAATTGTGGCTCTCGCCTCTATTATCGGAGCAATGATTTCAAAAAGACTCGTCAATAATTATCTACCAGAAAAAGTTATTCACCTTGGTTGCTTTGTGATGGTGGTAGGCGCTTTATTACTACTAATCGTTTGCACTTTGCCATTACCTAATATTGTGATATTGATAGGTATTTTAGGTACTATTTTTGTAATGTTAGTAGGAGCAGGGATTACTCTACCTAACTGCTTAAGTCTAGCGCTTGTCAGTTTTCAAGACGTGATTGGAACAGCAGGTGCAATTTTCAGCTTAGGCTATTACTTACTCGTTAGTCTAATAACGTCGGGTATGAGTTTCCTGCACAATGGTTCCTTGATGATGATGCCAATGTATTTCTTTATCATCACGGTGATCATGTTCATTTTTGGAAGAAAGTTTATTGCTTAAATGATCGTAGCGGGAATATTTAATCAATAGAGCTTCTTTTTAAGCCCCCTTCTAAAAATAGTAAGGGGGCTTCCATTTTACTGAAAATAGTAATCGACTACTTCATCTGCTGATTGAAAGATAATATTGTTTTGCGTTTTGTAAATAAACTTGGGCGAAGTGCAGGCTTTTTCGAGGCTTTTTGCTTGCTTCAGCGTATCGGTCATTTGATCGATTATATCAGAATAGCCATCTAGATTATTGGAGATTTTCGACATCATTGAATCCGTGATATCTAAAACAATGGCAACTTGATCTTCCGCATAATTATTTAAATTAATAAAAAAACACTCCTCCAAATTTTTCGAATGCTTGTCAACATTAATAACAGCAGATTCACCATATTTGGCGATTAGTCCAGTAGACGTCTCTGTAATCGAAAAACCTTGTTCTGTTAGTTTTTTATTAATGGCATCTAACAAATTATTGACTTCGGCATTCATTTTAGGCGTTACAGTTGTCTGCATTAAATGATCACAATTTTGATGAATATTATCAATTTCCTTCTGCTTTTCAACAAGTATTTTAAAATTTGATAACGAATACACACTAAATCTCCCCTTTTTTATAAGTTTGACACCAGGGAGTTTTTTTAGTCATTTTTCAGCTATATTTTTTCATGACCGTGATCTAAACTAGTGATTTCACCATCGTGTAATAGCTACTGCCAGGAGGATAATCTTTTATTTCACCAACAACTTGATAGCCTCTAGCTTCATAAAACGTACGTGCTTGAAAGTCATATGTAGTTAACAGTGCCTTGGTTGCTCCCATTTGCTTGGCAGTGTCTTCAGCCTTCGCTAGTAGTTGTCCACCGATACCTTTTCCTCGGTATTCTTGACTAAACCAAAACTTGTTGATTTCCACCCATCCCCAATAAACCTCGGCCGTGATGCCTCCAATCCATTGTTGTTGAGTATCTGTGACGATAAGGTTTAACGGGCGTATGTAGCCTTTTTCTCTACTGGCTTTATGATAAGGTGAATGTTCATCATTATACACTCTTAACTTTGTATTTAAAAAACTAGTGAAGTCATCGTGTTTTTCTAGTAAAACCTCTATTTGGTAATCCATATGTGCTTCTCCCTTCAATCTTGATAACGCTTCATTAGCTTTTCCTGATGAGCTGTAAAAATTTCTTCAAGTGAAATATCATATTTATTGGCGATCACAATAATATTCCCTAGCACATCTCCTAGCTCCTCTACTAATTCTTGCTTATTTTCTTCATACGATTGGATCTTTTCATCTGGTCTATCCCGACCAATTTCCAGTGCTCGTATGGCCCTTGCTACTTCCCCAGTTTCTTCAGCAAGAAAGCCTATGCGCGTAAATATACTTAACTCCGACCAACCTCGTGTATCGTAGTAATCCTTTACCCATTTTTGAAATTCATTTAATTCCATTTTAAGATCCTCCATTTCTTTCCTATTAAAAATAAATTATACTATAAAGTGAAACTTAATCCGTGGGGATTTTCTTCATCCCCACGGATTATAGAGGAACAAAAGCTAAAAACTTCACATCCTGTGAAAACGCTTGTGTGACCAACATCCTGCCGCTTTGCTTTCGCGCAGAAAACATTTGTTGCCCCTCACCAATCGGGCTATTATGGGCTGTAAGACTCCCACTTAATTTCTTTACTTTCGCTGAATTTTACGGTGGGAGTTATACAGCCCGTTAATGCGGGATAAAAGAAAAATTTCAGATATGGAGGAAAGTTGATGGATAGTATTGCAGTATTTTGCGGATCAAGCATCGGTGCTTCTGAGGCGTATAGAGAAGGAGCTATTCTTCTAGGAAAAGAATTGGCAAAACGTAATATTACGTTAATTTATGGTGGAGCTAGTGTCGGTGTCATGGGGACAGTTGCAGACACGGTTCTTCGTGAAGGTGGCAAAGTGATTGGGGTTATTCCTACCTTGCTAGAGGAACGAGAAATTTCCCATAAACATCTAACAGAGCTGATTGTAGTGAATTCCATGCACGAACGCAAAAGCAAAATGATGGAGCTAGCTGATGGATTTATCGCATTACCGGGTGGACCTGGTACATTAGAGGAACTTTTTGAAGTATTCACATGGAATCAAATTGGCCTCCTTCAAAAACCTTGTGGTATTTTAAATATTAACCATTATTACGATTTACTAATTGGGTTATTTGACCATATGCAAAACGAACAGTTTTTACAACCACAAAACCGTGAAGCATTGCTAGTCGACGATAATATTGTAGCACTCTTAGATAAATGTGCTGCTTTTGTTCCGCCAGCAATTAAAACATATCAGTTAAGCAAATAAATCGAATACACAAAGAAGTATCCCTAACCAATTTAGTTAGGGATACTCTTCTTCTATCCTTTATATGCTCGCGCTACATAATAGGCAATGGAGCCGCTTCCTGAATTACAGCGAATGCTTAGCTTGAACCCGTCTTTTTCAGCTTCCCAGAATTGTTTATTTTTCTTGGTCGTCAATTCTGCAACCTTTTCAGCACTTTCGTCTATAGCACAATAACAATTATTATCTGTATAAATTGATGTTAATGGACATTCTACACCAAAGGAAAATTTAGTCCCCGTATTTCCGTAGCCCATTGTAAAGCCATATTGTGTCCCTACTAAGGCACTATCACGTTTTTGAGTTGCGATAAATCCTGCAACAGGATATTTAGCTTTCCCTGGAACCTCAATGCCTTCAGGAATAGGCGTTGTCATAAGCATTGGTTTGCCATGAACATTATGATCATGCTCAAAAACTAAAGGCTTGTCCAATTCATTAATTAACAGCACAATGGCATTAGCTGGTTTATGCATAAAATAAATGATTGGAATCAGAACAGCTACAATCACTAAGGCAGCAATTGCAACAACAGCTCCCACTGTCGCCACTGAAACGCCAGCGAATGCAGCAACAGCCTCAGCCGCTCCAACCGCTAGCTTAGCCACAACTGCCGAAGTGGATAATAAACCGACTCCCAAAGCACCCGATAAAAGGATTTGTGCCGTTACAAGACCCGCATCATCCTGTTCCATGCCTTTTAATCTTTCAAGTCCATCAATTAGTACATGAAGCTGTCTTTTAATATCGTCTCCAGTCGCATTGATGAGAATATCATACGTCTCCTTTTTTAAAGGAATTGCCGCTGTTTGATCACTTGCTTTTAGCTCTGTGATATCCTTACCTAAAGCATCAGCTAAGGCTTGCTTTCTTTCCTCAATAAAAGCAGCCTGGAGTAGATTTATTTCATCCTGTGAAGTTGCCTTTTCTAATTTTGTTGCATAATCAGGAAATAAAGTACGAAACCCCTGTTTTAATTTAAGATCAATATCGATTGTAGTATGCATAATAGTTTACTAACCTCCAATGTGTATGAATCATTCTGCTATAGCCAATAATTATCCTCGAGATATGTCTATCCTAGCACGACTCAGTACACACTAAACATTGACGAATGTTAACTATTATAAGAATAAATGTTAATTTTTATGTTAACTTTACTTTGTTTCGGTTTCCTTTTGCCACACCATTAGCAAATCTAGAATTTCTATTAAATGATCGACGATATCATCCGCTTCAACACTTTGCCATGCATCATTTCTTTTCCAAATCGCCTTCATCCCTACATTTTTAGCGGCCTCCACATCATTGATAGGATGGTCTCCTATAAAGATGCTTTCATTGGCTGACACGCCTAGCTTTGATAAAGCACGGTTGAATATCTCAGGGTTCGGCTTTCTGATGCCTTCCCATTCAGAGATAAGGATTATGTCAAACTCGTCTTCAATGCCTAACGCACGTATATTTTCTAATTGAAATTGCCCATAACCATTTGTGATGATACCAAGTTTTAAGCCTTGGCTTTTCAAATTGTGTAACAGACTTTGCAAGTTTTCGAACGGAACACAATGATGCTGAAAATATTGTAGGTAATCCTTCAACAATGCTTCTGGGGATAATTCAATAGAAAACTCTTCGACCATTTGCTGGTAAACTTTATCCTTCCAAACATAACCCCTATTATCTAGCTCAAGAAAGCGATGAACATAGCTTTCTTTTGGAATATGCGATAGCTTTTGCTGTAACCGCTCGTATTGCTGTTCAATGAATAAATTAACAGAACGATCACGATCTAATAATGTGCCATCTAAATCAAAAATCACTGCTTTTATCAATACGATTTTCCCCCTTTTTATTTTCACTGATGCCATTCAAATATATATAATTTTTGTTCATGCTGTTTATAAACTGCTATAAAATAGTCATTTCCTCCATTCTTAGCTTTATAAAAATAGTAATCACCTAGTTCCGCTTTAACCGGATATTGATCAAATTTTTTCTTTAATTCGGTTGACTCTTCATCCATGTATATCTCAAGCGTAGTAGCAATAAATTTTTCTATTTTGTAATTCGCATTTCCTATATTAGCTGCAGCTATAGGAACCATGCCGCTTTTCTCGATCTCTCCGTTATCTTTTGTATAGGTAAAAATCGTAAACCACTCACCATCCCCATTAAAACTCAGCTCGGAACTATGTACATCATTGATTTCATCAGGCAATGGAAGCTTGATGCCCCATTTTTCTTCATAAAAATCTATCGTATCTTGAGGACTAGTCTCCATCACCTTTATAAAGATGAAATAAATCATCATGAACACCAAGATCACTATTAACCATTTTTTCACAAAATCACCTCATCCTGAAAGACGGTTTCGTCAGATGATTGTTCCTTTTGATTTTCTACAAAAAAAGACCAGCTCTGCTAAATTAGCTTTGCTGGTCCCTTTTTGTCTATGCGTGTTCTTTTAAAACCTTGACATGAATAGAGTATCACATCATTCTGAACAATTTCTGAACAAACACATTGTTAGATTGCCCTTTGTTCATTTTATCGATAAGAACCATTAATTTATCAACTAATATTGTGAATTTATCGAAAGTTTTTTATAATTTATCGAGAATTTTATATAATTTATGGAGAAACTCACAATTGCTAGTCTTTACATGTAAGAAGTTTAAAGATTCTTATACATTTTCTTTACTCACAGTGCTGTTCTTTTTTGTTTTTAGATTCATTGTCATCAATATTCGCGATTCGTTTGTCTTAAAATCATTCTTTTTGAAAAATGATTCTGGTTTGCCTTTACCCCTCTCGGTTGATAAATACACTGTCTCAACTTCCCTCTTTATAAGGATATCCTCTAAATATTTTAGTAAACTTGAGCCAATCCCGTTTTGTTGAATATTATTTAATACGCAGATTTCATTTATGTAAAAGCTCTTGCTATCTGCCCATTGTTCTTCATTTCCAACTAAAAATCCTATCATTTGATCGTCTGAATGAAAATAACCGATTCCTATGTATCCTGGAGTACTACTTATGTCTAACAATCGTTTAGAAGACGTTTGCAAACTCCATGGTTCATTCCAAGGAGCTGCACTAAAAACATTAGTAAAAACCTTTGATGCTTGCTCTAAATCTTTAGGTGTTAATGTACGAATTATGTTTTGCACTTTTATGTATTCTCCAATCTATTATTCATAGTTTGTCCTAACTCGTTAGGATACACCACCATTTCTTTTATATATTCCGAAAAGAATAATACCCCAAATAGCGAGAACCAATAAATCCAATAGTTTAAGTTCTATTATCTTGAAACCAAACACCAAATGCAAGATAAAACCTACTATCATCAATATAATTACGATACCAAGTAATATTTGATCTCTTTTACTCATCAAAACGCTTCCTTTAAATAAAAACTGTTTTTTCCTTTACTTCAGTTTCATTTAGGAAGCTATTTCCATTTAATATATTGCAGGCGAAGCAAATGGTCCATATTATGTGAAATATAATTAAAGCCCAACGGAGGAGTCTTTTAAATGCCCATGCTCAAAAACAATTGTGGGCATGGGCTTTCGATCACTATTACCAGGTCTTTTATAGAGAGGTCTTCTTACTAAAAAGTAACAATGGATAAATTGGTATAAAGACGTATGATGCAGATTTTGAACTTGCACAACTACCTATACGCAAAGCATATGATAAGGCGATGGTTAAATAAAAGGAGGACAATCATGTATCCACATCAATACTTTTATCCTTATGTTCCACAGTATAATGATTATTATCATATGCGAAATGATTCTCAGCTTGTAAACGATATTCAGAAAGCTATTAACGCGGAATACAGTGCTGTTGCTTGTTATGAGAAATTATCCAAACTGGCACCTACAGAGGATGAAAAAAATAAAATACTTGAAATACAAAGTGATGAGAAACGCCATCTCGAAGAATTCAGCAAAATTTATACAAATTTAACAGGTAGAAAACCCTCTTATCAAATCACTGAGGAATGCCCAGATAATTATAGTAAAGGAATTGAATTTGCCTTTAAAGATGAACAAGAAGCCGTTGATTCTTATTTAAATATAGGAGATAAAGCAAATGATTCAATTATTAAGGAACGATTTCGACGGGCTGCAGCAGATGAACAAAATCATGCTGTATGGTTTTTGTTTTTTATCAAAAAATCCTAATGACTTCTATGTAAGACCACCCATACGAGTGGTCTTTTGTCATTTATTATCACTGTTTGCCATTTTGGAACAGGCCTGCTGCAACTGCAGCATTGAAACTATTTTTTGCAAATCGGGTTGGATTCCCGATATTCTCCCAGTGCATGTACATTAATCTAGGATTATCGAAAAGCCAATGGTTATGCACTGCTGTTACAATAAGTCCTCTCTTGCGAAGTTCTGTTATAAATGGATTAATTTCTTCCTGAAGTACTACAGTTTCGCCGAGGTTTAGTGTATTAGCTCCGATGCCTTCAAAAGAAAGTGCAAATGGAAGTGCAAGAGGTGATCGAGTAGTTCGTCCAAGAATAGTTGCCTTAATATCACGCAGACGTTGTACAACACAAACTGGTGTTGTAGTAATAACTAACCCACCAATAATATTAGCGAGTTCTTGACATTTATTTGGATCTACACAACCACAAAATTTTTCTGGCATTTGCTGATCATGAGAATTATTTTCATGTTCCAGATCTATTCACCTCTTTTTGATTTCCTAGTAATACTATATTCTCAAGTGATCAACATGACTGGGAACTATAAGGACAAGTGCCTTTTATTCAAGAACTTTTTCTATCCATACCTCTCTACTATTCAAGTCAATTATCTAAATTACCAGGACTATTATCTATTCATTGTAATAGACTTCACCTTCGTTTAACCAATTATTGAAAGGCACAGGGCGCTCTTTTGTGTGCTTTGTTTTTGTTGGTCGACTAGATACTCAAATACTTTGCAATCTTACTGATGCCCTAACAAATTCAGCTCTCAAAGTACCAGCAACTCAATCGGTAATGATTCCCTCGAAGATAGATTTTTACAACAGCTAGTTTTAACGCTTCTGAATAAGATTTACACGAAGTTGCTTCTTGTAAACCTTTACGTCCATCTGCCTGATATGCAGTTTTGATTGGTCTTTTTATGACCTCTTTTTTTAATAAAATAGGGTTTTCTGCTCTAACCTTTATGTTATAATCATCCAGGGCAAGATAATAGAGCTAGGAGGCATATATGAATAAAGGTTCTTTAATCCTATTTATTATTATTATATTAATACCTATCTATTTTTTTAATATTAATAGGCTTACAGAGGTTGACTTAGATGAACTACACGAAAAATATGACATGAATTTTTTAGATCCCAATCATAATCAATATGCAGGTGCAGAAATATTATGGGTAACTGAAAGCAAAAAAGAATTTGAGATAACTCCACCAATTAATCTAAATGGAAAATCTTACATAAAATCAGATGATGTCCTTTATGAAATAAATCTTAAAACAGGTAAGCCTTCGTTCAATTTTAAAAGAAATTCATTAGATATAGAACAAGATAATAATGTTGCACATTACTTAAAAGATCCGATTGCAAACCCTAATATTAAAATTGAAGAAGATTCAAATTCGCTTAAAGTTATTAATAAGACTCAAAATGAAGTATTATGGCAATTCAATCTCGATCTTTCCCAAGTTGATTATATTGCAACACAAAATATTCTATTTGTTACGACACACGATTCCTATCGGGTATATGATAAGTTGTACAATACCGTCAATTACTTATACTCCTTTGATATCGAAAGTGGAGAAAAAATATTAGAATATAAGGATGAAAATAATAGCTTTATAGATATTGATAATGTATGGAACTTAGAGAATCATTTACTATTTAGAATAGGATTCAATATTATTTTAATAGATAAAAACACAGGAAAAATGCTATGGTCCTATCCTTATAGGGAAACGATTAGTAGTAAGCAAGTATATGATGGGTTTTTATATATTGTAGACAAATATGGAACGCTAACAGCAATAAATTTATTCTCTGGACAAAGAGAATGGGAAAGAAAAGATTTAGTTGTTAGTTCTTATGATTTTGTAGAATCGCAAAATATAAACAGTACTTTCCCTGCTACGTTCTTACAAGATAAAATGTTTATAAGTAGACATGGGGGATTAACAGTATTAGATAAAGGGACTGGCAAAACCATTTGGGAGTTTTCTATAGAAGATAATGCAGATGAGAGGTATATCAACTTTGCTGAGCCTGTTGTTATAAAAGACAGCGTATTATACGCATCCAGTACGAATGGGCTTCTATTTGCTATTAAAATTGATTAATAAAGACTCTTTATTTTCGACTTAATCCCTTTATTAGAACTTCCACGCTTTATAAGGGAATTTAATGTTTGTGTAAATTTTTTACTTCGTCCAAAGGCGTTAATATTTCAGTTTGAACTAATTTTATAAATTCTTCTTTATAAGATACCGTGTATTCCTTTTTGATTGACTCTGGAAAATAACTGCCCCTACATAAATAGACGGTATGATGGATAAACGCAAAAAGACCAGGTACTTGCCATTTTTTACCGGTCTCTTTTTGTCTATGCGTGTTCTTTTAAAAACCTTGACATTAATAGAGTATTACATCATTCTGAACAAACACACTGATAGATTGCCCTTTGTTCATTTTATCGATAAGAACCATTAATTTATCGACAAATTTTGTGATTTTATCGAGAGTTTTTTATAATTTATCGAGAATTTTATATGATTTATCGAGAAAAACACAATATCGCATCACTAATTGCTGTTTTGCATCAATAACAAAAAGCCACACCTTGTTAGAAGATGTGACTTACTACCTTTGTTTAATCAAATTCTAAAATATTTTTTTCTACGACTACCTTGTAAACATCTTGAGTACTAATTAAAATCGTTTTATAATGTTCTGTTTCAGTAAACGAATACCAAGCCTTCTCATTGAACCCAGTAGAAATTTCTTCTGTAAATGTTTCTAGTTCAATATTGTTCTTGATTTTATATTCTTCTTCACCACCTTCGTTAAAGTAATATTTCACTTTATATTCATAGTCCATAAGTAAACACCTCCCATCTACATATATAATGGGTTGTAATTACAAAAACTATGAAGCATATTCAATTTTGCCATGGCGTAATTGCGTTTGGAGGCTTTGATTTGGTCACTCAGCGGATGTTTGCATCTCACCACCTATAGAGGAGAGAGTCTTCTACTGAATGAGAATAAAAAGCCACACCTAGTTTGGTATGACATTCTATCTAATTGCCTCTTTTTGGTCTCCTGCTCCATCTTCTAACTTATTTCTACATACACAATTCTTTAAAATTACAGCCTCTACAGTGCCATTTATCATCGGTTTCCACAAACTCCTCTAAATCCACTGGTTCATTGGAGAAAATATCTGCCTGGTACTTTTTCATTTCCAGCACACTGCGCTGAAATGTATGCAAAATGTTATCCATATCAATGGTTGTAAAAGAATATTTTTTTCGTTTGCCTGTCAATAGATATTCATTGTAGACATCAATTTGATCGAGCGTTACACGGTATTTCTGCTGGATATAGTGTGCATAGAGCGCTAATTGTTGGCGATCATCGTCAGACTCCCTGCCTGTCTTCCAGTCAATGATGATCCACTTGTCTGCCATTTCATCATAATAATGAAAGTCCATTACGACGAATACCTGTATCCCCTCAATTTTCATGGAACGAAATTGTTCAGGCTCCCCGATTCGTAATGAACCTTTGCGAGCAGTAATTTGCTGGAATGTCTCACTGTTTAGAAAGCTTTCAAATACAGCCTGTAACCGCTCCTTATAGCTTTGTACTAATTCAGGATTTAACTTCCCCTCATAATAAACTTCCTGCATCATATAAAATTTATTAGGCTTTTGTCTCCATAACTCGGCATGGCGTGTTGAATCAATAAAGGCTGCATTGAGTTGTCCACGAGCACGATTTACTAATTCAGCAACAGTCGGCACCATACCTGTTTGCAAATAATCATTGATCGATTGCTCAATTAAATGATGGACAATTTGCCCAAATAAAATCGGCATGGATTGAAGCTTTTTTAAGCGATAAACATGTTGATGATAGGGCTCTACATTGTAACTTAACCAGCCGTTATGAGAAAAATAGTATTCATAACTGTATTTTCGGGCGCAGCTTGTTAACGTTTTATGGCGTGACAGTGACCACGAAAAAGTTGGATAAGGTGTAATTTCGAACATGAATATTGCCTCCTATAGCGTTTGGATAAAATCATAAACAAGCTGTACGATCAGTACAATTGTGATAATTCGTAGTAATAGCTTTACTTGATTTGCCTTGACCTTCCTTGCAAGGATAATTCCAATTTGAGCCCCAATAATAGATCCTATCATTAATACGAGCGTTAGCGACCATTCAATTTTACCCGTTGCTATATATGTAATAGCTGCTCCTAAGCACATGGCAAAAACGCCTACACGAGACAGGCCAACAGCTTTGATATAGGAGATTTTCTCATGTGCATAAGTATAAAGTGCCAGCGTACTACTACCAGGACCGAACATTCCGTCATAAAACCCTACACCAAGAAGGATTGAACCGTTTTTGCGATTCATAGTAAATCTTTCCTTATCGCCAAATTCAGCCCCACCGATAAAGGACATAATGAGAGCAAATCCTAATAAAACAATGGCAATAAGCGTCAACGTTTGACTACTCATGAACGATGCAAACAGACCGCCAAGCGTTCCACCTACTAGAGAAACAACTAATACAGCGCGCATTTCCGACCATAATAATTCTTTTCTTCTAAAAATCGTGTAAAAGCTTGAAAAGGCACTTACCATATTAGAAACCTTATTCGCGCCGATTGCTGAGTGAACTGGTACTCCCATCAACATCATGGTCGGTAAAGTAATTAATCCCCCACCACCGACTAATGTTCCGATGACGTTACCAACGATGCCAATAACTAAAATCAATAAGTATTCCATCTAAACCTTCTTTCTGCGCCACACATTCTGTTATTCTATGATACAGTATAACAGAATGCTATTTTTTAAGACGAAAAATGAGGTGAATTTATGCTTGAACAACACAAAACACCTACACCGCGTTTTTGTAAGCAGCTAACGTTGATTGTCGCCACCATTTTTTTAGCTGGCATTACGGCAACGCTTATCCAATATCATAAGCTTCCGACCTCTATACCAGTTTTACAAAGCTTTACGAGTGACCATGCGCAATTTGGTCCAAAAATCGCGATTTTTTATTTACCCTTTATTGCGCTCATGCTATTTTTACTTTTACATTATTTAGAGATCAAAGCTGCTTATCCTATCCTGCGAAAAAATAAGCCAACCCTCTCACATGTACAGCGACAAAATGGTATTATTACCTTTTGTCTCATCAAAAATAGTATTCTGTTGTACTTTACCTATTCACTTTTTAATGATTTAATAGCTGCTTTAGGTCACAATCGTATTTTACAGCAGTGGCATGCTTATCTTTTTCTATTTTTATTAAGTGTGATATTCACTATGGGCATCGTACGTGGCGTTTTATTAGGAAAAAAAGCATAGCATTTTAAAAAAAACACTTTTTCTGCAGCTTTTCTATAACTTGCAAAAAAGGTGTTTTGTTTTTAAAACATAATAATCATAAAAACAACCGCTAGACAAAAAATACTTATTTTTATCATCTCTACTTTATAGTCGGAATATTTCTGTATATCTCGTTTGAGGTAGTGCCAAACGATGACATGATATAAAAGTGCTATCACAACCATCAATGGCCTATATAAAGGACCTACCCAAGTTGCCCATACAATAATACCAACAAGTACTGTAATTGCAAGTAATAGTATCTGCCAGCTTCGCTTAGATGGCTTTTTTTCTTCTAATTTACGTCCGCTATAATAGTATATTGAAATTAAATTGACCACCGTGATTATGATAACTGGAAGGAAAAATAGCCACGATCTTGCTTTTACATCATATAATGAAAAAAATATTTCATCATAGATAGCCGATTTCCCTACAAAAAACTGTCCAGAATCAACGTTTAGCATGCCCGTATCTGAAACCTGATAGTGCTCCTCTTGCTGATTTCTAACAACGACTACATCTACTATATATTTGCCTAACTTGCCATTTGCCTCTTCAACATACTGTGTCAAATCTTGAAAAAAGCTATATACGGTTGTATCGTCAACTTTCTCAACAGATATATACAAACCGGAGCTTCGTGCAAAGAATTTCCCCTCTTGTCCTCCAAAATACTTATAAATGGCTTGAATTGAGTGGTTTGCAGTCTGTGGTAGTGAAGAATTTTGTGGTAATAGGATTAAAAATAGAGCAATCACAGCAATCGTGAGTAATAAAATGCCTTCCTTCCAGGTCGAAAACCCCTTTTTCTTTTTGTGCTGAATGTGTTCATAAATCCGTGACTTTACAGCCTGATCCTCTGGTAAATTATTGAGTTTCTTCAGTCGATTGTGTAAATCCAAATTCATCACCTCCCAGTACTTTCTCTAATGCTTTCAGTGCATTGCGCTGTGTATTCGCCACTTTTACTGTAGACCAACCTAAAATTTCACATGTTTCAGCCAATGTCAGCTCTTCAATTTTTCTGTAGATGACGACCTCACGATATTCAGGCTTTAACAATTGGATGGCTTCATATAATAGCCTTCGTTCTTCAGATTGCATAATCCATTCATGTGGCACGTAATGTGTCTCCCGTTCTTCATGTCTCTTTTGAAATGGCAACCATTTAATTAACGCTTTTTTTCGATAAGTATCATAGACAAGATTCCGTGCAATTTTCCTTATATATGTAGCCATAGACGCTTCGTTTCTAAACTGTCCTTTATAAACCCGAAGAAATGTTTCCTGCGTTAAGTCCTCCGCTAAACCAGGATCTGAAACCATATAGTAAATAAATTGATAAATGCGTTGAAAATATTGTTCATATAGTTCATCAAATTCCATTTTCTCACCTCTCTTACTACAGTGAAAACCCACTCTGAATGAAAGTCTCATTATATTAGACGAATCAGTCAGCATAATTTGTATATTTTTAAAAATTATTTTAGTAAAAAATAGCTACCTGACACCAAATAGCATCAAGTAGCCTAAAATGTTTACATATTCATTTTCATCTCTTCAAAAGTATGTATTAACCCAAATTTTTGTACACCACGCGCCAGCTCAATGCTTTCTTTCTGATACTGCTGAAACGCTGCTGCATTCTTCGTAGTATAGGCATAAATCGCTTCAATCGCTGGTTGCATCCATGGCTGTGTAAGCTGATCGCTTCGCATATCTGCTGTTCGGCCTTCAAGTGCGGCGATATAACATTTTGCATAGCTTGCTAATGGCTCTTTGTTGATGTTATCAGCTGCATCCTTAGCATCCTCTAAATTCTCTTCCATGATCGCCTTCACAAATTTATAATTATACTTCACTGCCGGCTGCTTATATTTCATTATGACTACATCTAATGAACGTAGCTGATCTTCCTTTGTTCCATAAGCAATCTCATGAAGATACGCATAAAATGGCTCCTTTTTGCGGTCTTTCACGAGCTTATCCACCAACTGCATATTATTTGTGCGAAATACAATATGTATATGCCTATAAATCATGGCTAGTACTATTAGCGCAAAGATACCCAGTGAGATCGACAGACGAACACCTGCCAGTGATAGCACCATTGCTAGCATAATAATGGCTAAATAAAATAAGGTAAGTTTTACAAGTTTCATATTTCCTCCTACTGTAGCTTCTTCCGCATTTTTCGAGAAAAGATATAGCCAGCTCCAATGAAGAATACAAGCGCCATAAACTTCATAATAGGAATGATAAATAACTTACTAATCACGAAAACCACAAAAATATAATAAACGACCATCGCCAGCAAAAATAAAGTCAGCTTATTCACTCTGCACCCTACTTTCTTTCAGTGCCGCTTCAATAGCCTCCAACGCTTTCGGTCCCATTCCATGTAGATGTTTCAACGTTGATAAATCGACCTTTTGTAATTGCTCTAATTGTGTATACCCTGCTGCATTTAATGCACGTATAGCAGGCTTCGCTACGCCCTTTGGCCATTCAGTCATTTATGCTCGTCCCTTCCTTTTTCGACTATTAAATATCTCTGTACCTATAACCCCTATCAATAGTATAGCTAGAGATGCAGCATGATAATCAACAAAAAAAGACGTAAATGCTATATTATAATAATGGCATATTACGGTAAGAATACGTCCTCCCAGTAAGATTAAACCGATAACCAAGCATGCCTTTACTACCTGTTCGATAAATTTCATCCCTAACACCTCTAAGCTATTATGCAATCGAATACGATGAAATGCAAATTAGCTAGGCGTAATCTCTTATATTCCGAATCCATAAATCCCTAGTTAGCAAAGTGAATAATTGGTAATTGAATCACCATAGTTTAACTTCTTCTTTCAGCAAGTGTTTTGGGCGAAAACGTAGTGACAGGTACAAATATTTTATGTAACATAAGCGAAACGGTAGTTGCAGAAGTCTCCCAAATTACCACTAATTACAATTCAATCAAATATTTCATAATTAAACATTTACAATCACCCATGTATGTAAAATTAATACTTTTATACCACCAAGTAATATATTAATGCAATAAACATGTTGTAATTACACAACTATATTCAACGGACAAAATTTTTAAAATTGTCCGCTGAATGTACATTTATCATTTAAATTTATAGTCTTCAGCAAAGTTACATCATTTTTTTAAAATCTTTTGGAATATTTAATTGAAATTCACTTGATGGTATTGGTTTATCTAGTATAAGCTTCTGCGTTTTTAATGAATTAACTACATTTCCTTCTGCACTATAAGTCTCCATCTTCATTAAAATTCCTGTGGCTTTATGCACCCAAAATTTAAATGATACTGATTGATGTGTTTCACGATTAAATGCACTTAGGTCCCCTCTAATAACAATCACTTTTTCTCCAAGATAGTTCTCTTCTTGTTCAATCTCCCATTGTTTTTCATCCTCTAGATAATTCGCTACTATTTCAAAAGGAAATAATGAATCCCTGCCTATAGGAGGTCGCTCTCTATAAGTAATAACTGATGAACCGTACTCATCCTTCCCATAAACCTCATCCAAGGAGATTGAATCCCCATTAAGAGAAAATGCTTTAGTCAGCAAATACTCTTTTTGTTCTTCATGTAAAGTTAATATTTTATCACTTTTTACTATTGTAGTTACCGAACTATTCGATTGTTCATTAACTGCTTGTTCATAACCACCTATATCTCCTTTTTCCATGTTTAATTTATAAAATACTTTTTGTTTTATATAAGGATTTCGATATACATATGAACCTTGAGCAGTTTTAAAATAGTCATTAGTGTTTAGCATACGATATAGAATTTCCTTTTTACTCAAATCGGGGGAGTTTTCATGATTGGAATCAATAACTTCATTGGTATTATCTGATAGAGTTATTCCTTCTTGATTAACTATTTTTCCGGAACTTTCTTTGCTTCCTTGAACTAAATTACTTGAATCAAATAAAAGGTGTCTCCCAGAAAAAAATACTATAAAAACTATAGCTAAGCTAAAGATTGTACTTACCGCTTTCGGAATCCAACTTTTGGTTGTTTCTTTTTGATTTATAATACGTTTCATTACCAACTGTTTTTTTTCATCATCAAATCTAATATTTTTAAAATCCGTTGTAGTCATATGATCTCGTAGTTTTTTTAATTTTTCATCCATTTTTTTTACCTCCTTCTTCATTTTCAAGAGCGCCTTTTAACAATTGCTTCGCTTTTCTTAAGCGTGTCTTAATAGTATTAGAATTTACATGAATAATTTTTTCTATCTCATTTATGGATAATTCCTCAAAATAGAACAGCATTATTACTTCCCGATACTTTAAAGGTAATTTTAAAACATTTTTTGTTATAATAGCCGATTCGTTATGCTTCATATATATTGATTCCGTTGAAGGTGTTGTATGATTATTAAATTTACAAAAAATATTTATTGGCAATACCCGTCTAATGTATGCACTTTTTAAATAATCCTTACTGCAATTTATGGCAATTTTATATAGCCATGTTTTTATAGATGAATTCCCTTGAAATCCATCTAACTTTTTAAAAGCTTTAATAAATACTTCTTGGGTTAAATCCTCAGCTATATTTTTATCTTTAACATAACTATAAATAAGCCAAATAATATCCTGAGCATAGTCATTCATTAATTGAGTAATGAAGGTTTCTTTTTGTTCTTCTTTTGAATTTAATTTCTCTGTGTAAGGTAACTCATTATATTTATTATTCATATTTAGCCTCCTCCCTTAATAAATTAGACGAGTATAATCGGGATATAGTTTTCCATTAATTTGGTAAGTTTGAAATGAAATTTGATTAAAAACAATGAAAATAAGAAGAGATAATACAATACTCACTTTATTTTAAATGACCATGAAGAAATAACTTTGTAGTACCTTATTATTGAATTTCCAGTCAAAACCATATAAAAAAGCCATCAAGGATTATTCCATAATGGCTTTTTACTAAAACAACATTTGCATGAAAATTTGTATTTGGTTATTTCTTTTTCTTTTTTATTCATTTATTTTATAACCTTATCTATACTAAATTTAAGAAGATTAAATAGGACTGATAGAAGAAAAAAGTTCTTTAAACTTATTATTACTTTTATTGTAATTAGCTGTTGTCGCTTTATTTTTTCTATTTTAAAGATCCATCAGAATAAATTTTTATAAAATGTATTGTTCCCCTCAGCTTTATCACCCGGTTAAGCATTATCAGATCTACCTTTCTTCGGGAAGAAATAAAGAAATTTAAATTAACGATATTTGCCTTGATATGAGAACAAATCTAAAGAGCATGTTTTGAGAACTTGCTCTTTCTTGATGTAGCAAAGTTAATTTACTTCTAAAGCAAAGGCATAAAAAGCATCTCCATTAGAAACGTGTTCTCTCTTTTCATCCATCCACCAAACGCCATAAGAATAATAATAAATTCCTTTTTGTGTAGGTGCGGTAAATTGATTATCTTTAAGCTCAATTTCAACTGATACCTGATTTTCTCTAAACTCTGAAAGGTGAGTTTCACTTGGTTGTGGTTTATAATCCAGCACAAATGAAATAGTCTCTCCCGGTTTTACCTTGATGGTTTCTGTGCCACTTAACATTTCAATTGGACCAGCAGTATCTACACAGGTATCTTTCCAACAATAAGTTCCAAGTATCGTTGGATATGTTTCATCTCCAACCTCAATAAAAACTTTAGGCGGTTTACCTCCTGGAAGGTTGACATTAGAACAACCCATTAAACAAACGCTTACTAGAACTGCTAATATAAATAACCACTTATTAATAACGGTTCCCCCTCGCTTTTTAATGATATCCAATTATAGAATTTATTCTTCAACTAACCTGAGCCCTTAGTAAAAAAGCGACTGCTCTTTTGAACAATCGCCCCCGTTAGCTTCATTATATAAATATCTTATCATTGTTTTTATTTCGATTTTTTCATAAAAATACCCATAATCACCGCAATAATCCCGCTCAACAATAAAAATAAATGGAATAGTACTAAAACGACTACAGTGTCCAATTCTGGTTTGATTTCCATTACTACAGTAAGGGTTAACGGATAAGTAAAAATAGATAGTATTAAAACAACCCCAGTTGTTATTCTACTCATTTTATTTCCCTCAGTTAGGTGAAAGGCAAAATAAACAATAACAAGTGATATTATAAACAAAATGACATATAACATTTTTCACCACCCTTTTTGCTCTTAATACGTAACTAAACCGCTATTTAATGGTAGATAAATTATTTGTTCATTTTAAATTCTAAAGGTCTACTATTCAACGAACTCAACTTTCACTGATAAAGCTATATCGATTGGAGGTTCTTCTTCTTGAACTATACAAGAAATGAAGTAATCTCCTTCTGGTAAATCAGTAAATACCTGTTCAAAGCTTTCGTTCATCTTCAAAACACCCGCTGCAACCTTTTTATCATCCGCATTTCGAATTTTATATAGAAAGCTTTCAGTACCAGTATTCAGCAAATAAACTTTAACCTTCGAATCTCCATACGTTGTAAAATATGTGTGGCTTTCACCGATAGGAGATATTATCTGCGCATCTATCATGTCACCACGAGTAATAGGAATTCGCTCCTCCTCTGTCTTCTCTTGCGTGATATCCAACTCAACTGGTTCATCGTTGATTACTCTCGGCCCTTCGGCGGGAGATGGTTCTTCTGTTTGAGATGAATGTGTACTACATCCCGATAAAACAAGACAAATAGTACAAATCTGTGCTAATTTATAAATCTTCATAACTCTCTCCTATATAACATTTTTGTATTTATAAGGTAATTATACCAAAAATAGGCTCATCACCAAAATCTGGGGATGACAAAATCAATGACCTGTTTCCAAACGTAAACGGAGGAAAAGATGGGCATCATTTCGGTAGCCAAAACCA